>NZ_JAATEP010000003.1:0-435228 GCF_012034275.1 Nonomuraea composti | reverse complement strand
GAAGACTTCGCCACCGCGGTTGGCGCCCGCGGCCGGCGAAGTCGTGTGCTGGTGTGACCATCCAGGGCCTGATCAGGCAGTTGCCCCGACCGGGTTCACCAGAGCCTGGCATGGATGTCCAGGCTCCGGCTCATCGGGACAACTGCGTGATCACGCGATGATGGTGATTGCTGCCGGGTGTGTCAGGCGGCGGAGATGCCGGCGCTGGCCGCGCGGCGCATGCGACGGCGACGCTCGCTGGCCCGCTCGTCCTCGTTGAGACCGCCCCACGTGCCGTACTTCTCCGGCCGGGACAGCGCGTAGTCAAGGCACTCGTTGCGGACGGGGCACTGGGCGCAGATCGCCTTGGCCTTCCGCTCTCGTACGTCACGCTCGGGCTGCCGCTCCCCATCGGGGCCGAAGAAGAGCACGAGGTCCTCACCCCGGCACGCGGCATCATCCTGCCAACCCCAGCTGGGGCGCGGGCGGGCGAGCTGCCGACGTACCTGAGACATGAGAAAACCACCTTCGTGAGAGGTATTTCGGTAATTGAGCCGCATTGGACGCTTTTGGCGTCACTGTTCCAACGCAACGTCGGGCCGTGATGTTCCCTGTTCAGGCGAGAGCGGGCGTGGCGTACCGCACAGGCGTGAGCCTGTCCAGCGAAACCAGCCGGTAGGTGGTGATCGTCTCGGCGCAAGCCGTACCACACGGCGCTGTGAACGCCGATGGCTCAACCACAACCTGGAGCCGGACGTCGCCGCAGCGCACAATGGCTTCGGTGACGTCGCCGTCCGTCCTGGAGGATTCCACGGCCACCGCGCCGACGGAGCACTCTCCCGTATGGGCTCGGGCGAAGTGCTCGACGGCCTGCAATGGCTCAGGGATGCCTGCGCGTCCCCGGTAGCGGTCGAGAATGATCTCGCCCGACCGGTACGCGTTAGCCGCTGCCGATGCAGCAGCCTGAGACATGCTGCCGTAGAAAATTCCGTGTGGCAAGCACACGAGGTTGGCGGCGTAGCGATCGCCGCCAACGTGTGACGTTTCCCACACTCTGTCCGGCAAGATTTCGGCCAGGGACCGAGCGAGGGGTAGTCCAATGCGGGCGCAGCACACATTGCGCTTGGCGTGCGTGCAGACCAGAAATACCGGCTCGTCTTCAAGTATGCAGGACTCCGGGACCACTCCGGCCACGAGCGCGTCCAGGTCAAGATCGTCAGGACCTGCGATGACGCCCTGCGCCACCCAGGGGTGCTCGCCCGCCGCGTAGGCCAATAGCACACGGATCCCCTGCTCCCGTGGGCGGGTCCGCCTGCCCGGGCGGCGGATCAGCTGGGGCCTGATACCGCGTTCGAGCGCGCGCCGGACGAGTTTCGAGATTTCTTCAGGAAGTTCGCAGTTTTCCAGGCGCGAGGGCCATGCTCCGGTGTATTCGACGAGCAGCCACAGCCGGGCTCCCACGGTGGCGCTGGCGAGTGTGGGCAGCCCGCCGGTGTGGCATCCCGCCGGATGTTCGCAGCCCTTCTGCTCGCAGCCCCTGGCCAACGCTTCCGCCCCCTCCTCGATCACTTAGGTAAGACTAACCTAACGGATCGGCGGGTTTACGCGCGGGAGAACCGGTCCAGTACGTCCCGTGTCGCGGGCAGCGCACGGTCTCTATCCCTTTTGACCAGCCCGATTCGGGTCCGCCGGTCGAGCAGGTCGCCCTCGTCGAGCGCGCCCTCGTGCAGGACCGACCAGAGCAGCTCGCCCTTGGTGAAGCCGAGCCCGACCTCCTCCGGGTGCCGCAGGGCCAGCTCGTGCACGGCGGCGGCCTCGGAGCCGTACCGCTCGGCCAGGCGGAGCGGCACCCCGGACGGGCGCGGGCCCGCCCCCACGAGCGCGATGCGCCGCGTGCGGCACCGGCCGGCCCGCAGTTTCGCGGACGAGACCGCACGATCCACCGCGTCCTCGGCCATCCGCCGATATGTCGTCAGCTTGCCGCCCACCACGGTCACGACGCCGCCCTCCGAGAGCACCGCGTGCTCCCGGGACAGGTCCGCCGTCCTGCCATCGGCCGCCAGAAGGGGCCTGAGGCCCGCGTACGCGCCCGCGACCGCCTCTTCGGTCACTGGCACCTCAAGGACCCCGTTCAGCACCTCCAGGAGCGTTCTGACGTCCTCCGGCGGCACTTCGGGAACGTCGGGCACCGGCCCGTCCACGGGCTCGTCGGTCAGGCCGACGTGGACGCGGCCGTCCGGCTGGGGCAGGACGAGCGCGAACCGGTTGCTTTCGCCCGGGATGGGCACGTGCATGCCCGCGATCAGCCCCGGCAGTGTGCCGGGCTCCAGGACGAGGTGGCTGCCGCGCGACGGGCGCAGCTTCACCTGCGGATCGAGCGTGCCCGCCCACACCCCGGTCGCGTTGATCACCACCTTCGCCCTGATCGTGAACTCCTCGCCCGTCAGCTCGTCGCGTGCCTGCGCCCCCTTGCCGGTCAGGCGCAGCGCGCGGCAGCGGGTCAGCACGCGGGCCCCGCGCGCGGCGGCGGTGCGCGCGAGCGCCACCACCAGGCGGGCGTCGTCGAGCAGCCGCCCGTCCCACGACAGCAGCCCGCCGCGCAGCCCGTCGGTACGCAGGATCGGCGCCAGCGTGTGGGCGCGGGCCGCGTTCAGCCGCGTCGGGCCGGGCAGCGCGCGGCGCGGGGTGCGCGCGGCGGCCCGCAGCCCGTCGCCGAGCCGGTAGCCGCTCATCAGCAGCGCCGCCTGCCGCCGCGAGACGGCCGGGGTCAGCGGCAGCAGGTACGGATGCGCCTTCACCAGGTGCGGAGCGGTCCTGCGGAGCAGGATCCCGCGCTCGAAGGCGCTCTCGTAAGCCACGCCCACCTGCCCCTTCGCCAGGTAGCGCAGGCCGCCGTGCACCATCTTGGAGCTCCACCTGGAGGTGCCGAAAGCCAGGTCGTGCGCGTCGATCGCCGCTACGCTCAACCCCCGGGACACGGCGTCGAGCGCGGCTCCCGCGCCGGTCGCGCCGAGCCCCACCACCAGCACGTCCACCCGCTCCTCCGCGACCCGGCGCAGCTCACGGGAGCGTCTGGCGGCGTTCAGCGAGCTGTCCAAGATAGGCCTCCAGCAGGGCGGTGAGCTCGGCGTCGAGCTCGTCCATCGTGACGGGGTCGAGCATGGTCGGCGCCGACAGCAGGAACGACTGGGCCACCAGCAGCACCGCCCTGGCCCTGGCCGGGTCGCCGACGGCCGGCTCCAGCACCTCCAGGATGGCGTCGTGGCTGGCGCCCCGCCGATCCAGCAGGTACGGCACGAGCAGCTCCGGGTCCGCCGCCACGATCTTGCGCCACAACGGGTGCTCGCGCAGCCCCCGCACGCCCGCCACGACCGCACGTACGGGATCGGACAGGTCGAGCCCGGCCACCACCCGCACCCACTCCCTGGTCATCAGGTCGGCCACCAGCGTGCGCACGTCGGGCCAGCGGCGGTAGATCGTCATCCGGGACACGCCCGCGCGCCGCGCCACGTCCGTGAGCGTGGTCCTGCGCACGCCGTAGGCGAGCACGCAGTCGCGCGCCGCGTCCAGAACGCCGTCATTGTGACGAATAGACGTCATGTGTCACAGTGTAAGCGTGACTGGAGAACCGATGTCGTGGTCGGGGTGGGGCGACCCCGCCAAGGCACGTGAGCTGCCCGAGCCGGTCCTGGCGCTGCTGCGCGACCTGCTCGGCGTGCGCGCCCCCGGCACGCCTGCCGCCGCGCTGGAGGCGGTGGCGCTGCCGCCGGTCGTGCTGCCTGAGCCGGTGCTGGACGCGCTGGCCAAGGTGGTCGGGGAGCACAACGTGCGGACCGGGCACGAGGAGCGCGTCCGGCACACGCGCGGCAAATCCACCCCCGACCTGCTGCGCATGCGGGCCGGCGACGGCTCGGCCGCGCCCGACGCCGTCGTGCTGCCCGGCTCGCACGAGGAGGTGGCCGAGCTGCTACGGGTGTGCTCGCGCGAGCGCGTCGCCGTCGTGCCCTTCGGCGGCGGCACCTCCGTGGTGGGCGGCCTGGCCCCCGACCGCACCGGCTTCGCGGGCGTGATCGCGCTCGGCCTCGGGCGGCTCGACCGGCTGCTCTCCGTGGACGAGGAGTCGAGGGTGGCCGCGTTCGAGCCCGGCGTGCGGGCCCCCGACGCCGAGCGGCTGCTCGCCGCGCGCGGCCTCACGCTCGGGCACTTCCCCCAGTCCTTCGAGTACGCCACGCTCGGGGGCTTCGCCGCCGCCCGCTCCAGCGGCCAGGCCTCCGCCGGGTACGGGCGCTTCGACGACATGGTCGTCGGCCTCACCCTCGCCACGCCCGCGGGCACCCTGGAGCTCGGTCGGGCGCCCAAGTCGGCCGCCGGGCCCGACCTGCGCCAGCTCGTGCTCGGCTCGGAGGGCGCGTTCGGCGTCATCACCGCGCTGCGGCTGCGGGTGCGGCGGGCGCCCGCCGAGCGGCGCTACGAAGGGTGGCGGTTCGCCTCGTTCGCGCAGGGATCCGCCGCCGTGCGGGCACTCGCCCAGGAAGGGCCGCTGCCGACCGTCCTGCGGCTCTCGGACGAGACCGAGACGATGATCGGCCTGGCCAAGCCGGACGAGATCGGCTCAGGACGCTCGAACGGAGCCCCCGGCTCCGCGGGCTCCGGCGGAGCGGGCGGCTCCGGTGCATCGGGCGGCTCCTCAGGCGGAGCCGCGGGCTCCGGATGCCTGCTGGTCGCCGGGTACGAGGGCGTGCGGGTCGGGAGCCGGCACGCGGCCGCCTCCGCCGTGCTGGCGCGGATGGGCGGCGAGCCGCTCGGGCCGGAGCCGGGGGAGGCGTGGGAGCGCGGCCGCTTCTCCGCCCCGTACCTGCGCGACGCGCTGCTCGCCGCCGGCGCCACCGTCGAGACGCTGGAGACGGCCGGCTTCTGGGCGAGCCTGCCGCGCCTCTACGACGCGGTCCGGCTCGCCCTGCTCGGCGCGCTCGGCTCGCCGCTCGTCATGTGTCACATCTCGCACGTGTACGAGACCGGCGCCTCGCTCTACTTCACCGTCGTGACCCCGCAGGACGCCGACCCCGTCGCCCAGTGGGAGCGGGCCAAGGCGGCGGTGAACGCGGCCGTCGTCGAGGCGGGCGGCACGATCACGCACCACCACGGCGTCGGCCGCGACCACCTCGACGCCTACGCGCGCGAGATCGGGCCGGTCGGCGCGGGCGTCCTGCGCGCGGTCAAGGCCGAGCTCGACCCCGCCGGCATCCTCAACCCGGGCGTGCTCGTCCCGCGAGCCTGAAGCTCCCAGCCCGGGTGTGCTCGTCCCGCGAGCCTGAAGCTGTCGGCCCGGACGTGCGCGGCCCGGCGAGCTCGGAGCGGCCCGGGCGGCGGTCAGCCGGGTGGGGGCGGGAGGCGGTCGGCCTCGGCGAGGGTGGCGGCGGCGTCGCCGAAGCGCTGCAGGGCCTCCTGGGCCTCGGCGAGGCGGCGCAGCGAGACCACCAGCGACGCCCCGCCGATCGACCGGCTGAGCGCCACCGCCTCCTGGGCCAGCGGCAGCGCCTCCGTGGCGCGCCCGCGCGCCAGCATCAGCCGCGCGGTCGTGTTCAGGCAGCGGGCGAGCAGCGGCAGGTGCTCGCCGGGGGACTGCGCGGCCAGCGCCCGGCTCCGCGCGATCGCCTCGCTCGCGCTGTTGATCGCCGCGCCCGCGGCCCAGCGCGGCCGGGACGCGGCGAAGGCGAGCAGACCCTCGATGGCATCCACGGCGGAGGTGCCTTTGCGGGTCGCGTCGTCCGGGCTGTTACGGGTCATGGGAGCCTCCTAGGCGGTCCCAACCGCTTGCTTGGGGGGTGAGGCTACACCATTGCACACCTTCTGTGTTCCGAACGGTACGGAGCGTTCGGGATGCGCAAATGGTAGATCACGGTAAAGATGTGGTCATGGTGGAAGTCGCGGCTGAGCGTGGAAAGCAGGTTTCCTCCCGGGTCTCGGAGGAGGGTGCAGGTTGGGCCTGTGTGCAACCAGGTACATTTGCGCAGCTCAGACCCAACAAGCAAGGCTTTACCTGGTTGAATGTACGTACGCTATGGCTGTCCCGCAACGAGATCCTGGCTGGCTTGTTCGGGGATCCGTCAGGAGAGGTGCGGGCGCGCTGGGTGGAGTCCCAAGAGGCGCGGGGGATTGATCCGGAATTTCGCATCAAACCGGCTGTCAGCGGTAATTTCAGTTTCCTCCTTCTCGGCGATACGGGAGAAGGCGACGCCTCCCAGTACGCCGTTGTTCCCGGCATGCTGAAACTCGGCGAAGGAACGTCTTTCGCCATCATCGCCAGCGACGTGATCTATCCGACGGGATCGGGCAACGAGTACGGCGACAAGTTCTTCCGCCCGTACCAGGACTACAACGCACCGATCTACGCCATCCCCGGCAACCACGACTGGTACGACGGGCTCGGCGGCTTCATGCGGGTCTTCTGCGACGCGCCGCCGCTCAAGCCGAAGCCGGACCAAGGATTGCGCGGCCTGCTGTGGCGCAAGCCGGAGACCATCGACGAGGCGAAGCTGGCCGAGGCGCGCAAGCTGCGCGGCAGGCCGTCCCAGCAGGCGACCGGGCAGGCGGCGCAGCCGGGGCCGTACTGGGTGATCGAGAGCGACAGCCTGCTCGTCGTCGGCGTCGACACCGGCATCAGGAACGTCATCGACAAGGGGCAGACGGCCTGGCTGCGCCGGGTCTCGCTCGACCCCCGGCCGAAGATCCTGGTGACCGGCAAGCCGATCTACACCGGCAACGCGTACAAGCCGTCGCCGCTGGAGGGCGGCGGGACGATCGACGACATCGTGCGCGACCCGGCACACCGGTACGTCGCGGCCATCGGCGGCGACGTGCACAACTACCAGCGCTATCCGGTCAAGGTGGGCGACCGGGTCATCCAGTACATCGTGTCGGGCGGCGGCGGGGCGTTCATGCACGCCACCCACACCATCGAGCGGGTGGACGCCGGCGGCGTGCACGAGGACGACTTCAGGTGCTACCCGCTGCGCGGCGACTCGTTGTCCTTCTACAGCCAGCTCTACGCCAAGCGGCTGCGGATGAAGTGGCTCTGCCTGACGCCCACCGAGGCGCTGTGCATCATGTCGCAGCACATCAAGAACGAGCCGGTCAGGACCCCCACGGGGCCGGTGAGGATCACCATGCGGATGCGGTGGGCGGCACGGCTGCTCGGCGCCTGGCCGTGGCCGCTGCGGTTACCGGTGGACAAGGTGTTCCACCGCTTCCTGTCCGAGCTGTCCGACTGGGACACGCCGCCGTTCTTCAAGCAGTTCCTGCACGCCACGGTCACGCCCGAGGAGCTGACCCTGCGCTGCTTCGCCGCCACCGGGTGCCTGGCGCAGGAGCTGGACCCGCCGATGGAGGACGAGGTGCGCATCAGCCTCACCGTGTGACCCCCTGAACATGTGACCGCGTGCGGTTTTGTCGGAGGCGTTTGGCAGGCTTGACCACGTGTACGTCGTGGTCGCAGGGGAGACGGTGCTGCCCGTCGGTGGCACGCCGCGCCGGCCCGCCGACCTCGCCGAAGCGGTGCGGGAGCTGGAGGCCGCCGAGGGGCCGCGCTGGGTGTGGGCCGACGCGCGGGAGACATACCCGCCGCTGCTCGAACGCGGCGTGCGCGTCGCCCGCTGCCACGACCTGGCGCTGACCGAGGGGCTGCTGCTGGCCTACGAGGGCCGCTACGGCGAGCCCCGCTCCGCCAGGGCCGCGCACGCCAGGCTGCACGGCCTGCCGGTGCCCGACGAGCAGCCGAGCGCGCCCGGCACGCTGTTCGCGCCGGAGCCGCTCGGCGCGGAGGCGGTCGCCGAGGTGCTGGCCGACCAGCTCCGGCGCATCGCCGCGCTGCCCGAGCCCGGCCGCTTCCGCCTGCTGGTGGCCGCCGAGTCGGCCGGCGCGCTGGTCGCGGCCGAGATGTCGCACGAGGGCATGCCGTGGCGCCGCGACGTGCACGACGCGCTGCTCACCGAGCTGCTCGGGCCGCGCCCCGTGCACGGCATGCGCCCGGCCAGGCTGCAGGCGCTGGCCGACGAGGTGGCGGCCGCGTTCGGGCACCCGGTCAACCCCGACTCCGTGCAGCAGCTCGTCAAGGCGTTCAAGGGCGCGGGAGTGGCGCTGAAGAGCACCCGGCAGTGGGAGCTCAAGCAGATCGAGCACCCCGCCGTGGCGCCGCTGCTGGCCTACAAGGAGCTGGCCCGGCTGTTCAGCGCGCACGGGTGGGCGTGGGCCGACCAGTGGGTGCGCGGCGGGCGGTTCAGGCCCGAATACGTCGTCGGCGGCGTCGTGTCCGGGCGGTGGGCCACCAACGGCGGCGGCGCGCTGCAGATCCCCAAGGTCATGCGGAAGGTCGTGGTGGCCGACGACGGGTGGCTGCTGGTCGTCGCCGACGCGGCGCAGCTGGAGCCGCGGGTGCTGGCGGCGATGGCCGGCGACGGCGGGCTGGCCAGGGCCGCGGGCGAGATCGACCTGTACTCCGCGCTGGCGCAGTCGTTCGGCGGCGAGCGGGCCAACGCCAAGATCGCGATGCTGTCCGCCATGTACGGCGGCACCAGCGGCGACGCCTCGAAGCTGCTGGCCGTGATGCGCCAGCGCTTCCCCAAGGCGTACCAGTTCGTCGAAGACGCGGCCAAGGCGGGCGAGGAGGGGCGCATCGTGCGGTCCTGGCTCGGGCGCACCAGCCCGCCCCCGTCCGAGCGGTGGAAGGAGCTGGTGTCGGGGCCCGAGGGCGGCCGGGCGGCCAGAGACCGCGGGCGGTTCACCCGCAACTTCGTGGTGCAGGGCACGGCGGCCGAGTGGGCGCTGGCGCTGCTGGCGGTGCTGCGGGGGCGGCTGCCGGAGCCGGCGCGGCTGGTGTTCTTCCAGCACGACGAGGTGATGGTGCACTGCCCGGCCGAGCTGGCCGACGAGGTGATCGCGGCGGTGACGGGCGCCGCGGCCGAGGCCAGCCGGTTGTTGTTCGGCGGCACTCCGGTGCGCTTCCCGATGGAGGCGGTGGCGGTCAAGTCCTACGCCGACGCCAAGTGAGCCCGCCGAAGGCCGCGTTTCTTCAGGACGCGTTTCTGCAGGACCTGTTTTCTCAGGACGTGCGGCGCCAGACGGCGGTGAGCCAGAGGCCCGACAGGGCGACCATGATGCCGACCATCAGGCCGAGCATGCCGTAGCCGAGCAGGCCCACGATGGCGCCGGCGACGATCGTGCCCGTGGCGCCGCACACGTTCATCAGCAGGTCCGACAGGCCCTGGACGGCGGGGCGGCGCTCGATCGGCACCGACTCCGTGACCAGCGCCGAGCCGGCCACCAGGCCGCACGACCAGCCCAGCCCGAGCAGCACGAGCGCGGCGGTCACCTGCCACACGCGGTGACCGGCGGTGCCGGCCAGGGCGGCGGCGCCGAGCAGCAGGGCCGAGCCGAGCACCAGCACCGGCACCTTGCCCGCCTTGTCGGCCAGCCAGCCGACGAGGGGCGACAGCACGTACATGCCGGCGATGTGCAGGCTGATCACGAGGCCGATGACGTCGAGGTTCGAGCCGTCGTGGTGCAGCTTGACGGGGGTCATCGACATGACGGAGACCATCGCCGTGTGGCTGACGGCGATCATGACCAGGGCGCGGCGGGCCATCGGGGTGGTGCGCAGGGTGTGCCAGGCGGTGCGGATCGTGCGGTTGCGTCCGGGATCCTCCGTGCGCGTACCGGCGCGGGCCAGGATGAGCGGATCGGGGCGGAGCAGGACGAGCACGATCACCACCGCCAGCGCGAAGGCCAGGGCCGCGAACGCGAACGGCCCCGCCTTCTCCGCCATCCCGAGGCTCCTGCCGATGCGGTCGGCGGGCTCGGCCAGGTTCGGGCCGGCGACGGAGCCGATGGTCGAGGCCCAGACGACCAGCGACAGGTGGCGGGCCGAGCGGTCCTTGGGCGACAGGTCGGTGGCCGAGTAGCGGGCCGCGAGGCTGCCCGCGCTGCCGCCGCCGACCAGCACGAGGCCGACGAGCAGCAGCGGCCAGGTGCGCAGGCTGATGGCCAGCACCGAGATCACGCAGCCGGTCAGCGCCGCCGTGTACGCCAGCGACAGCCCCGCCCGCCGCCCGCCCCGCCCGGACGCCTTGGCGGCCGGCAGCGCCAGCAGGGCCGCGCCGAGCACGGTGGCCGTGCCGGCGAAGCCGCTGATCACGGTGGAGCGCGACAGCTCGTCCACGACGACCGAGCTGAGCGCCAGCCCGACGGCCACGCCCACGCCGCCCACGATCTGCGCCGCCGAGAGGACCGCCAGGGTCCGGCGTTGGACGCGCTGGATCCGGTCAGGGGTCGAGACCGCGGGCTTTGTGGGGGTACTGGTCACCCGTGAAGTCTCGCATAACCGCTAACAGCACCCCAAAGGGGACGGTGAACTGAAATATCGGGAAATAAGGATTTTCGCCGCGAATTTTCAGAGCAGGACGACAGGATCCCCCTGCGCGATCCGACCGTAAGTGCCCGGCATGAGATCGGGGATCAGGTTGATGCCGAACCACACCTTGCCGTCACGCTTGCGATGCCGGGCCAGCGTCCGCAGCGGCTCCTTACCCTTGCGGTAGGTCTCGGTGTCGACCGTGGTCAGCACGCACCGGTCGCACCCCTTGGTCACGCGGAACTCCACCTCCCCGATGCGCAGGCGCTTCCACTCGTCCTCGGCGAACGGCTCCGCCACCCCGTCGATCACCACGTTCGGCCGGAACCTGCGCATCGGCAGCGCCCGCGGCTCCTCGCCGAGCTCCAGCGCGGTCTCGGCGATCCAGTCGTTGAGGCGGGCGAGCGAGGCGGTCGTGGTGAGCAGCAGCGGGAACGCGTCGGCCAGGCTCACCCGGTCGCCAGGGCGGCCGTACAGGGGGTTGACCGGGCGGCGGGTCGGGTCGTCGAGCCACTTGAGCCGCACCGGCCGGCCCGCGAGCCCGCTCAGCCACGCGGCAGCGGTGTCGCCGCAGTCGGTGACCTCCACCGCGACGCCGCCCAGCTGCACGGTGGACATCTCGGCGGTGGGGACCACCGTCAGCGGCTCGGCGTGCGGGCCCGTCAGGGTGAGCGCGCCGCCGTCGAGCACGGGCACGCAGGCCAGCAGGCGCGGCTCCTGGCGGGCGGTGAGCACCGCGCCGCGCTCGTCGGTGATGAGGTAGCGGCGGTCGCCCGCCAGCCCCCACGGCTGCACCTCGGCCTCGGTGACCTCGTGCCCGGCCGTGGACTTGACGGGGTAGAAGGAGATGCCGGCCAGCTTCATACGGCAGACCGTACCTCACCCGTCTCGCGCGTCTCCCCGACGATCTCGCTCTTGCGGTGCAGGCTCGCGCCGAGCGCCACCGCGGCCAGGCCCGCCACGCCGATGGCGGCGCCGATCCACGCCACGGACGCGTAGCCGAGGCCCGCGCCGATGGCCAGGCCGCCGACCCAGGGCCCCACCGTGATGCCGACGTTGAACGAGGCCACGTTCATGCCGGCGGCCAGCGTGGGGGCGTTCTTGGCCAGGGCGAAGGGGCGGGCGTTCAACGCCGGGTTGGTGCCGAAGCCGAACGCGCCGAGCAGGAAGATCAGCGGGATCGCCAGCAGGGCCACGGACGCCGACGCCGCCAGCGCCGCCGAGGTCAGGACGAGGCCGGTCACACCGGCGTACAGCAGTTGGTACGGCCGCGCGTCGGCGATCCGGCCGCCGACGGTGATGCCGATGAGGGCGCCCACCCCGTACAGGCCGAGGACGGCCGGCACCCAGGCCGGGTCGAGCCCCGTGACGTCCGTGAGCAGCGGGCTCAGGTAGCTGAAGGTGGACAGCAGCGCGCCGGTGGTCAGCGCGGTGGTGCCGTAGGCGAGCCAGAGCGCGGGCCTGGCCAGCGCGCGCAGCTCGTCGGAGACGCGCGGCGTGCCGCTCCGGTCGGGGCGACCGGCCGGGATGGTGGCGAACACGCCCAGGCCGGCCAGCGCCGTCAGCGCCGCCACCGACCAGAACGCCGCCCGCCAGCCGAGGTGCTGCCCGATCACCGTGCCGGCGGACAGGCCGATCACGGTGGCCACGGTGAGGCCGCCCGCCAGCACGCTCATCGCCTTGGCGCGGGCGTTCGCGGGCACCAGGCCGATCGCGGTGGAGGCCGCCACCGCCCAGAACCCGGCGTAGACGAACGCGCCGACCACGCGGGTGGCGAACAGCACGCCGTAGCTCGACGTCAGCGCGCCGGCGACGTGCGACAGGGCGAAGAGCGCGAGGAAGGCCAGCAGCACCGTACGGCGCGGCCACCGCAGCGTGACCACGGCCAGCACCGGCGCGCCGACCAGCATCCCGATGGCGAACGCCGAGATCAGCAGCCCCGCGTCCGGCACCGACACGCCGAGGTCGCGGGCCATCTCGGGCAGCAGCCCGGCCAGCATCAGCTCGGAGGTGCCCTGAGCGAAGATCGAGAGCCCCAGTATGTAGACCGCCAACGGCACGGCGATACCTCCAGACAGTTTTAGATTGATCAGTTCAAAACGCGGGCATGGAAAAGTCAGAAGACGCCCAGCGCGGTGTTCGCGATCGACTCGAGCATGGCGCGGTCGGCCCCGCCGCGGGCCGCGACCCGCAGCCCGCTGACCGTCGCGGCGACGAAGCGGGCCAGGGCCAGCGGATCCTTGCCCGCGTCGAGCTCGCCGCGGGCGCGGGCGGCCTCCAGCGCGGCCGTCATGATCTGGACCCGCTTGTCCTGGTCGCGGCGCAGCAGCTCCGCGATCTCCGGGTCGCGCGGGCCCAGCTCGACCAGCGAGTTCACCACCAGGCAGCCGGCGGGATCGTCAGGGTCGGGCTCGACGGCCCACCACAGCACGGTCCTGACCTTCTCCTTGACGGGCAGCTCGCCCTCCATGAGCTCGGCCAGGTTCGCGTTGCGCTCGTCCGTGTAGTGCCGCAGCGCGCGCTCGAACAGCTCGCGCTTGCTGGCGAACGTGTTGTAGATGCTGCTGCGCCCGAGCCCGGTGGCGGCGCAGAGATCCTGCGTCGAGGTGGCCTCGTAGCCCGCGCTCCAGAACGCGCGCATGGCCGCCTCGACCGCCCGGTCCTCCTCGAACTTCCTCGGTCGCGCCATGACGGCCACGCTACACGTTTTGGAACGCTCAGTGCAATACGGTCAGGTCGCCTGCCGGAACGTGTTGAGGAACACCTTGCGGGTGTCGGCCTGGTCGTCCCACTTCAGCTCGGGCAGATCCATCGTGATCTTGAACGCGGCGGTGTCGTCGATGGAGACGTA
Organism: Nonomuraea composti; assembly: GCF_012034275.1. NCBI lineage: Bacteria > Bacillati > Actinomycetota > Actinomycetes > Streptosporangiales > Streptosporangiaceae > Nonomuraea > Nonomuraea composti. Next base: position 421,993 of record NZ_JAATEP010000003.1, on the reverse strand, counting down.
CCTCGTCAGGGCGTGCATGGGGACGCCGTTGGCCGTCTGGTAGGTGTACTCCCAGTCGGCCGCCTGCCAGGTGCGGTAGGCGACCCGCTGGAGCTGCACCTGGATGTAGCTCTCCATGCCGCCGTCGGCCTCCAGCCGGCCCAGCTCCGACAGGCCGCCGTCGCTCTGCGGGGCGGCCCGCTCGACCAGGATCCGCATCCCCGAGTCCTTCGGCCCGCTGAACGTGGCCACTCCGCCGGACGTCGCCAGCTTCCAGTCCTTCGGCACGGCCGCCGAGAAGCCGGGGCCCGTGTGCTCCACGTACCCCTCGGGGATGATCGACGGCGCCGCCGCGTCCTCCGTCGTCGTGCTCTCGCCGGTGGCCGCCGGGGTGGTGACCGGGGCCGGCGACGAGCCGCCCGTCAGGATGATCCACACGGCGCCCGCCACGACGGCCACGGCCAGCAGCGAGCTGATGATCGTCAGCGGGGTGGGGCGGCCGTTCCTGATCCACGCGCCCTCGTCCTCCTCCACCCGGCGCCGGCTCTTCCCCTTGCGCGGGGCGCCGCCCGGCAGCGCGGCCAGGCGGCTGCGGGAGACGTCGTGCGACAGGTCGCGCGACTGCTCGCGCAGGTCGTCGGGCGAGGCCAGCGGCCACGGGGTGGCGGCCGACGACGTCCGGCTGTCCGTCGTCAGCGGCAGGATCGGCTGGGGGCGCGGGCCGGTCGGGTCGTCGAGGTCGTCGTCCAGGCCCCGGCCCACCCGGGGGGCGGGCGGCGCGCCGAACGGCGGCTGCGGGCCCGACGGACCGCCCAGCGAGTCGTAGGGACCGGACGAACTGCTCAGGGAATCGTAGGGACCGGACGAACTGCCCAGCGAGTCGTACGGGCCCGAGGGGCTGCTCAGCGAGTCGTACGAGCCGGAGGAGCTGCGGAGCGAGTCGTATGAGGCGTGCTGAGGGGTGGGGGCGGGCGGCAGCGGCGGGAGCTGGTCGGTGCGGTGGCTGCCCGACGGGCTCGTCATCCCGTCGTAGGGCATCGAATGGCCGCCCGACGGGCTGGTCAGCGGGTCGTACGGCACCCGTACCGGACCGGAGGGGGTCTCCACGATGCGGGAGGGCATCGGCCCCGACGGGGTGTCCAGCGGGGGCAGCAGCCCGGCCGGGGTCGGGTCGGCCTGGCTGGGCAGCATCTCGGGGGCGCGCGGCCTCGGGGAGCCATGCGCGCGCAGCACCGTCTCCAGCATCTCGATGACCTGGGCGGCGGTGAGCCGCTCGGCCGGGTTCTTGCGCAGCAGGCCCTCGATCACGGGCATGAGCGAGCCGGCCCGCTGGGGCCTGATCGGGTCCTGCGTCAGGACGGCGCCGAGCACCGCGACGGGGTCGGGCCCCTCGTACGGCGGGCGGCCCTCGACGGCCGCGTACAAGGTCGCGCCGAACGACCACAGGTCGGCCGCCTGCGTGATCGGCTGCCCGGACAGCCGCTCCGGCGGGATGTACGCCGGCGACCCCATGAGCAGCCCCGTCTGGGTGATCGTGACGTCGCCCTCGATGGCCGCGATGCCGAAGTCGGTCAGCACCACCCGGTCCTGGGTCAGCAGGACGTTGCCCGGCTTGATGTCGCGGTGCAGGATCCCGGCGGCGTGCGCGTGCATGACCGCGTCGAGCACGCGGATGCCGATCTCGGCCGCCTGGATCACGGGGAGGGGGCCGCTCTGGCGGACGGCCTGCTCCAGCGACCAGGCGCGGACCAGCTCCATCACGATCCAGGGCCGGCCGTCCTCCTCGACCACGTCGTGCACGGTCACGATGCCCGGGTGCGTCAGCCGCGCGGCCGAGCGGGCCTCGCGCAGCATGCGCCGGTGGGCCACCTGCTTGCCCGCGTGGTCGAGGCCGTAGGGCAGGATCAGCTCCTTGACGGCCACGTCCCGGTCGAGCAGCACGTCGTGGGCGTGCCACACCATGCCCATGCCGCCTCTGCCGACGGGCGACATCAGTCGGTAGCGCCTGCCGATCAGGCGACCCTGGCTCTGCGAAGCGCCCCCCGTGGCACCTTCCTCTGAGCCGGGCCCGCTGAGCAAGCGGTCGGCTGCCATGTTCCCGCCCCCATCTCCCTCATCCGTCACGTGCGTTCTTCACGCTACTTGCAGATTATGAGGATCGTTACGATAACGGCGGTGAATCCGCAAGGGAAGGTGAAAAATCCTTACATTGCCACTGACGTGGGGATATGTCCGTTTTAAAATGGATCACTTATTCGCGTCGGCCAGGGCCAGCAACGCCCGCGTGAACGCCTGCGCAGGCGGCTCCACCAGGCCCGCACCCACCTGGCCCGTGCCCGCCACCCGGCCCGCGATCCCCGTGTTGACCACGGGCAACAGGCCCGTCCGCGCCACCAGCGTCACGTCGATGCCCACCGGCGTGCCACGGAAGCCGAGCCCCGGGATCTGGTAGACCGGATGCTCGGCCAGCGTGATCTCGTACATGGAGCGCGTGGCCCGCACCGCGTCGGCCACCTCGCCGCCCACGAACCGCACGATCGCCGGCGACGCCGCCATCGCGAACCCGCCCAGCCCCGACGTCTCCGTGATCGTCGAGTCGCCGATGTCCGGGTTGGCGTCCTCAGGGCCGTACGAGCCGAGATAGAGCCCGTCCGGCACCCCGGCCGGCCCCGTGAACCAGCGCCCGCCCAGCCCCGACACCTGCACGCCGAAGTCGGTGCCGTTACGCGCCATGGCCACCACCAGGGACGAGCCCGGCACGTCGCGCGCCGCGTCCGTGGCGGCCTTGGCCGCGGCCATCCCGACGTTCAGGAAGAAGTGGTCGTTGCCGTTGATGAAGCGCAGCACCTCCGCCGCCGCGCCCGGCGCCGCCTCAACCACGGCCGCAGCCAGCTCGCGCAGCAGCAGCGAGGTCGCGGCCCGGTTGCGGTTGTGCAGCTCGTCGCCCATCTGCAGGGCCTGCGCGATCAGCGAGCGCAGGTCGATCGGGCCGGTCCGCTCCAGCGTCGCCGCCAGCGCCGGGCCGAGCACCCGGTCCATCCAGCGCAGCCGCTGCAGCACCTCCGGCCCGTACGCGCCGTAGCGCAGCACCTTGCCCAGGCCCTCGTTCAGCGAGCAGTACGCGGTGCCGCCGTGCTCGTCGTCGCGCACCTCGAACAACCACATGGACGGGCTCACCACGCCCGCCATCGGGCCCACCGCCCCGTGCTCGTGACAGGGGCGCAACGTGACCGCGCCCGCCGCCAGCCGGTCCGCGGCCTCGTGCTCGTCCGCCGCCCCGCCCTCCAGCAGCATCGCGCCGATCAGCGCGCCGCGCATCGGGCCCGAGGCGCGCTCCCACGTGATGGGCGGGCCCGCGTGCAGGAACGTGCCCGCCTCCAGCAGCTCCGAGGCCCGCCGCACGCCCACCAGGTGCGGGCGGGCCGCCGTCAGCCGGCCCACGGCCAGCGCGTTGGCCTCGTGGCGGCGCGGGTCGGCCAGCACCGCGGCCAGGGCGGCGGCGGTGCCGGGCAGGGGCGGGCGCCAGGCGACCGGCGTCGTCGGCACGGCCTGGGCGCGCAGCGCCTCGTCGAGCAGGCCCGCGCCGACGGTGATCACGTGCGGGGAGGAAGCGAGCAACGGGTTCATACCAGGCTCCTGGCGTGGCGGGCCTGGGCGTTCACACCAGGCTCCTGGCGGGACGGACGGCCTGAGCGCTCACACCAGGCTCCTGGCGTGGCGGGCGGCCTGGGCGTTGGAGGTGAAGACCGCCGCGCCCGCCTCCTGGAAGGCCGCGGCCTGGCGGTGCAGGCCCTGAGGGTCGCCCTCGGTGCCGATCAGGGCGATCACGACCGTGCCGGGCGCGGCGGCGACGGCGGGCGCGAGCGAGGCGGCCGGGTCGGGGTCGGCACCGTGGCCCAGGACGACGTCCATGAGGACGACGTCCCGCTCGCCGGTGCGGGCCAGCGCCTCCACCCGCAGCGTCGGATCGATCATCGGATGCGCCCGGCCCCTGGTGAAGGCGTCGTCGCCGTAGTCCACGAAGTCGCCCTGGCCGGCGACCAGCGCGGCCTCCGCGCTCAGCGTGCCCCCCGAGTACAGGCCCTTGATCCGCTTGGGCGCGGGGCGGGCGCCGGGCGGGGCGGGCCAGGACGGCCACTCGGGGACCGCCCTACCGAGGGCGCGCAACGCCTCCTCGGCCGCCTGCGTCAGATCGCCGGTGCCCAGCAGGGCCGGGACGACCGGCGTGCCCAGGCGCTGCCCCAGCACGGCCCGCGCCACCTCGGGCGACGGCGGCTTGGAGACGAGCACGATCAGCTCCGTCGCCGGATCCTCGTCCAGCAGGCGCAGGGCGCGGCGCGCCGACAGGCCGCCCACCTCGGCCGACAGGTCCCTGCCACCGACCCCGAGCACGTGGCTGACGCCGGTGCCCGCCCAGTCGAGCAGGCACGTCACCTGCTGGGCGCCGGTGCCGGACGCGGCGACCACGCCGACGGGGCCCGGCGTCAGGACGTTCGCGAAGCCGAGCCCGGCGCCGCCGATCGCGGCCGTGCCGCAGTCGGGGCCCATCACCAGCACGTTCCTGGCCTCGGCCAGCTCCTTCAGCCGCCGCTCCTGGGCCAGGCCGACGCCGTCGCTGAAGATCATGACGGGCAGGCCGGCCTCGATGGCGTCCAGGGCCTCGAAGAAGGCGTACTCGCCAGGGGTGGACACGAGCACCAGGTCGGCCGGCCCGCGCGCGGCGGCCGAGCGGGTCGTCAGCGGCGGCTGCTCCTCCGGGGCGGCGCGCGGCCGGTCCACGGCGGTGAGCAGCCGGCCCGCCTCCTCCACAGCCGCGTCGGGGTCGTGCGCGCGCACCGCGATCAGCAGGTCGCCCGGGTCGCACTCGGGGACGTCGAAGCCCATCTCCCGCAGGATCGACACGTTCAGGTCGGTCGCCATGGCGACCATGGCCGCCTCCACGCCCGGCAGCTCCGACAGCGCCCGGCTGACCCTCATCAGGGTGACCGAGTCGTGGTAGGCGCCGCGCCGGAGCAGCACCGCCTGCGGCAGGCCGGTCATCGCGCCCCGCTCAGCGAGCGGACGGCGGCCACGCCGATGGCGATGCCCTGCGCCAGGTCCGCCCCCGAGGTGTGGCCCAGGCGGTGCAGGCGGCGCAGTGCTGATTCGAGCGCCTGGCGGCGCAGTGCCGGTTCGAGCGGCTGGCGGCGCAGTGCCGGTTCGAGCGGCTGGCGGCCCGCGACCCCGCGCAGCACGGCGATCACCTCGGGGCTGGCCTCGCCCCTCGCCGCGCAGTGCAGGAGCGTCGCGGAGATCGGCGTCGTACGCGTGCGCGCGTCGAACGTCACGGTCGCCGCCAGCCAGTCGGCCAGCCACACCGCCCGCCCGCAGCCCGCGGCCACCCCCAGGTGCCGCAACGTCACCAGCAGCCCGGCCAGCACGTCGTCCCCGCTCGGCGTCAGCCCCGGCCCCAGCCCCACGAGCTGCTCCGCCGCCGTCACCGCCCCCAGCAGCCAGCCCTTCGCGCAACTGCTCGCCAGCATGTCCACCGCGCCGTTGCCCGCCAGCCCAGCGCCCGGCGGGTCCTTCGGCAGGCCGTCGTCGAGCAGGGCAGGATCGAGGCGCCCGAGCGGCGGGGCCGGATCCCACCAGCGGCGCACGCTCAAGCTCAGCGGCCCCAGATCGATCACCCGGTCGCCCACCGAGGCCTCGTCACCCACCGTGACGGCCGGCAGCGGGCCCGCCAGCAGCACCGAGTTCGGCAGCCGCGTCGCCTCGCCCGTGATGACGGCGATCACCGACGGCTCCGCCTCGGTCCTGACCTCCAGGTACACGCCCGCCGGGAACGCCGCCAGCACCCGGGCGGGCCGCCGCTGCGCCTCCAGGACGGGACGGACCGCGGTGCTGGCCGCGCCCGTGACGCGGACGCGGGCACGCCGCGCGGAAGTACTGACGGTCACCGGACCTCCCAACCGACCCTGGACCTGACCGTAGAACGGCCGTCGAACCCTCCGTACGGGTAAATTTGCCAACAGTCAGCGCGATGGTTGGCTCTTCCTGACAGACGGCTTCTGGGGTCACAATTTCCCCATGGAGCCCCCCGTCCGTCTCGCCAGCACCGGCACGATCATCCACGGCGTGTCCGTAGGAGAGGTGCTCGGCGTGTCCACCCTCGCGGACGCCAGGCTGATCGCGGGCGAGAGCGGGCTCGGCCGCATCGTGCAACGGCTCAACGTCATGGAAGTGCCCGACATCCTGGCCTGGGTCAAGCCGCACGAGCTGCTGCTGACCACCGGCTACCCGCTGCGCAACACGCCGCAGTCGCTCGGCCGGCTGGTCGCCGACCTCGACGAGCGCGGGCTGGCCGCGCTGGCCATCAAGCTCGGCCGCTACGTCGACGAGCTGCCCGGCGAGATGGTGGAGCAGGCCGACCGGCTCGGCTTCCCCCTCATCCTGCTGCCGAACGACGTCGGCTTCGACGACATCCTCAACCAGGTCCTCACCGACATCCTCAACCGCCAGGCCGCCGTGCTCGCCCGCGCCGAGGAGGCCCACCGGGCGCTGGTGCAGGTCGTGCTGGCCGGCGGCGGCCTCGACGAGGTCACCGCGGAGGTGGCGAAGCTCCTCGACGTCGCCGTGGCGGCCGTCGACGGCTCCGGCCGTGTCCTGGCCACCGCCGGGCCCGACGACCACGTCCGGGCCCTGCGCGAGTCGATCACCCGCGAGGGCCTGCTCACCTCCCGCGCCCGCACGCCCGCCGCGCGCGCCCGCGCGTTCGCCTCCGTGCCCGTGCTCGCCGGCGGCCACCACCACGGCCGGATCGTCGCCTACAGCCCGGCCGCCGCGATCAGGGACAGCGACGTCGGCATCCTCGAACGCGCCGCCACCGTCGCCGCCCTCGTCGTCACCCGGCAGGAGGCCGTCAACGCCGTCGAGAGCAAGTACCGCGCCGACTTCCTGCGCGACGTCCTCACCGGCCGGGCCGGCACGCCGGAACGGGTCACCGCCCGCGCGCGGGCGTTCGGCTGGGACCTGTCGCGGCCGGTCACCGTGCTGGTCGCCGAGCTCGACCCCGAAGGCGACGAGCGCAGCGCCCAGGACCGCCTCGTCTCCTGCTGGACCGCCGCCATCAGGCGGCACGACCCGCGCGGCGCCGTCGCCGGGTTCTCCCACGAGGTGGTGGCCGTGGTGGACGCCGCCATCGACGCCTCCCGCGTCGCCAAGGACGCCGCCTCCGCCTTCGCCGACGTGCCGCCCGCCACGTTCTCCACCGGCACCTCCCGGCCCAGCCCCGGGGCGGAGACGCTGCCCGAGGCGTACTCGCAGGCGCTCAAGGCCGCCCGCGTCGGCCGCCAGCTGCACGGCCCCGGCGCCGTCGCGCACTTCGACCAGCTCGGCGTCTACCGGCTGCTGTCGCTGGTCAACGACACCGACGAGCTGCACGCGTTCGTCCGCGAAACGCTCGGCCCGCTGGCCTCCGACGACGACGCCGAGAACGCCGACCTGCGGCGCACCCTGCAGTCGCTCCTGGAGACCAACCTCAACGTGGCCGAGACCGCCCGGCGGCTGCACTTCCACTACAACACGCTGCGCTACCGCATCGGCAAGCTGGAGCGCCTGCTCGGCAACTTCACCGACGACCCCCACCTGCGCCTGAACCTCACCCTGGCCCTGCACGTGCTGCGCATGCGCGGCATCTAGGCTGCTGCCTTGTGGACGATCTGGAATTCGAGCTGCGCGACGACTACATCCCGCTGTGCGACCTGCTGAAGTACTGCGGCATCACCGAGACCGGCGGCATGGCCAAGCAGCTCATCGACGAAGGCATGGTGCGCGTGGACGGCGAGGTGGAGCTGCGCAAACGCGCCAAGATCAGAGCGGGCCAGGTGGTCACCGGCGACGGGTTCGCGATCCACGTCGCGTAGCCGGTGCGCGAGCGCCCGACGCCACCCTCTATTGTGCTCTCCAACATCAACCAAGAGATGAACCCGCTGGTCAGGCGGGAGATCGGGGAGCGGGCGTGGCGTTCGGGTGGAAGGTGCACGGCGATGGGAAGCGCCTGACGCCGGGTGAGGTGGTCAAGCCGGACGAGCGGCTGAGCTGGCCCCGGATGGTGGGCATCGGGGCGCAGCACGTGATCGCGATGTTCGGCGCGACGTTCGTCTTCCCGCTGGTCATGGGGCTGGACGCGAACCTCGCCGTGATGATGTCCGGGGTCGCGACGATCCTGTTCCTGCTGATCGTGAACGGCAAGGTGCCCAGCTACGTCGGGTCGAGCGCGTCGTTCGTGGGGGCCGTGGTGGCGATCAGGGCGGCCGGGGGCGGTGACGCGACCGTGACGGGGGCGCTGCTCGTCGTCGGCGCGGTGCTGGCGGTGTGCGGGTTCGCGATCCACAAGCTGGGCGTCGGCGTCATCCACCGGGTCTTCCCGCCGATCGTGACCGGCGGGGTGGTGATGCTGATCGGGTTCGGGATGGCGTACGTGGCGGCGGACGTCTACTGGCCGAAGGACCCGTGGGTGGCGCTGCTGACGATGGCGGCCACGTTCGTGTTCATCGGGGTGTTCAAGGGGTTCCTCGGCCGGATCGGGGTGCTGCTCGGGCTCGTGTTCGGGTTCGTGCTGTCGTGGGTGTGGGACCTCGTCGGCGGGAAGATCCTGGCGCCGGACGACAGCGGCAAGGTGACGGAGCATTTCCGGGTGAACCTGGACGCGGTGGCGCAGGCCGACTGGATCGGGATGCCGTCGCTGCACGGGCCGGTGTTCGAGGCGTCGGCCGTCGTGCTGGTGCTGCCGGTGGTGATCGCGCTGATCGCGGAGAACGTCGGGCACGTCAAGGCCGTGGGCGAGATGACAGGCGCGGACGTGGACGCCTACATGGGGCGGGCGGTGATGGCCGACGGCATCGGCACGGTCGTCGCCACGTCCGTGGGCGGCTCGGCGACCACCACGTACGCGGAGAACATCGGCGTCATGGCGGCCACGAAGGTCTACTCGACGGCGGCGTACTACATCGCGGCGGTCATCGCGATCCTGTTCGGGCTGTGCCCGAAGTTCGGGGCGCTCGTCGCGGCGACGCCGGGCGGCGTGCTGGGCGGGGTGACGACCATCCTGTACGGCATGATCGGCCTGCTCGGCGCGAAGATCTGGATCGAGAACAAGGTGGACCTGTCGCACCCGCGCAACCTGGTGCCGACCGGCGCCGGGATCATCTGCGCGATCGGGCCGGTGGCGTTCCCGATCACCGACACGTTCGCGCTCAGCGGCATCGCGCTCGGCACGATCGTGCTGCTCGCGGGCTACCACCTGCTGCGCGCCGTACGCCAGTAGCCCCCTCACTTCCGCGGCCCCGCCGTGTGCGCGAGGATCTCTCTGGTCGCCGGGTCAGATTTGGCAGATCATGCCCGTGTAGGAGCGTGCCACCGGGCCTAATGTGCCCGCCAACGGCACGTCCAGGCGCCCGGCACACGAGGGGCTCGCATGGTTGTGGGATGGACCAAGCACGGTGATGGCAAGCATCTGGCCCCCGGCGAGGTGGTCAGGCCCGACGAGAGGCTGAGCTGGCCCCGGATGGTGGGGTTCGGGGCGCAGCATGTGATCGCGATGTTCGGCGCGACGTTCGTCTTCCCGCTGGTCATGGGGCTGGATCCGAACGTGGCCGTGATGATGTCGGGCGTCGCGACGATCCTGTTCCTGCTGATCGTGAAGGGCAAGGTGCCCAGCTACCTGGGCACCAGCGCGTCCTTCGTGGGCGGCGTGTTCGCGATCAGGGCGGCGGCGGGCGGCGACGTCGCGAACGCCGACGCGCTCGTGACCGGGTCGATCCTGGTCGCCGGGTTCGTGCTGGCGCTGGCCGGGGTGGCCATCCACGTCCTCGGCGTGGGGATCATCCACCGGATCTTCCCGCCCGTCGTCACGGGCGCGGTGGTGATGCTGATCGGGTTCGGGCTGGCGTTCGTGGTGGCGGACGTGTACTGGCCGCAGGACCACTGGGTGGCGCTGGCCACGATGCTGATCACGTTCCTGGTGATCGTGCTGTTCAAGGGGTTCACCGGCCGGATCGGGGTGCTGATCGGGCTGGTGTCCGGGTTCGTGCTGTCGTGGGTGCTGGACCGGGTCGCGGGGCCGGTCACGTCCGTGCTGCCGGGCGCCAACCTGCGGGACGCGGCGGGCAACGCCTGCCCGGCCGAGGGGACGTACTGCGTGGCGACGGCCTTCCCGCACGACCGGGTCAGCTTCCAGTCGGTGGCGGACGCGCCCTGGTTCGGGCTGCCCAGCTTCCACGCGCCCGACTTCAGGACGTCGGCCGTGCTGCTGGTGCTGCCGGCCGTGATCGCGCTGATCGCGGAGAACATCGGGCACGTCAAGGCCGTCGGCGAGATGACCGGCACGGACGTGGACCCGTACGTGGGCCGCGCCGTGCTGGCCGACGGCGTCGGCACCATGGTCACCAGCGCGGTCGGCGGCTCGCCCACCACGACGTACGCGGAGAACATCGGCGTCATGGCGGCCACGAAGGTGTACTCGACGGCCGCCTACTACATCGCCGGGATCATCGCGATCCTGTTCGGGCTCTGCCCGAAGTTCGGGGCGCTCGTCGCGGCCACGCCCGGCGGCGTGCTCGGCGGCGTGACCGTCATCCTGTACGGCATGATCGGCCTGCTCGGCGCGAAGATCTGGATCGAGAACCGGGTGAACTTCGCCGACCCCGTGAACATGGTTCCGATCGGAGCGGGAATGATCCTCGCCATCGGACCTGTGAAGCACGTCATCGGCGGCGATTTCACCCTGGAGGGCATCGCGCTCGGCACGATCGTGGTGCTGGGCGGCTACCACCTGCTGCGGGCCATCGCGGGCCGCAGCCCCGAGCCGGCCGTCAGGGGCGAGGCCGGGTGAAGCCGCCGCCGTTCACCTACCACGCGCCCCGCGACCTGCCCGCGGCGCTGCGCACGCTCGCGGAGGTGGGCGGCAAGGTGCTGGCCGGCGGGCAGAGCCTCATCCCCATGCTCAACATGCGGCTGGCCGCGCCCGGGCACGTCGTCGACATCAACCGGGTGGCCGGGCTCGACGGGATCGAGGTGAGCCGGGCGGGCGTCACGGTGGGGGCGCTGGCCCGGCACGCCGACGTCGAGCGGGCCGGGGCGCACCCGCTGCTCACCCGGGCGCTGAAGCTGGTGGCCCACCCGGCGATCCGCAACCGGGGCACCGTGGTGGGCAGCCTCGTGCACGCCGACCCGGCCGCCGAGCTGCCCGCCGTGCTGGCGGTGCTGGGCGGGCACGTACGCGTGGCCCGCTGGGACGGCGGCCGCGTCACCTTCCGGGAGATCCCGGCGGCGGAGTTCTTCGTGGGGCCCATGGAGTCGGCGGTCGGGCCGGGGGAGCTGGCCGTGTCGGCGTTCTTCCCGGCGCTGGAGGAGGGGAGCGGGGCCGCCTTCCACGAGGTGTCCCGCAGGCACGGCGACTACGCGCTGGCAGGAGCGTGCGCGGTCGTCGGCGCGGCGGGCGCGCGGGTGGCCTGCATCGGGGTCGGCGGCGGGCCCGTCATCATCGAGGTGGGCGGTGACCTGTCCTCGGCGGCGGCCCGCGTACGGGACGCCGTCGACCCGGACGACGACATCCACGCCTCCGCCGCCTACCGCCGGCACCTGGTGGGCGTGCTGGCCGAGCGGGCGCTGCGCGACGCGGCGCGGGAAGGGGCGGCGGCCCGTGGAGCATGAGATCACCCTCGTCGTGAACGGCACCGCCCGGCGGGCCCGGGTGCCGGCGCGGCGGCTGCTGTCCGACTGCCTGCGCCACGACCTCGGCCTGACCGGCACGCACGTGGGCTGCGAGCACGGCGTCTGCGGCTGCTGCACGGTGCTGCTCGACGGGCGGCCCGTGCGCTCGTGCCTGACGTTCGCCGTGACCGTGGACGGCGCCGAGATCACCACCGTCGAAGGGCTGGCCGGCCGGGACGGCCGCATGTCGGCGGTGCAGCGGGCCTTCGCCGAGTGCCACGGGCTGCAGTGCGGGTTCTGCACGCCGGGCTTCCTGTGCACGGTGACCGCCCTGCTCAAGGAGAACCCGGCCCCCACCGACGACGAGGTGGTCGAGGGCATCGCGGGCAACCTGTGCCGCTGCACCGGCTACCAGAACATCGTCAAGGCCGTCCACCGGGCCGCCGAGCTGCTGGCGGAGGAAGCATGACGACGAAGCTGTTCGGCGCGGCCGTCCAGCGCCGCGAGGACCCGAGGCTGCTCACCGGGCAGGGCCGCTACCTCGACGACCTCGGCCCCGACGCGCTGGCGGCGGCGTTCGTCCGCTCGCCGCACGCCCACGCCCGCGTCCGCGACATCGACGTGAGCGGCGCGCTCGACGTCGAAGGGCTCGTCGCCATCTACACCTGGGAGGACCTGCCGGAGCGGGTCGGCCGGGCGCTGCCGCTGCTGATCCCGCACCCGGCGCTCACGCACGGGCGCACCGCGTACCCGCTCGCCAGAGACGTCGTCAGGCACGTCGGCGAGCCGGTGGTGATGGTGGTGGCCGCCGACCGGTACGCCGCCGAGGACGCCTGCGCGCTCATCGAGGTCGACTACGAGCCGCTCAAACCGGTCGTCGGCATCGAGGAGGCCGTCCAGGGGGCGCAGCTCGTGCACGAGGACGTGCCGGGGAACGTCGGCGCGCACCTCGTCCAGGAGGTCGCGGCGGCCGACGGGCGCGGCGCCAGGGAGTCCATCGAGACCTCGCCGCACACGCTCGCCTTCCGGCTCGACATCGAGCGCAGCGCCAGCATGCCGCTGGAGGGCCGCGGCGTGTACGCCCGCTGGGACGGCCGCGACCTGCGCGTCTACTCCAGCACCCAGACCTCCACCAGCGTGCGCATGGCCGTGGCCGCCGCGCTCGGGCTGCCGCTGCCGCAGGTCGAGGTGATCGCGCCCGACGTGGGCGGCGGCTTCGGCGTGAAGATCGTGCACCCGTGGCCGGAGGAGGTGCTGGTCCCGTGGGCCGCCATGACGCTCGGCCGGGAGGTCAAGTGGGCCGAGGACCGCCGGGAGCACTTCGTCTCCTCCGCGCACGAGCGGGGGCAGGTGCAGTACGTGCGCGTCGGGTTCGACGACGACGGGCGCGTGCTGGGGCTCGACGTGACGATCCTGCACGACCACGGCGCCTACACCCCGTACGGGATCATCGTGCCGATCGTCACCTCGACGCAGCTGCTCGGGCCGTACAAGCCGGGCTCGTACCGCGTCGAGTTCACCGCCGTCTACACCAACACCGTGCAGGTCACGCCCTACCGGGGGGCCGGGAGGCCGCAGGGCGTGTTCTGCATGGAACGCACCATGGACAAGATCGCCCGCTACCTGGGCATGGATCGCACGGAGGTGCGGGCGGCCAACTTCATCCGGCCCGACGAGTTCCCGTACGACCAGGGCATGACCTTCCAGGACGGCCGGCCGCTCATCTACGACAGCGGGAACTACCCCGAGATGCTGCGGATGATCAAAGAGCTGATCGGCTGGGACACCTTCGAGCGCCGCCCTGGCCTCGGCATCGGCATCGGGTGCTACGTCGAGGGCACCGGCGTGGGGCCGTACGAGGGCGGGCACGTGCAGATCACCTCCGACGGGCGCGTGCACGTCTCCACCGGCCTCACCTCGCAGGGGCAGGGCCACGAGACGGCGTTCGCCCAGATCGCCGCCACCGAGCTGGGCGTGCCCATCGAACGGGTCAGCGTCGTCACCGGCGACACCCGCAGGTTCGGCTACGCCGTCGGCACCTTCGCCTCCCGAGCCGCCGTCGTCAGCGGCAACGCCATCGCGCTGGCGTGCAGGAAGGTGCGCGAGAAGGCGCTGCGCATCGCCGCCGACGCGCTGGAGGCCGACCCCGGCGACCTCGACATCGCCGACGGCATCGTGCACGTGGTGGGCGCCCCGTCCGCCGCCGTCCCGCTGTCCACGGTGGCCGTCCTGGCCAACCCCCTGCGGTACGCCTTCGACGAGGAGACCGCCAAGGCCACCCAGTTCGCCACGGCCGCCGCGCCCGACCGGCCGCCCGTCGCCGAGGGCGAGGAGCCCGGCCTGGAGGGACGCGACTACTACTCGCCGATCAGGTCCACGTTCGCGGCCGGCATGCACGCCGCCATCGTCGAGACCGACCCCGACACCGCCGAGATCAAGGTCCTGCGCTACGCCGTCGTGCACGACTGCGGGCGGCTCATCAACCCCATGATCGTGGAAGGGCAGATCCACGGCGGGGTCGCCCAGGGCATCGGCGGCGCCCTGTACGAGCGCATGGTCTACGACCAGCACGGGCAGCTCGTCAACGCCTCCTTCATGGACTTCCTCATGCCGTACGCCACCGAGATCCCCCACGTCGAGACCGGGCACCTGGAGACGCCGTCGCCGCTCAACCCCCTCGGCATCAAGGGGGCGGGCGAGGCCGGCGTGATCCCCGTCTCCGCCGTCATCGCCTCGGCCGTCGAGGACGCCGAAGGCATCGAGATCAACCGCATGCCGATCTCGCCGTCGGAGCTGTTCGAGCTGCGTATGGGATGATCGGCCCCATGCGCGCCCCCGACCTGATCATCTCGCCTGACTCCGGGCTGACCGCCTTTCCCGACGTGCCCGGCGGTGCCCGGATCATCGACCTGGCCTGGAACGCGATCACGGAGGTGCCGCCGTGGGTGGCCGGGCTCGGCGCGCTGGAGGAGCTGCGGCTCGACGGCAACCGCCTGCGCGAGCTGCCCGGCCTGGCCGGCCTCACCGCGCTGCGCGCGCTGCACCTCGACGGCAACGAGCTGACCGCGCTGCCCGCCCTCCCACCCGGCCTGACGACCCTCTTCCTGTACGGCAACCGCGTCGCCGCCCTGCCCGACCCGTTGCCCGCGTCCCTGCGCCACCTGGCCGCCGGCGGGAACGCGCTCAGCTCCGTACCGGACTCGTTGTGGAAGCTGACCGGCCTGGAGTCGCTCAACCTGGCCGAGAACGCCCTCACCGAGATCCCCGCCGCCATCGGCGGGCTCACCCGGCTGCGCATGCTCGACCTCGGTCACAACCGGCTCGCCGCGCTGCCGTCCGAGCTCGGCGACCTGCCGCTCACCGACTACCTCTACCTCAGCGACAACCTCCTCACCGAGGTGCCCGAGTGGATCGGGCGGCTCGACCGGCTGGCCTACCTCAACCTGACCGACAACCGGCTGGAGAGCCTGCCCGACACGATCGGCTCGATGGCCGCGCTGGTCGAGCTGCGCCTCTACAACAACCGCCTCGAACGGCTGCCCGCGACCATCGCCCGCCTGCCGCGGCTGCGCGAGCTGCACCTCCAGGGCAACCGGCTCCGCGAGCTGCCGCCCGAGCTGCCCGCCGGGCTGCGGCAGCTCGACCTGCGCAACAACCTGCTGCGCACGCTGCCCGAGACGCTGCCCGCCGGGCTCAAGCAGCTCGACCTGCGTAACAACCGGTTGCGGGAGCTGCCCGCCGAGCTGCCCGACCTCGACAAGCTCGACCTGCGGTGGAACAAGCTCGACGGCGAGCCCGAGGTCCTGCGCCGCCTGGCCGCCCGAGGATGCGTCATCCTGCGCTGACACAGGCGTCGAGGGTTGCGGTGCTTTGTAGTGAACCGGGGTCCGTGCGGCTGCGTACCCTCGCACATGACGACATTTCCACGTCTGGCCGCATTTGCGCTGCTGGCCGGACTGGTCGCCGGCTGCTCCTCAGGAGGCGGCTGGAGCGACTACGCCGCAGCCGGCAATGCCCAGCCCGCCACCGCCGCCCCCATGACCATCGAGCAGATCTCCAAGAAGGTCGGGTGCAAGCCGAAGATGCAGGTCGACGCCGACGAGGTGCGGACGGCGTACTGCAAGACGCAGGACGGCGAGTTCTTCGTCAACACGTTCAAGACGGAGAAGCTCAAGGACGAGTGGATGGACCGGGCACCCGAGTACAACCCGCACCTGGTCGGGCCCAAGTGGACCGTGCTCGGCCCGCTCAAGGTGCTGGAGGCGCTGCGCGGGCCCCTCAACGGCGACCTGCACCTCACCGACCACCGCACCTCGATGGCACCCCAACCGAAGTAGTCGGTGTCTGAACTCCCGGCGGGGGAACTGCGTACCTCCGCACATGACGACGATTCCACGTCTGGCCGCCCTCGCGCTGCTGGCCGGGCTGGTCGCGGGCTGCTCCTCGGCGGGCGGCGGCGGCCATCTCGCAGCGGGCGCGCAAGGGCCCGGCGCCGCCCCCCTCACCGTCGAGCAGCTCGCCGCCAAGGTGGGGTGCACGCCACGCATGCAGGTCAACGCCGCTGAGCTTCGTACGGGGTACTGCAAGACCCCGGACGGCGAGTTCTTCGTCACGACGTTCAAGAGCCAGGCCGGCAAGGACGCCTGGATGGATGCCGCCCCTGAGTACAACCCGCACCTGGTGGGACCGCTCTGGACCGTGTTGTCCAGCAGGAAGGTGCTGGACCTGCTCAGGGAACGGCTCGGCGGGGATCTGCACCTGACCGATCACCGGACGAAGAAGATGCAGGTCGTAGGCTGACCCACCCCCGCCGGGTCCCCTTGGGGAGGGCGGGCACCCTTGGCGGGGGTCCGGACGTGGGCGGAGGCGCCGGCGCCCCGATCGCGGCCGGCCCGCCGGCGCTGATCAGGCAGGACCCGCGCGTGCTGGAGGCGTACCTCGGTGTCTGAAATGCTGCTGTCCCTGGAGGGCGTCGTGGCCGGCTACGGCCGGTCCGCCCCCGTGCTGCGCGGGCTGTCCGTGCCCGTCCGCGCCGGCGAGGTCGTCTGCCTCGTCGGCCCGGGGCCACAGCGTCTTCCGCGAGATGACCGTGGCCGAGAACGTCCGGCTCGGCGGCTACACCGTGCGCGACCAGGCCCGGCTGAACGCCCGCATCGAGGCGGTCAAGGAGCTGTTCCCCGTGGTGGGGGAGCGGTGGGGCAGCATGGCGGGGCTGCTGTCGGGCGGGCAGCAGAAGCAGGTCGAGTTCGCGGGCCCTGATGCTGGAGCCGTCGGTGGTGCTGCTGGACGAGCCGTCCACGGGTCTCGACCCGCGCAACACGCAGGTCGTCTTCGACCGGATCGACCTCATGCGCCGGACGGGCGTCGCGGTGCTGCGGGTGGAGCAGAACGCCCGCCGGGCCCTGGACATGGCGGATCTGGGATGTGTCCTGGACCTGGGCCGGGTGCACATCTCGGGCCCGGCCCGCGAGCTGGCCGCCGACCCCCGTCTCGGCCGCCTGTACCTGGGAGGCGCCCCCGCTAGCTAGCCGCCGGCACGCGTACCCGCTTCCTGAACACCCAGTACGTCCACCCCTGGTACACCAGCACGAACGGCAGCGCGATCAGCCCGATCCAGGTCAGCATGCTCAGCGTGTACGGCGCCGACGCCGCCTCGGCCAGGGTCAGCCCCGGCAGCGGCCGGACCCGCAGCTCCATGAAGACCGCGAGCGTGGCCAGCACGATCGCGCCCGCCGTGGCCGCGAACGCCCAGCCCTCCCGGCGGCGCCAGATCAGGGCGGTGGCCGCGGCGAGGGCGGCCATGGAGACGAGGGCCGGGACGGTGCCGAGGCTCGACAGGGCGGCGACGGCGACCGGGATCGTCACGCCGCCGGCGATCATGGCGGCGGTGCGGGCGCGGCGGCGTACCGGGCCGGTGGTCTTCAGCGCCAGGAACACCGCGCCGTGCAGGACGCACACGGCCAGCGTGAACGCGCCGCCCACCAGGGCCGCGAGCGGGCCGTCGAACAGCAGGCCGGCGAAGACCGAGCCCCACAGGAACGCCGGCAGCGCGCTGCCCACCACGATGCCGAGGTCGCACCAGAGCGGGTCGTCCACCTTGCCGCGCCACTCCAGGCCGACGCCGCGCACGATGAGACCCACGAGGACCAGCACCACGGGCAGGTAGAACGCGCTGAACAGGCCCGCGTACCAGGCGGGGAAGGCGGCGAACATGGCGCCGACCGCGGTGATCAGCCACACCTCGTTGCCGTCCCAGACGGGGCCGATCGTCTGCAGGGCGGCGCGTTGCTCGGCGGCGTTCCTGCTCACCAGCGGCGCCAGCATGCCGACGCCGAAGTCGAAGCCTTCGAGGACGAAGTAGCCGGTCCAGAGGAAGGCGATGATGACGAACCACAACTCGATCATGGGGGGGCTCCTCAGTACATCAGGGACGGCTCGCGCGGCGCCTCGGCCGCCTGGACCGGCGCCCGCTCCTCGACGCCCTTGCGGACGTGCCGGGCCAGCAGCACGGTCTCGGCGACGGCGAGCGCGCCGTACAGAAGCGTGAAGATCGTCAGGGACGTGGCCACCTCGGCCACCGAGACGCCCGGCGACACGCTGGAGGCGGTCAGCAGCTCGCCCGCGACCGTCCAGGGCTGGCGGCCGATCTCGCTGAGCAGCCAGCCGGCGATCACCGCGGCCAGCGGGAGCGGCAGCGCGAGCAGCATCGCCCGCGACAGCCACGCGGGGAACGGCCGCCTGCGGCGGGTCAGCCACAGGCCCAGCACCGACAGGCCGACCGTGGCCAGGCCGAACACGATCATCACGCGGAACGACCAGAAGACGACGGTGCCGTCGGGGCGGTAGTCGCCGGGGCCGAACTGCTGCTCGAAGCGCCGCTGGAGGTCCTCGGTGCCCTGGACGGGGGCCTCGAAGTCGTAGGTGGACAGGAAGCTGAGCAGCTTCGGGATCTCGATGCCGGGGACGACGCTGAACCCGGCGCCCTGCGTGTCGTGCTCCAGGCCCTCGGCGGCGGCCAGCTTCATGGGCTGCTGCTCGTACATGAGCTTGGCGGAGTGGTCGCCGGTGCCCGCGACGACCGCCCCCGCGATCGCCGTCATGAGCAGCGCGGCGCGGGCGGCGCGGCGCCACATCTCGGCGCGCGTGCGCAGCAGCCAGTAGCCGCACACGGCGAGCACGAAGCCGCCCGCCACCACGAACGAGCCCGCGATCACGTGCGGGACCTGGGCGAGCGCGGTGGAGTTGGTGAGCACCGCCCACAGGTCGGTCATCCTGGCCCGGCCGTCCACGACCTCGTAGCCGACGGGGTGCTTCATCCAGGCGTTGGCCGCGAGGATGAAGTAGGCCGACAGGTTGGAGCCGATGGCCGCCGCCCAGATGGTCGCCAGGTGCGCCTTCTTCGGCAGCCGGTCCCAGCCGAAGATCCACAGCCCGAGGAACGTGGACTCCATGAAGAAGGCCAGCAGCGCCTCCATGGCCAGCGGCGCCCCGAAGACGTCGCCGACGAACGTGGAGTACTCGCTCCAGTTCATCCCGAACTGGAACTCCTGCACGATGCCGGTGACCACGCCCATGGCGAAGTTGATCAGGAACAGCTTGCCGAAGAACTTCGTCAGCTTCAGGTACTGCTCGTTGCCGGTGCGGTGCCACGCGGTCTGCAGGCCGGCCACGAAGATCCCGAGCCCGATGGTCAAGGGCACGAACAGAAAGTGGTACACGGTGGTCACCCCGAACTGCCACCGCGCGAGATCAAGTGCGTCCATGCTCCCCGTCGTCTCCCTGAGCTCTACAAGCCGTAGTACATCTACTCCCAGTAGTACTACAGCCTGTAGAGCAACGCGATGCGAGCTTGGTCACATCGCCTGTCCTGGTCGTTCTTTACGAGGATCCCGCGCGCGGGCCCGCCGGCGCGTCACCCGCCCGGCTGATCGTCAGGTACGCCGCCCGGCGGAGTCGGCCCGGAGGGGTCGGCGCGGCGGAGTAGGCGCGGAGGAGTCGGCGGGGCGGAGTAGGCGGGGCGGAGTAGGCGGGGCGGAGTCAGCGCGGCTGGGCCGCGGCCAGATACGCCTGGAGGTCGCCCAGCTCGTAGCCCCGGCGCTTGATCTTGTTCACCAGGATCCGGAAGTCCCTGGCCAGGTTGGGGCGGAAGTGCAGGAGGAGGATGTCGCCCGGGCGCAGCTTCTTGTCGGGCACCTGGTAGGCGATCTTGCCGCCGGGCTGCACGGTGGCGGTCCACAGCAGCACGGCCGACACGCCGCAGCTCTTGGCCGCTCTGAGCGTGTCGGTGTTGTAGTTGCCGAACGGCGGCCTGAACAGGGTGGGCCGCGTGCCGATCTCCTTGCCGATCAGCCTGGACGCGGCGCAGATCTCGCGGCGCTGGGCCGGGTAGCCGAGCAGGCGCAGGTTCGGGTGGGTGAGCGTGTGGTTCTCGACGGGAACCCCCGCGTCACGAAGTTGCCGGAAATATCCCCATTTACCGGCGCCGACGAAGCGGGCCGGGCCGCCCGACTCGTCCGGCGTGCCCCTGGCTTCGACGGCGTCGCGCATGGCGAACGCGATGATCGGGATGCGCTGGTCGCGTACCTGCCGGACGAAGCCCGGATCCTGCTCCCAGCCGTCGTCGATGGTCAGGAAGACGACCTTCCGCTCGGTGGGGATCGAGCTGATCACCGGCGGGAGGTCGCCGGTGCGGGGGATCGGGCGCACCTCGCCCTTGCGCGGCTTGACGCCCGGCGGGCCCGACGGAACGGGAGTCCGCTCAGGGGCCTTCGCGGTGGTGGCGGGCGCCTCGGGGCCGGGACGGGAGGCGGTCTCGGCGGGGGCGCAGGCCGCCAGCGCCAGCACGCATGCCACACCGATCACCCCGCGTCCCCTGAACATGGAGCACCATCTTGCCAGCCTTCGTGAGTCGTTGCCCTTATCCACGCGGTCCGCGCTGCTTAGAGTGGCCGCATGAAACTGGCGGGCAGTGCCGAGATCGGCGCGGACAGGCAGCGGGTGTGGGCGGCGCTCAGGGACCCGGCGGTGCTGGTGCGCACCCTTCCCGGGTGCGAGCGGCTGGAGGAGACGGGGCCGGACACGTACCGGATGACGATCAACGCGGGCGTGGGCTCGATCAAGGGCGTCTACCAGGGCGAGGTGGCGCTGTCCGGCCCGCTGGAGCCCGAGAGCTTCACGCTCAAGGCCCGCGGGCAGGGCGCGCCCGGCACGGTGGACGCCACCGTCCTGGTCCGGCTGAGCGAGGCCGGCGCCGGCACCCGCGTGGACTACGAGGCCGAGGCCGTGGTCGGCGGCATGATCGGCGGGGTGGGGCAGCGCATGCTCGGCTCCGTGGCCAAGCGGACGGCGGGCGAGTTCTTCTCCGCGGTCGAGGAGCACCTGACGGCCCCGAGCACCGCTGAACCCGCCGCCCAGGTGGCCGCCGCTCCGGCGGTCGCGGGCGCTACCGAGGCCGCCGGCCTCCCCGCAGCGCAGGGTGCGGTCTTCGAGCGGCCGGCCAGGAAGCACACCGAGACCCGCCCGTGGGTGATGCTGGCGGCGTTCGGCACGGGAGCCGGCGTCGCGCTCGGCGGCGTCACGCTCGGCTGGCTGCTCGGGCGCGGGTCACGCCGCCGCGGCGCATGACGTTGGTGGCCTCCGGGACTCTCGCGGAAAAGGATCTCCCGGCGTAGCGTGGCGGTATGCGGCAGGCACACGCTGAAGACGCACGGACCGAGGCCAGACGAGTCGTACGCAACCTGCTGGGCGAGGACCGCCCGACGGCCGAGATCCTGATCGGCGACGTGCGTCCCGTGCTCGGCGACGAGCGTACGGACCGCACGCTGGAGCTGGCACTCGGCGCCCAGCTCACCAGGCGCTCGGCCGAGCTGGCCGCCATCGCCGCGCTGCTGGTCGGCACCCGCGAGCTGGGCGAGGGCTGGTGGTCCACGCCCAGGGGCGGCAAGCTGCCCGCGCCCGACGAGGTGGTGCGCACGGCGATCGCCATCGAGCCGTGGACCGACCTGACCGCGCTGGAGATGCTGGCGGCGTGGGTCGCCGACGACGCCGCCGACCAGATGTGGGGCGCGCCCGTCGCCCAGGTGGATCTCAACTCCTGGCAGGCCGAAGACCGCTTCGACCTGCCGCCCGGCGCCAAGCCGGGGCAGCGCCTCGTCGTGCACTTCGACGCCGGCGGGCGGCTCGACGCGGTCGTCGCCCGCCGCGCCGACGAGGAGCTGGGCTCCAACCTCGACTTCCACTCCCTGCGCTACTCGCGGCCCGCCGAGGCGCAGTGGAGCTGGGGCGTCGCCGCCGGGCTCGGCCCGCACCGGCTGCCCGGCGAGAGCCCCGACCCGTACGCCCGCGAGGTGCCCGCCGAGGCGGCCGGCATCCTGCGTGCCTGGGCGATGCGGCACGGCGCCACCCGCGAGCAACTCGGCGAGCGGTGGGAGACGGTCGGCGACGTGGTGGCGGCCATCGAGCGGGTCGACTGGATGTGGCGCAGCGGCGAGTGGTTCGGCTGGTGGCGGGGGGCGTCGGCGCTGGTGGACGACTCGGCGTACCTGCCGTACCGGCTGGAGGAGCTGGCCGCCGGCTGAATTCGAGGAATCCGGGATGGGGTGCCCGGGTTGTCCTCGTACATGAAGGTCGAGATTTTCTCTGATGTCGTGTGCCCCTGGTGTTACATCGGGCACGCGCGGTTCGGCCGGGCGGCCGAGAAGTTCCGGGCCAAAGGCGGCACGATCGAGGTGACGATGCGGCCGTTCCAGCTCAACCCCGACGCCCCGCGCGAGGGTGAGCCGCTGATCCCGGCGCTGGAGCGCAAGTTCGGGCCGAACGCCGGGCAGATGGTCGAGCGGGTCGTCGGCGCCGCCACCGCCGAGGGCCTGGAGATGCACTACGACAAGGCCGTCAACGCCTCCACGTTCGAGGCGCACCGGCTGATCGAGGTGGCCGGTCGCCAGGGGCTCGGCCAGGAGATGGCCGAGCGGCTGTTCCGCGCGTACTTCGCCGAGGGCCGCAACGTCGCCGACGCCGGCGTGCTGGGCGAGCTGGCCGCCGAGGTGGGCGTGCGCGACTCGGGCGAGGGCGCCGAGGAGGTGCGCGAGCAGCTGGCGCGGGCGCGCTCGCTCGGCATCTCCGGGGTGCCGCTGTTCCTGTTCGAGGGCAAGTACGCCGTGTCGGGCGCGCAGCCTGAGGACGCCCTCACCGCCGCCATCGACGAGGTGGCCGAACGCACCGGCCAGACGCCGATCACCCGGCTCGGGGTGCAGGGCGACGGCTGCGACGACGGGTACTGCGCCGTCTGATCGCGGCGCCGTCCGATCCCGGCGGGTGGGACAATCACAACGTGTCCAGTCGCAGCCTTGCCTACCTGCTCAAGCACGCCAACGCGCGGTTGTCGGACCTGATGGGCCCCGCGCTGGAGCCGTGCGGCATCGACAGCCGCGAGTACGGCGTGCTGTCGGTGCTGGGCAGGTCCGAGCCGATGTCGCAGCTCGAGGCGGCCCAGCGCATGGGCATCGACCGCACGACGATGGTCGCCATGGTCGACGGGCTGGAGCGCAAGGGGCTCGTCGGGCGCCGCCCGCACCCCGCCGACCGGCGCAAGAACATCGTGGAGCCGACCGAGCGCGGCCGTGCGGTGCTGGCCGAGGCCGGGCGGCTCGTGGCGGCGGCGGAGGAGGAGTTCCTGGCACCGCTGCCGGACGGCGACGCCCGGCTGCTCAGAGACGCGCTCGAACGCCTGATCCCGCCGCGTTCAGACGGCTGACCCGCGACATCGGGGCTCCGCCGCGTTCAGACGGCTGACCTCATGCCGGACGCCTCCGCGCCCTCGCCCTCGCCGAGCTGGCCCGCGCGGTGGTGGCGGCGGCAGAGCACCTGGTAACGCACGGGCGCGTCATCGGTGTCGCCGATCACGACCTGCTCGCCCGTACGCGCCATCGCCCCGCCCACGACCCTGGCGTTGAGCCGGCCCGGCCGCCCGCACCAGCACAGCACCTCGACCTGCAGCCGGCACACCTCGTCGGCCAGCTCGAACAGCCGCTGCGCCGCCGGGAACATCACCGACCTGAAGTCGGAGGCCAGACCGAACGCGTAGACGTCCACGCCGTAGGAGTCCACCAGGTCGGCGAGCTGCTCGATCTGCTCCACGGTGTAGAAGCACGCCTCGTCGCAGATCAGGTAGTCGATGCGGTCGTGCCCGGCCACCAGCCCGACCAGGTCGAGGGAGTCCTCCACCTCGATCGCCTCCAGCCCGAGCCCGATCCGGCTGGTCACCTTCGGCCCTCCGGAGCGGTCGTGCTTGGTCAGCACCAGGCCCCGCCTGCCCTGCCGCCGATGGTTGTAGTTCATCTGGAGCGCCAGGGTGGACTTCCCGCAGTCCATGGGGCCGAAGTAGAACTTCAGTACGGCGTCTCGGGCGCCCGGCGGCACGGCAGACAAGGCAGACAGTTCGGTCACGGCCCGCCAGCTTAGTGGCTTGGCTTGTTCCATGACCTCGTGGGACATTTCTCCCCTGTAGTTGTTCAGGAGGAATCTGTGGTCACCGACAAACCGCCGTCCGAGCCGTCTCCGCTGGAGGCGCTGATGAGGCAGGACGACCTCACGGCGGCCCAGGCGGACGCCACCCGCTGGCGTTACGGCTTCCTCGTCGTCGTGGCGGGCATCCTCGCGCTCCTCGTGGCGTTCGGCGCCGCCGTGTTCGCCTCGGGGGAGTTCGCCGCGCTGTTCGCCGGTGTGGCGGGGGTGATCGGTACCATTATCGGGGCTTACTTCGGGGTCCAGGCCGGCCAGTCCGGCAAGGCCCGGGTCGAGGCCGAGCTCGCCAGGACGCAGGAGATGGTGGTGCGCCTGGCGGCCTACGTGGGCCCCACGAACGCGCCACGAGTCATCGACGAAGTGCTCGGCCGTCGCCGGAGCTGAGGAGCCATGCGTAGCGTGCGTATCGGAGTGGACACCGGAGGGACCTTCACCGACGTGGTCGCGGTGGACGAGCAGACCGGTGAGATCCTCACGACCAAGACCCCCTCGACCCCGGCGAACCCGGCCGACGGGTTCCTCGCGGGCATCGAGAAGCTCGGCCGCCTCGACGTCGCCGCCATCGTGCACGGCACCACCGTGGCCACGAACCGGCTGCTGGAGGACCGGATCGAGAACCTCGGGTTCATCACGACCGAGGGGTTCGAGTTCGTCCTGGAGATCGCCAGGCAGAGCGTGCCCGACGGCTACGGCAACTCCTACTTCTGGGTCAAACCGCCCAGGATCGTGCCCGTCCACCTCGTCAAGACCGTCGGCGGGCGGCTCGACCACCTGGGCAACGAGGTGCGCCCGTTCTCCGAGGAGCAGGCCGTCGAGGTGGCCCGCTGGTTCCGGGCGAAGGGCATCACCGCGATCGGGGTCTGCTTCCTGCACTCCTACGCCAACCCCGAGCACGAGCGCCGCATGCGCGAGGTGCTGTGGCGCGAGCACCCGGAGGCGGTGATCTCGCTGTCCAGCGACGTGCTGCGCGAGTACCGCGAGTACGAGCGCTCGGTCACCACCCTCGTCGACGCCGCCGTCAAGCCGGCCATGCGCAGCTACATCGCGACCCTGTCGAACCGGCTCGGCATGCCGTTCTCCGTGATGAAGTCGAACGGCGGCGTCCTGTCGGCCCGCGAGGTCGTCAACCAGCCCATCACCACCGTCCTGTCCGGCCCGGCGGCCGGCGCGCTGGGCGCGGCCCTGATCGCCGCCACCGCCGGCCACCGGCAGGTGATCACGCTGGACGGCGGCGGCACCTCCACCGACGTGGCCGTGGTGATCGATGGCGAGCCCTCCATCACCACCGAGGGCTCCGTCGGCCGCTACCCGTGCAAGATCCCGATGATCGACATCATCACGGTCGGCGCGGGCGGCGGCTCGGTCGCGTGGATCTCTCCCGAGGGCACGCTCAAGGTCGGGCCGCGCTCGGCGGGCGCCGACCCCGGCCCCCTCTGCTACGGCAAGGGCGGGACCGAGGTGACGGTGACGGACGCGCACGTGTTCCTCGGCCGCATCCCGCCGCACCTGCTCGGCGGGGAGATTCCGCTCGACGTGGACGCCGCCCGTACCGGCATCCAGGCCCTTGCCGACAAGCTCGGCCTCACCCCCGAGCGCACGGCGACCGGCATCCTGGAGATCAGCGCGTTCAACCAGAGCAACGCGATCCGGCAGCTCACCGTCAAGCGCGGGCTCGACGTGCGCGACTTCCCGCTGGTGACGTTCGGCGGGTCGGGGCCGCTGCTGGCGTGCCGGCTGATCGACATCCTCGGCCTGCCGTCGGTGCTCATCCCGCGCGACCCCGGCAACGTCTCGGCGTTCGGGCTGCTCACGGTGGACGTCAAGAACGACTACGTCCGGACGTACGTCACCCGCGACCTCTCGCTCGGCAAGGCCGTCGAGATCTTCCACGACCTGGAGCATCAGGCGGGCGAGGCGCTCGACCGCGAGGGCTTCGACGACCCCGTCTACCAGCGCAGCGCCGACCTGCGGTACTACGGCCAGGCGTACGAGGTGCGGGTGCCCGCCCCGGCGGGCGAGATCGACGAGGACTGGCACGCCGAGGTGCTCTCCCGCTTCCACGACGCCCACGAGAAGCTGTACGGCTACGCCTACCGCGACGACCCGCGCCACGGCGTCGAATGGGTGAACCTGCGCGTCTCCGGCATCGGCCCCATCACCCGCCCGGTCATCCGCCGCCTGGAGAAGGCCGGCGAGGGCGCCACGTCGGTGCGTCCCGTGCACTTCGACGAGACCCGCGACACCCCGATCCACCAGCGCGCCGCCCTCGGCCCCGGCGCGACCGTGCACGGGCCCGCCGTGATCGAGGAGTACGGCTCGACGATCCCGATCCACCCCGGTTTCACCGCCAAGCTCGACGAATACGGAAATGTGGAGATAAGTCGTGACTGATCCCATCCTGGTGGAGATCGTCGAAGGGACGCTCGCCTCCGTCGAGAAGGAGGTCGAGACCGCCATCGCCCGCACCGCCCGCTCGCCGATGATCCGCGACGCCCACGACTTCCGCGCCGGCATCCACGACGCCCGGCTGCGCAAGCTCACCGGCCGCTCCTACAGCGCGCTCGTGCAGCCGATCGTGCGCGACTTCCCCATCGAGACCATGAAGCCCGGCGACGTCTACTTCCACAACGACGTCTACCTCTCAGAAGGCGGCATCGGCCACCTGCCCGACCTGTGCGTCACCGTCCCCGTCTTCCACGACGGCGAGGTCGTCGCCTTCGTGCAGGCGTTCGGCCACCACGACGACATCGGCGGCTCCGTGCCCGGCTCCATGCCCTCGCACGCCCGCTCCGTCTACGAAGAGGGCCTGATGGTCCCGCCGATCAAGCTGTGGGACCAGGGCGTGCCCAACGAGGCCGCGCTGCGCATCATGACCCGCAACTCCCGCATGCCCGACTCCCTCGCCGGCGACCTCGACGCCGAATGCTCCGCCTGCCTGATGGGCGCCCGGCGGCTCGGCGAGCTGTTCGAGCGGTACGGCAAGCAGGCCGTCGAAGAGTGCTTCGACGCGATCATCGCCAAGACCACCGAGACCTTCCGCAGGGAACTGCTCGCCAAGATCCCCGAAGGCACGTACGTGTGGGAGGACTACGCCGAGCACGACGGCGTGGACGAGCCCCGCCTGCACGCCCAGCGCATCACCCTCACCGTCGACCACGCCGCCGACGCCCCGCTCACCATCGACTTCACCGGCACCTCACCCCAGGCCAAGGGCCCCATCAACCACGCCGGCGACTACGCGGGCGGTGTCTTCCTCAAGAAGTGGCTCGCCCCGGTGCTGCGCAACCTCGCCGACACCCCCGAACGCATGGCCGAGCTGGACGTGAACGAGGGAGTGGTGCCCCTCATCAAAATGATCTTCCCCGAGAAGGGCACCCTCCTCACCCCCGTCTTCCCCGCTCCCACCAACGCCCGAACGTTCGTCATCCTGCGCCTGCTCGGCGTCCTCGCCGGCGTCCTGGCCAAGGCCACCGGCGGCCGCATGCCCGCCGACCAGGAGACCATCCGCTACACCGGCGTCCACGGCATCGACGCCGACGGGCAGCCGTACCTCATGCGCGAAGTCCTCGGCGGCGGCTCTGGCGGCCGCTGGTACGCCGACGGCGAGGACACCATCCACGTCGTCCCCGACTCCCGCAACATCCCCGTCGAGTTCGCCGAGGCCCGCTGGCCCTTCCGCGTCGAACGCCTCGCCCTGGCCTGCGACTCCGGCGGGCCCGGCATGTTCAGGGGCGGGCTCGGCTACGACAAGCACATCCGCATGCTGCGCGACGCCTCGTACATGTCGATCGCCGACCGCTCCATCCTGTCCTGCTGGGGCGTCAACGGCGGCCTCGCCGGCCGGCCCTTCCGCGTCGAGATCGCCGGCAAGGAGATGGAAGGCCTGGTCGACGACCACCCCGTGCAGGCCGGCGACCTCATCAGGATCCGCACCACCGGAGGCGGCGGCTGGGGCTCCCCCTACGACCGGGACCCGCGCGCCGTGGCCGCCGACGTCCGCGACGGCAAGGTGTCGATCGCCGGCGCGCTGGGCGACTACGGCGTGGTTTTGGACGGGGACCGCATCGACGAGCAGGGCACCGCCGAACTCCGCGCCCGCCTCCGGCCCCCCGCCGACCGCTTCTTCGACCGGGGGCCCGGCTACGCGAAGCTCTCGGGAGGGAGGGCTTATGCGGAGGTGGACGAATTGTGAGGACTTAATCACGCTTCGTGTTTGCGAGGGCTAGCATGATCCCTCGTGATCCTCCCGTTCTCGGCGTATGTCGATGAGTCCATGGTGCTCGCGCGAAGCGTGTACCTGATGGCGGCCGTGCTCGTTGCTCCGCACCAGGCCGACCACTACCGCGCCGAGTTGCGCGGGCTGTTGCTGCACCGGCAGCTGCGCCTGCACTGGCACGATGAGAACGACAAGCGCCGAACGCAGCTCATCGAGGCGGTGGCGGGGCTCCAGCCGACTGGCATCATCATTCTCGGCACCGGTCTCGATCCGAAGCGCCAGGAACGAGCGCGTCGGAAGTGTATGGAATGTCTGTTGTGGGAGTTGGGCGACCATCATGTGGTTGACGTGCTCTTCGAGCGTCGTGACAGTCTGCTCGACGGTCGGGATCGCAAGTTGATCGTCGCGTTGCAAGGTCGCCACGCGATGCCGCCACGGTTGCGTCTGTCGTGGAGCGATCCGGTGTTGGAACCCTTGCTGTGGTTGCCGGACATCATCGCCGGAGCGAAGGTCCTCGCGGAGCGTGGTGATCCAAGATTCTGGAGCCAGTTGGAAGCCGGCATGCTGGTGCGGGAACAAGAGATCCAGTGAAAGCGCGAAGCCCGGGCTCCCGTCGTCCGGCGGGTCACCCGGGCCCACTTCCATCCCCCCCGTAGGAGGGCGGCCTGCTCTCACTGTACCCGGTCGCACACGAATAGTCACCTGGAAAGCGCGAAGCCCGGGCTCCTGTCAATTCCGGCAGTACACCCGGGCCCACTTCCAGCCTCCCCGCAGGAAGGCGGCCTGTCGGAAACCCTAGCGGTTACGGCTTGTCGAAGCTGGCGAAATATGTGGCCGCCATGTCCTCCTCCCCGTGCCCCTGCGCCTCCGCTCGCCGGAACCGTTCGCCGGCGGCGGCCACCACGTCGAGCCGGACCCCCACGGCCGCGCCGGCCTCGTGGATGAGCCGGGTGTCCTTCTCGGCGTTGCGGACGGTGAAGCTGGGGGTGAAGTCGCCCTCCAGGATGGCCTTCGCCTTGGCCTGGAAGTAGGCGGAGTCCATGGGGCCGCCCGTGACGACCTGGCGGACCAGGTCGGGGTCGAGCCCGAGGCCTTGGGCGAGCGAGAGCGATTCGGCGACGACGGCGGTGAGGGAGATGCCGTAGCTGACGGTGGCCATCTTGAGCCGCGTGCCGGCCCCGGCCGGGCCGAGCCAGAGCGTGCGCTGCCCGAGCGCCCCGAAGACGGGCTCCAGCGCCTCCTGGGCCGTGTCGGGGCCGGAGGCGAGTATGACGAGCTTGCCCTGCTCGGCAGGCTGCCGGGTGCCCTGCACGGGCGCGTCCACGTACGTCAGCCCGTGCCGGTCCGCGAGGGCGGCGAGCCGGTCCGTGGCGGCCAGGCCGACGGTGCTCATCTGGGCCCACACCTGCCCGGCCCGGAGGGCGGGGGCGGCGGCGGTGACGGCCTCGTGCACGGCGTCGCCGTCGCTGAGCATCGTGAGGATCACGTCGGCGCCCTCGACGGCCTCGGCGGGGGAGTGCGCGACCACCGCGCCGTCGGCCTCAAGGGGCAGGGCCTTGTCCCTGGTACGGTTCCACGCGCGCACGCGCAGGCCGGCCCTGGCGAGGTTGCGGCCCATGGGCAGCCCCATGAGCCCTGTTCCGAGAAGTGCGACAGAAGTCATGCCTCCACCGTACGATCACCGCCGTGTGAGGATGGGGACATGGGCCCTGAACGGATCATGGCGGTGCGTCACGGCGAGAGCGAGGCGAACCTCGCGCACCGGCGGGCCGGGGAGACGCCGCTGGTCTACGAGCGCGGCGACGACGAGGTGACGGTGACGGAGCTGGGCAGGGCGCAGGCGGCGGCCCTGGGCCGGCTGCTGGCGGCGCTGCCGGCGAGCGAGGCGCCGGAGCTGGTGTGGTGCTCGCCGTACCTGCGCGCCCTCGACACGTGGAAGATCGCGCAGGAGGTGTGGGGGGCCGGGCCGCTGCCCGTCACGGTGGACGAGCGGCTGCGGGACCAGGAGGCGGGCGCGTTCGCGCCGCTGAACCTGGCGGCGATCAGGGAGCGGCACCCGGAGGAGCTGGCCCGGCGCGAGGCCGAGGGCGCCTACGCCTACCGGCCGCCGGGCGGCGAGTCGCTGGGCGACGTGGTGGTGCGGCTGCGCGGCTTCGTCGGCGACCTCGACCGGCGGGCGGCGGGGCGGCGCGTGCTGATCGTCGCCCACGACTCGGTGGTGCTGGCGCTGCGCCACGTCCTCGACGGGCGGCCGGACGCGGAGCTGGCGGCGGTGCTGGAGTTCGCGCCGGTGCTGAACGCCTCGGTGTCGGTCTGGCGGGCGGGTGGCGAGCTGGTCGTGTTCAACGACGTCGCCCATCTCACGTCGTGATCACAAGACCTTGAACGGCGCCGCCCGCCTCACGTCCTGATCCCAAAGACCTTGAGCGGCGCCGCGTACCTCATGTCGTGATCACCAGGTCGGCTCGCTCGCGGGTGCGGTCCGCGGCGAACCACGTCCGTTCCGCCGCGAACCACTCGCGCCACCGCGGCTCCAGCGCGGCGCCGTCGCGCGCCAGCACCCGCCGCAGCCGCACCGGCTCGGCGGCCTCCACCCAGATCGTGTACGCCAGCAGGCCCGATGCCGAGGCGCGGGCCGTCCCGACGCCCTCGATGACGAGGACAGGCGCGACGGGCACCTCCACCTGCTCGGCGTAGTGCCCGCGCACCCAGTCGTACCTGCGGAAACCGCCGGGGAGGCCCTGCTGGAGCGGCCGCAGCACCTGCGCATCGAGCGCGTGGAACCAGCCGCCGGGCCCCTCCTCCCAGGGGACGGGGAAGTCGTCGCTGTGGATGACCTGGCAGCCCAGCTCGGCCGCGAGCCGCCCGGCGAGCGTCGTCTTGCCGGACCCGGCGGGCCCGTCGACGGCGACCAGCCGGACGGGGCCGCACGACGGGCGCAGGCGGGAAATGCGGGAGGCCAGGTCTTTCACCGGACCCAGGGTAGGTGACGGGGGGCGGGCTCCTGAGAGAATGTTCTTTCACCACGAACGCGAGGAGGTTGGATCTTGCCCGGACCCCTCGGTGACGACGCCGTGCTCGCCCGGCCGGAAGAGCGCGAACGATGATCGCCGGCGGATGGCACCAGCCGGGGCGCTCATGCGTCAACATTGCATCGTTGGCTGACATCTAGGGAGCGATAGTGAGCCGTCCGGACGCGCGCACACTGATCGAAACGATCCTCGACCGGGGGTCGTGGAAGTCGTGGGACGCGCCGCCCGCCGATCCGGCGGAGCCCGGCTCCTCCTACGCCGACGAGCTGGCCGCGGCCCGCGTCAAGTCCGGCTACGACGAGGCCGTGATCACCGGCGAGGGGCTGCTCGACGGGCGCAGGGTGGCCGTCGTGGCGTGCGAGTTCTCGTTCATGGCGGGCTCCATCGGGGTGGTGGCGGCCGAGCGGTTCGTGAGCGCGGCCGAGCGGGCGGCCCGCGAGCGGCTGCCGCTGCTGGCCCTGCCCGCTTCGGGCGGCACGCGCATGCAGGAGGGCGCGCTCGGGTTCGTCCAGATGGTGAAGATCACCGCGGCGATCCAGGCGTACCGGGCGGTGGGCCTGCCGTATCTCGTCTACCTGCGGCATCCGACGACGGGCGGGGTGTTCGCGTCGTGGGGGTCGCTCGGGCACGTCACGGTGGCGGAGCCGGGGGCGCTGATCGGGTTCCTCGGGCCGCGCGTGTTCGAGTCGCTGCACGGTTACCCGTTCCCCGAGGGCGTGCAGGTGTCGGAGAACCTGCACGCCAAGGGGCTGCTCGACGCGGTCGTCTCGGCCGAGGAGGCGCGGGAGGCGGCCGTCAGGGCGCTGGCCGTGCTCGCCGCCGACCGCGACGCCATCGAGGCCGGGCAGCCGCCCGAGGAGGACCTGCGGCCGGTGGAGGCGTGGGAGGCGATCACCCGGTCCCGCCGCGACGACCGGCCCGGCCTGCGTACGCTGCTCAAGCTCGCCGCCACCGACGTGACGCGGCTCAGCGGCACCGGGGAGGGCAAGAACGAGCCGGGGCTGCTGCTGGCGCTGGCCAGATTCGGCACCGCGCCGGCCGTGGTGCTCGGCCAGGACCGGCGGCTGCAGCGCGCCGGCTCGCCGCTCGGCCCGGCCGGGCTGCGGGTGGCCAGGCGCGGCATGCGGCTGGCCGCCGAGCTGGGCCTGCCCCTGGTCACGGTGATCGACTCGGCGGGCTCCGAGCTGTCGAAGGCGGCGGAGGAGGGCGGGCTGGCCGCCGAGATCTCCCGCTGCCTGGCCGAGCTGGTCATGCTCGAAGCGCCGACCGTCTGCCTGCTGCTCGGCGAGGGCGCGGGCGGCGCGGCGCTGGCGCTGCTGCCCGCCGACCGGGTGCTGTGCGCGCAGCACGCCTGGCTGGCGCCGCTGCCGCCCGAGGGCGCCTCCGCCATCCTCTACCGCTCGGTCGACTTCGCCCCCGAGATCGCCCAGGCGCAGCACATCCGCGCCACCGACCTGCGCCGCGACGGCATCGTCGACCGGGTGATCCCCGAGCTGCCCGACGCCGCCTACGAGCCCCGGCAGTTCTGCGAGCGGGTAGGGCGGGCGCTGGAGCACGAGATCGCGCAGTTGCTGCGGGTGGGCCCGGCCGACCGCTTCGCGGCCCGCCAGGCCCGGTACCGCAACCTCGGCTAGCTACGCCAGAGCTGCTTGCCGTCGGCGTCGAACCCCCTGATCACCGTGCCGGCGTTGAACTCGCCGCCCTCGGGGACCGGCCCGCCGAACAGCGTCACGCCCTGCCCGAACCGGTCGGGCACGGCCTCGACGGTGCTGGTGCGGCCGTTGGAGGTGACGAGCTCGACGCGGGCCGTGCCGGGCAGGGCGTAGCCGTACCAGGTGGCCGTGCCGCGCCGCCACTGCACCGGCTGACGGGCGTCGAGCAGGTCGCTCAGCTTCTCGCCGGGCAGGGGGCCGGGCAGCGAGGTGTCCACCTGGCCGCCCTCGAAGAAGGCCACGCAGGCCGGCTCGGCCACGACGGCGCTCAGGCCCGCCGCGAGCGGCTGGCGGCCCGCCTCGGCGCTCACGGCCCGGCGCCCGCAGGTCCTGTCCGGCTCCGGGTGCCGCTCCAGCGGCCCGTCCTTCGGCTTCATGGTGAAGCCGGAGACGACCACGTCGCCGTTCGGGATCGTGACGTGCCAGATCGCCGCCGGGGTGCCCGCGCCGCGCAGGAAGGCGGCGCGGACGTGGCGCCCGTCGGAGAGCACCGCCGTCACCGACTCCCACTTCTCGTTCGCCACCCCGAGGTAGGTGACCGTGCCCGGCTCCGGCAGGTAGGTGATCAGCTTGTGGGCGGTGAACGGGTTCGTCAGGGCGCCGCCGGAGCAGCTCGGGCCCGTCCCGCCCCAGGCGGACAGGCCGCCCG
Organism: Nonomuraea composti; assembly: GCF_012034275.1. Taxonomy (NCBI): domain Bacteria; kingdom Bacillati; phylum Actinomycetota; class Actinomycetes; order Streptosporangiales; family Streptosporangiaceae; genus Nonomuraea; species Nonomuraea composti. The sequence goes on along the minus strand of NZ_JAATEP010000003.1, from coordinate 388,189 downwards.
ACTTGCACAGCGTGACCATGTTGTCGCGGCCGCCCTTCATGGTGACGCTCGCGAACCAGGCGCGCACCGGGTTGTCCGCGTCCCCGGCGCCCGGGATGGTCATCACCTCGCCGACCGGCGGGAAGTCGTTCAGCGGGTCGGTGCTCTCGGGCTCCTCGCGCCAGAGCTGCGCGCCCGACGCGTCGTAGGCGACGGTGGCGAAGCGGTCGGCCGGATCCCGCGTCGGGTCGTCCACGGCGAACAGCGTGACGCCCAGGCCCCACGGGTCCGGCCGGGTCTCGGCCTCGGCCGTCGTCCCGCCGGCGAAGACGAACGCGACCCTGGCGACGTTCCCGCGGGCCAGGCCCGTGATCAGGTTCTCGCTCTGCGTCGCGAACACCGGCTCGTCGAGCCTGGGGGTCGAGGAGAACAGGTGGGTGCCGTGCCGCGTCCACCTGATCGTGGTCTCCTGCGGCGTCCGCCACGCGTCCACGGTGACCCCGGCGGGCAGGTCGAGGGGCGCGCCCAGGAGCTCACCCGGCTCCTGGCCCTCCATCAGCGCGCGGGAGGTCGTCCCGATCGCCCGGCCGGCGCCGTCCGAGACCTCGATCCCCGACATGGCCTGCCGGGCGGGATAGGTCACGGTCCAGATCGCGTACGGGGCCCCCGCCGGCCGCAGCACCGTGCCGGGCACCCGCCGCCCGTCCTCGGCCACCCCGGTGATCCCGCCGACGTCCTGGAGCGCCACGCCCCAGTCCAGCGCGTCCCGCGCCCCGTCGCGCAGCGTGCTGCCGGCGAACCACGCCTCCGCGTCGGCCTCCTCCGCGACGGCGGAGCAGCTCCCGTACGGCTCCGCGGCGGCCCGCTCCAGCACGTAGCACAGCTCCGGATGGCCCTGCCTGGCCGTGGCGAACCAGAGCCGCAGCGGCTTGCCCTCCGACGGGTTGTCCACGGTGAGCTGCTCCCCGGCCGGGGTCCTGTCCTGCATCAGCCGCTGGTAGAGGGCGTCGGCGTCGGCCGCGGTGTTCCTGCCCAGGCCCCCGTTGAGCAGGACGGGAACGAACACGGCCAGCAGCGCCACCGGCAACGCGGCCGCCGCCAGCCGCAGCGCGCGGTGGCGGCGCGGCCGGCGCTCACGCACCCGCAGCCACGCGTCGGGGCTGGTGTCGTAGGTCTGGGCACGGGCGTCGAACGCCGCCCGCAGGCGCTCTTCCAGGTCGTTCACCGCTCCTCCTCCTTCAGCGCCCGGCCCAGGGCCGCCAGGCCCCTGCTGGCGTGGGTCTTCACCGATCCGGGCGAGACGCCCATGGCGTCGGCGATCTCGCGCTCCGACAGGTCCAGCCAGTACCGCAGGACGAGCGCCTCGCGCTGGCGGCGCGGCAGCCGGTCCACGGCCGCGAGCAGCTCGCGGTGCTCCTCGGAGACGAGCACGGTGTGCTCGCTGCTGCGGACGGGCTCGGGAGGGTCGGGGCGGCGCAGCCGGACGAGGCGCAGGTGCCGCAGGCGGTTACGGGTCAGGTTGCAGACGGTCGCGCGGAGGTAGGCCATCGCGGCCCCGTCGTCGCGCAACCGCCGCGAGTGCAGCCGGGCGAACGCCTCCTGGGCGATGTCCTCAGGATCGTCCGCGCCGAGCAGCCCGGCCAGGCGTACCAGGGAGTGGTACTGGGCCGCGAACAGCTCGGCGAACGACGGCTGCGCCATGGTCGCTGTTTCGGTCACATCCCTAAAGACACGCGGACGCGCCGATCGTTGACCTAGGGGACCGGGATCCTTTCGACGCGGATGGAGAAGACCTCCTCGCGCGGCACCACGACCTCGTAGGCGCCGTGGTCGACCATCCAGTAGCCCAGCGCCTCGGCCTTCATGCCGCTGTGCCCGGTGTAGGCGATGTGCAGGCCGTCGTCGTCCTCGTCGAGGACGATGCACGGCTCGCCGCCGAACGCGCCCACGGTGCGGATGAGCACCAGCCACTCGACCTGCGACCTGGGCACCACGCGCCGCCAGTAGCCGGAGACGGCCTCGAAGCCCTCCAGCTCCGTCTCGCTGAACAGCACCACCTGGTCGTTGTCGGGGCCGAGCGCGGCGGGGAGCGTGCGCTCGCCGTAGCGGGCCACGAAGCCGGAGGCGACCGGTGCGATGTCGTCGCTCATGCGGCGGGCCGCCAGGTCAGCCCGTCGTACGCGGCGAAGGGCCGCTCGCCCTCGCCCGTGAGGTGCACGATCTCCGCCCCCGCCGGGATCGGCATGGGGACGGTGTGGAACTGCGGCACCACGTGCTCGGAGGAGGTGGTGAACCCGTTTCCGGCGAACGGCGGCGCGTCGCTCCAGTCGCCGCCCATGTGCGGCCCGTACGGCACCGCGTAGGTGTCGACGTCGCGGGCGAACCAGCGCATGACATAGAGCTCGGGCACCTCGGCGAACAGCTCGGAGCCGTCGAAGGACAGGTCGAGCCCGTAGTAGAGGGCCTCAGGGGTGGTCAGCCTGACGCAATCCTGCACTCGGTAGACGTAGCCCGAGATGACCGTGCGCTTGCCCGACAGGTATGGCACGAGCAGACGCGGCGGGACCACCTTCTGCATCTGCGTTCCGCTCACAGTCCTACTTTACGATCGCTTGACCCCGGCGTGGACCGCGTGGGGGTCACAGCACGCGGTGTTCGAGGCAGGGGAGCATCGCCCTGGCGGTGGCCGTCCACTCCTGGTCGACCTCGACGACCCGCACGCCGGGGCCGGTGCCCAGGTCGGAGCGGACGACGCCGAGCGGGTCGACCAGCATGCTGCGGCCTACCCCGAACCCGTCGGACGACTCCGCCGGGTTGGGCGCCTGGCCGACGGCGGCGGTCCACATGGTGTTCTCCAGGGCTCGCGCCCGGACCAGGGTCACCCAGTGGTCCTCCTTGAGCGGCCCCGACCCCCACGCGGCGATCACCGCGAACAGCTCGGCGCCCTTGTCGACCAGCGCCCTGGCCAGCTCGGGGAAGCGCACGTCGTAGCAGGTGATCAGGCCCACCTTGAGGCCCGCCAGCTCCACCACGGCGGGCTCGGCGCCCGGCGCGACGAGGTCGGACTCCTTCGCGCCGAACGAGTCGAACAGGTGGATCTTCCGGTACGCCGCCTTCAGCTCGCCCCGGGCGTCGATCGCGACGGCGGTGTTGTGCACCCGGTCGTCGCCGGGCTCGAACACGCCCGCGATCACCGCCAGCCCGTGCTCGCGGGCCGCGTCGGCCAGCCCGGACACGAACGGCCCGTCGAGCGGCTCGGCCAGCGTGGTGATGCGCCGGCCGTAGCGGGTGAGCGTGGCCTCGGGGAAGATCGCCAGGTCGGCGCCCTCGGCGGACGCGAGCGCCTCCCTGACCCTCTTCAGATTGGCGGCGGGGTCAGGGGAGACCGGGATCTGGCAGAGGGCGATTCTCGTCACGGCCCGACTTTAACCGGTTGGGCACCACTCGAAACCAGGTCAGGCAGCGCCATATCCATTCGAGCGGCCCGTACCTGAAGGCCGACAGCCACCACCTGCTGAACAGGGCCTGCGCGACCAGCGTGACGACCGTCAGCCCCACGACCGACCAGCGGGTGCGGTCGGCCTCCAGCAGCGGCAGGGCCAGGGCGATGATCGCCGTGCCCGACACGTAGTTCGTCAGCGCCATCCTGCCCAGCGGCTCCAGCACCGCTGACAGCTTCGGCCGCAGGATCAGCAGCAGGCCCAGCGCGTACGCCGCCGCGCCCGCCAGGGCGGCCACACTGTAGACCGTCCAGTCGTGCGTGCTCGTCCAGGCCGCCGTCAGCAGGAGCGTGGCCAGCGCGGCGGCCGCGAACCCGGGCAGCAGCAGCGACCGGGGCGGCCGCAGCTGCCACAGGCCCATGCCGACCAGGAACAGCCCGGGGATCAGCAACGGCCCGCCGCCCACGGCGGGATGCACCGCCCACCCGACCCCCACCAGGCCCAGCAGCAGCACGGGCAGGCCGGGCGGCAGGAACGAGGCGGGCAGCAGCACCAGCGCGCCGTAGAAGGCGTAGTCGGTCAGCACCTCGCCCTCGTAGAACTGGTGCTGGATCATCCCGAAGCAGAACAGCCAGAAGAGCCTGCTCAGCAGCGCCCAGCGGCTGTTGCCGCGCAGGAACAGCAGGAAGCTGATGCCGAACAGCAGCGAGAAGATCGGATAGAACCGGCTCTGGAACAGCCCTTCGATGAGCCAGTCGAGCCCCACCGGGTGCGTCTTCTTGATTTCGACGTGCTGCCAGGTGTTGACCAGCATGATGCCGCCCACCGCGAAGCCGCGCAGGGCGTCGAGTTCGTGGATGCGTGTTCTTACGGTGCCCGTCCTTACAGTGCCCAGAAGAACCACCATACGAGGAAAGCGGCGCTGACGACGGCCGCCGCGAGCTGCGGCCACCGCCGGTGGCGGATCAGCACGGCGCCCGTGAGCACGGCCGATGCCACGGCCAGCGCCGAGTAGGGCACGGCCAGGGCGGGCAGGCCGACGGCCGGCGCCGTCTCGTTCACGCTCATCATCGACAGGACGGACTGGACGACGAGGCCGGTGAACGCCACGCCGGCCAGCCCGCCGAACGCGGCCAGTGCCCTGCCCTTGAGCGCGCCCGCGACGAGCTGGATCAGGCTGGCGAGCGCGAACAGGGCGAGCGGCGCGGCCAGCCACGGCGTGCCGGAGATCTGGTACGGGGCGCCGGTCGGGTGCAGGTCGTCCGCCTTGATGGAGTGGTCCGGGTCCTGGCAGGGGGAGCCGGACGGGCGGGCGGGGTCGGCGACGAACGCGGCCATCTGCCGGCGGGCGCAGGGGCTCGACAGGAAGAGGGCGTGGGACTGGCGGGGGAACTCCTGGAAGCGGGCGTTCGGCAGCGCCTCGGCGGCGGGCTTCGCGGTCCTCGGGGGTGTCGTGGGGTCGTACCGGCCGCCGGCGACGTAGACGGGCGCCTTCACGGCGGGCGGGTTCGCCGGGGCGGCCTTGGGCAGTTTCCAGGCGTCGCACACCGCCTTGTCCGCATTGATCGTGAAGAGCCGGGAGTCGGTGGCGAAGGTGTTGAACGGGACCTCGTCCTGGCACTGCACCGCGTGGTACAGCCCGAACTCGTGCGAGACCAGCCCCCCGCCCACGGCGTCCGCCAGCGGCCGCAGCACCTCGTCGTGCCCCCGCGCCAGCGCGGTCACCATGGCCGGCGCCACCGCGGCCACCTCCGCCTCGTGCAGCGCCTCCGCCAGGATCGCCGCCACGTCGTCGCCGCTCATCCGGGCCGTGAACTCCCTGCCGGCCAGCGGGTCCATCGTCGGCACCCGGGCGGGCGAGCGGTTGAGCCGCGCCCGCATCTCCTCGAACCGGTCGCGCACGCCCAGCAGCGCCATCGTGTCGCCCAGGTTCCTGGCGGCGTCGTCGTACCAGGCGACGCCGGCGGGCAGGTACGAATCGAGCAGCACCGACCGCACCCCCTCGGGGTCGGCCGCGGCCACGTCCGCCATCACGCGGGTGGAGTAGCTGACGCCGAACAGGTTCCACGACTTGTAGCCGAGCCGCTCCCGTAACGCGACGACGTCGGCCGCGATCTCCTTCGTGGTGTACCCGCGCAGGTCGATCCCCTGCTCGGCGAGCCGGTCGCGGCAGCGCACGGCGGCGGCGCCCACGTCGGCCGGCGGCTGACGCAGGCGGCCGAGCAGCGCCTGCGCCGTCTCCGGGCAGGCGAGCACGGGCTGGGAGTACTTGCTGCCGCGCTGCTCCACGGTGACCACGTCACGATCGGGGAACATCTGGCTCAGGAACCCCGTGAGCTGCATCGACGCCGACCCGGGGCCGCCGCTCATGTAGACCACGGGATCGGGCCTGCGGCCGGGGGCCGTCGAGAGGTGCACGGCGTACCCGACCTTGATCTTGCGCTCGGGGGCGTCCCGACGCTCGGGAACCTCCAGGAAACCGCAGGTCGTGTGATCGGGCACGGGGACAGGGCAGGGGACCCCCGGGGCGTTCGCGGGGGACAGGACGGGAGGCGCGGACAGGGCGAGGGCGAGCACGACCCGAATGATCACGGGACGAGACTAATAGTGTGGGGCCGTGACCGAACCACTTGTCAGCAGGATGCGTGCCTTCGGCACGACCATTTTCGCGGAGATGAGCGCGCTCGCCGTCCAGACCGGAGCGATCAACCTCGGCCAGGGCTTCCCCGACACCGACGGGCCGGCCGCGATGCTCGACCGCGCCGTCCAGGCCATCGGCGCCGGCGCCAACCAGTACCCGCCGGGGCCCGGCGTGCTGGAGCTGCGGCAGGCGGTGTCGGAGCACCGCGCGGCGCACTACGGGCTCACCTACGACCCGGTGGGCGAGGTCCTGGTCACCGTCGGCGCCACCGAGGCCGTGGCGGCGAGCGTGCTCGCGCTGTGCGAGCCGGGTGACGAGGTGATCGCCTTCGAGCCCTACTACGACTCCTACGCCGCCTCGATCGCCCTGGCGCAGGCCAAACTGGTGGCGGTCACGCTCAGGCCCGTCGAGGGCCGCTTCACCTTCGACCCCGACGAGCTGCGCGCCGCCGTCACCCCGCGCACCCGCGCCATCCTCGTCAACTCCCCGCACAACCCCACCGGCACGGTCTTCACCCGCGACGAGCTGACCGTCATCGCCGAGCTGTGCCAGGAGCGCGGGCTGATCGCGATCACCGACGAGGTGTACGAGCACCTCACCTTCGACGGGGTCGAGCACGTGCCGATGGCCACGCTGCCCGGCATGCGCGAGCGCACGGTGATGATCTCGTCGGCGGGCAAGACGTTCTCCGTCACCGGGTGGAAGACCGGCTGGGTGTGCGCGCCGCCCGCGCTGGTCACGGCGGTGCAGACGGTCAAGCAGTTCCTCACGTTCACGGCGAGCGCGCCCTGGCAGCTCGCCGTCGCCTACGGGTTGCGGCACGAGATGGAGTGGGTGGCCGCGCTCGGGGCCGGGCTGCAGGACAAACGCGACCGGCTGATGGAGGGGCTGTCGGCGGCAGGGTTCTCGGTGCTGCGGCCCGCGGGCACGTACTTCGTCCAGACCGACATCCGGCCGCTCGGCTTCACCGACGGGCTGGAGCTGACGCGGCGGCTGCCCGAGCTGGCCGGGGTGGTGGCCATTCCCACGCAGGTGTTCTACGACCACGCCGAGCGGGGGCGGCACTTCGTCCGGTTCGCCTTCTGCAAGAAGGAGGAGGTCATCGACGAGGCGGTGGCGCGGCTGAAGCGGCTGTCCTCCTGACTCAGTCACCCTGCCAGTACGGGGTGTGCGCCACGACGTCCGCCGGCATCCGGAGCCGCCCGTCCTCCACGAGGAGCGGGTCGATCCGCGTGCTCTCGCTGAAGCGCAGGTAGCCGACGAACGGGCCGGGGCCCGCCGAGTGGCGGCCGAGCCAGCCGAGCAGGGTTCTCACCCAGTAGAACTGGTCGGGATGGACGGTGTGGCGGACCGTCAGCGCCCAGCCGGCCGGCTCCCGGCGGACCAGCTCGGCCACGAGGGCCCCGCCCACCTGCCAGGCGGGGCCGCGCCGGGCGAACAGGGGCTCCGGGTCGTCGGTGATCCACTCGCAGGCGGGGTCGTCGGGGTCGCCGAGCGGGTAGGTCACCGCGTACTGGTCGCTGCCGATCGGCAGCCGCTCGGGCAGCGGGCCCTGGCCGAGGTGCCAGCGCAGCTCGGCCAGCTCGTCGTCGGTGATGGCGGCGGTGAGGTCGAGGCACAGCGTCAGCTCGTACAGATCTCCCACCCGGCGCACTCTAGACGCGCGCAGCCTCTCCCCGCGCCGGGCGGAGGCCGTCGAAGACGACCGCCAGCGTGCGCGTGCGCAGGCCCTCGTCCCAATGGTGGTGCTGCGCGGCCAGGCACGTGGCGCTCAGCAGCGCCAGCAGCTCCTCCATGCCCACGTCGCCGCGCACCGCCCCGGCCCGCTGCGCCCGCGTCAGCAGCGTCTCGATCGCCCCCTTGATGTCGGGGGAGCCCGCCTTGGCGTCGATGCCGGCCGCCGCCAGCGCATCCACCAGCACCTTCTTCATCGTCGAGTCCGCCACGATCGTGGTGAAGTACTCGAAGAACGCCGCCCCCGGATCCTCGGCGGTGGCCAGCTCGCCGGCCCGGTCGGCCAGCCGCCGCATCCGGTCCTCCACGATGGCCTGGTACAGCGCCTCCTTGGTGGGGAACTGCCGGTAGATCGTGCCGACCCCGACCCCGGCCACCTCGGCGATCTCGCGCATCGACGCGGCCAGGCCGTCCCTGGCCAGCACCGTCTCGGCGGCGTCCAGCACGCGGGCACGGTTGCGTTGCGCGTCGGCGCGCATCATCGCCATCACTCCTCATTGACATCCGGAACGAGTGTTCCGTATCGTCCATCCGGAACAAGCATTCCGATTCTAGGGGATCCCTCATGGACTACCTGAACCTGGGACACTCCGGCCTGCGCGTCTCCCGCGCCTGCCTGGGCACCATGAACTTCGGCACCGAGCACGGCCTGGCCGCCAGCGACGAGGCCGAGGCCGGACGGATCATCGACGCGTTCGCCGAGGCGGGCGGGAACTTCATCGACACCGCCGACCTGTACCACCGCGGCGAGACCGAGGAGATAGTCGGCCGCGCGCTGAAAGGCCGGCGCGAGTGGATCGTGCTGGCCACCAAGGGCGCCATGCCGGTCGGCACCGAAGGACGCGGCCTGTCGCGCCGCCACCTCACCCGGGCCCTCGACGCCAGCCTGCGCCGGCTCGGCACCGACTACATCGACCTCTACCAGTGCCACCAGTGGGACCCTTCGACGCCCGTCGAGGAGACCATGGCCACGCTCGACGGCTTCGTCAAGGCGGGCAAGGTGCGCTACCTCGGCTGCTCCAACTTCACCGCCACCCAGATCGTCGAGGCGCAATGGGCCGCCGCCCGCGTCGGTGGCACTCCGCTCGTCAGCCTCCAGCCCCAGTACTCCCTGGTCCAGAGGGTCATCGAGGCCGAGATCCTGCCGGCGTGCGAGCGGCACGGCCTCGGCGTCGTCGCGTACGGGACGCTCGGGGGCGGCGTGCTGGCCGGCCGCTACCGGCGCGGCCAGGCCCCCGACGCCGGCAGCCGCATGGGCCGGCTCCTCGGCCACTCCATGCCCGGCGCGAACCGGTGGGCCGAGTCCCTGCTCACCGAGCGCAACCTGGAGATCGCCGAGGCCGTCACCCAGGTCGCGGCCGAGCTCGGCACCACACCGTCCAAGGTCGCGCTGGCCTGGGTCGCGGGCCGGCCCGGGGTGACGTCCGTGCTGCTCGGCCCCCGTACGGTCGAGCAACTGCGCGAGAACCTGGAGGCGTTCGACCTCGACCTGCCCGCGCCCGCGCAGGCCCGGCTGGACGAGATCTCCCGCGCCGACCTGGGCCCCATGGACGGCTCCTTCTTCCACCTCGTCCCGCGCCGCTGATCACCGCTCCCGGTAGAGCACCAGGTGCTCGTGGTAGAGCACGCCGTCACGGACGTCCCCCGTGGCGGTGAAGCCGGCGTCGTCGAAGTAGTCGAGGTGGGAGCCGGTGACGGTGTACCGGCCGGTGTAGGCGCGCTCCCGGCCGTCGCGCGCCTCCTCGTACCGGCCGTCGGGCAGCAGCTCCTGCCGGATCCGGCCGTCGGCGGTGACCCACATGCCGACGTACGGGTGCGGGGCGCCGCCCGAGCCGGTCGTCGTGGTGAGCAGGCCGAGGGTGAGCAGCATTCTGCCGATCATGGGAACCTCCGTCGTCCCGGGTGCTGGTCGAGACGAGTCTGCCCAGGCCGGCGCGGCCGAGGGAGAGGTGAGGAACTCCTAGGAGGAACGCACCCAGGCTGGCGGCCGGGCTCAGCGCGCGGGCCGCTCGCTCACGCCCGCCTCGTCCAGTGGCGTCAGCGCCGCCGTGGCCTCCTCGTGCTCCATCCCCGTCGCCTGCAGCAGGTCCACCACCACGGAACGGAGCTGCGCGATGATCACGTGGGCCGAGAAGCCCAGCCCGTCCGGCCGTTCCCTGGCGGCCACCGCCAGCAGCGCCTGACGGGCCAGGGCCGGCTCCCGGCCGGCGCCGAGCTCCAGTTGCAGCAGCAGCGCCGCCTCCGACACCTCGCGCATCGCCTCCGCCAGCGCGGCCGGCGGCGGGCTCGACTCGCCCAGAGAGGCCAGAGTGCGCCTGCACAGCACCCTGGCGTTGCGCAGCGCCAGGTCCACCGGCACGGCGGCGGTCTCGTAGCGGGCCAGGCGGGCGCGCCGGTGCCAGTGCAGCGGCGAGATCATCGTGATCTCCTTGCTGGTCTCCAGCGCCGCCTCGAACTCCTCCACCGCCGCCTGCGTCGTACGCGCCTCCTCCAGCGCCTCGGCGGCCAGGTCCGCGTCGCGTTTCTCGATGGCCTCGGCCGCCCGCTCCAGCACGGTGGACAGCGCGTCGAGCACCCCCGACAGGTGTTTGGCGGCGATCGTGAACGGGCTGGCCGGCAGCAGCGCCACCGCCGCGATCCCGATGACGCCGCCGGTGAGCGCGTCGGCCATGCGGTCGAGGCCGCCGGCCCCGTCGCCCGGAACCAGGGTCGCCACCAGCACGGCCGACGAGCCCGCCTGCGCCACGAACAGGGCCCCGCTGTTGAGCAGCACGGCCACCGTCATGGCCAGCGCGACCACCAGGGCGAGCTGCCAGGCGCCCGAGCCGATCCACGACACCAGCAGGTCGCCGACGCCGACGCCGAGGCTGACCCCGACGACCAGTTCGACGACCCGCCGCAGCCGCTGCCCCAGGCCGACGCCGACGCAGATCAGCACGGAGATGGGGGCGAAGAACGGGCGGGGGTGGCCGAGCAGCTCGATGGCGGCGGTCCAGGCCAGGGCGGAGCCCACCGCGCACTGCGCGATCGACGGGGCCGTCAGGCCGAACGTGCCCAGCCGTTCCTTCACAAGATCGCTGAGCCTGGTAAGCACCCCTCCACCTTCGCTGATCTTTATGACGTTAAGGTCACGTTTGCCCCGGCTAAGTCCTTTTCGTCAGGTGCGGGGCGCCCGCGCGAGGAACGCGTCCACCACGCGCAGGAACTCCTTGCGGGCGTCCATGTGCACCAGGTGCCCCGCCTCGACCCGCACCAGCTCCGCGCCCGGGATGCGCTCCGCCAGGTCCGGCTCGAACGGGCTGCGCGTGCCCGACAGCACCAGCGTCGGCGCCGTGATCCTGGCGAGCCCCTCGACGTAGGCGGGGTCGGGGTCGATGAGCTGCCGCTCGGTGTCGTGCATCATCCGCCAGTCGAAGGCGGCCGGCCCGTCCTCCACGATCGGCGGGCGCCCCGTGATCGGGTACGCGGGCGGCGGGTCCTCCAGGACGAGCCGCTCGATCAGGTCCGGACGGCCCATCGCCACGTGCGCGGCGACCACGGCGCCGAGCGAGTGCCCGACCAGCCGGACCCGTTCCACGCCCAGGTGGCCGAGCAGCGCGACCACGTCCGCCGCCATCTCCGGCAGCGGGTACGAGCCCGGACGGTCGCTGGCCCCGTGGCCCCGCAGGTCCGGCGCGAGCACGTGATGGCGGGCCGCGAAGTGCTGGGTGATGCCGTTCCAGTCGTTGTGGTCGGCGGTGCGCCCGTGGAGCAGTACCAGCGCAGGAGCGGCGGGGTCGCCTTCCTCCCGGTACACGAGCCTGATCCCGTTGACGTGTGCTTCGCGAATCACAGCCCGACCCTATGAGAGCCCCGACCTCATGAGAGCCCCGACCTTATGAGGGCGCTGAGCGCACCTTGACATCACCGCCGGGCTTCATGGGCACACATTGACCATGAACCCCGCCGACCCGCTCGGTAGCGTGGGGACCCGCCACCAGCAGAAAGGGCAAGGCATGCCGGACCCGATCGAAGTGCGCAAGGTGCCGATCGAGAGCGTCACCGACGCCTCCGGCCTGTCCAGGCTCATCGCCGACGGCGTCATCGAGGCGGAGCGGGTGCTGGCCGTCATCGGCAAGACCGAGGGCAACGGCGGCGTCAACGACTACACCCGCATCCTCGCCGACCGCGCCTTCCGCGAGGTCCTGGCCGAGCACGGGCACCCCTCGCCCGACAGCGTGCCGCTCGTCTGGTCCGGCGGCACCGACGGCATCCTCAGCCCGCACGCCACCATCTTCGCCACCACGGCCGACGCGCCCGCCTCCGAGGAGCCCCGCCTGTCCGTCGGCGTCGCCATGAGCGAGGTCATCCTCCCCGAGGACATCGGCCGGCCCGCCATGGTCGAGAAGGTCGCCGCCGGCGTCCGCGAAGCCATGAAGATCGCCGGCATCGACGACCCGCGCGACGTGCACTACGTCCAGACCAAGACGCCGCTGCTCACCCTGGCCACCATCACCGACGCCAAGAGCCGCGGCCGGGACACCGCCATCGAGGAGACCGGCCCCTCCATGGACCTGTCCAACTCCACCACGGCCCTCGGCATCGCCGTCGCTCTCGGCGAGATCGAGATGCCGGCCGCCGGCCAGATCCACAAGGACCTGTCGCTGTACTCGTCGGTCGCCTCCTGCTCGTCCGGGGTCGAGCTGGACCGCGCGCAGATCGTGCTCGTGGGCAACGTCCGGGGCATCGGCGGGCGCTACCGCATCGGTCACAGCGTCATGAAGGACGCCCTCGACGCCGACGGCATCTGGGAGGCCATCCGCGACGCCGGCCTCCCGCTGCCCGACCGCCCCCATCCTTCGGACCTCGGCGGGCGGCTGGTGAACGTCTTCATGAAGTGCGAGGCCGACCCGTCCGGACGGGTGCGCGGCCGGCGCAACATCATGCTGGACGACTCCGACGTGCACTGGCACCGCCAGATCAAGGCGGCCGTGGGCGGGGTGGCCGCGTCGGTCACGGGGGATCCGGCGGTGTTCGTGTCGGTGGCGGCCGTGCACCAGGGGCCGTCCGGCGGCGGGCCGGTGGCCGCGATCGCCGACCTGGGGTGAGGGAGCGCGGGGCACACGGCTCGCACCCTTTGGTGACGGTGCGCGTACATCTACCTATGTAGAGTTCGACACATGCAGGACCGCCTGAGGATGACGATGCCCACGCAGGCGGTGCTGCGCGCCCTGCTCGCCGCCCCCGAACGCGAGCGCTACGGGCTGGAGCTGTGCGAGCTCGCCGGGCTGCCCAGCGGCACGCTCTACCCGATCCTGGCGCGGCTGGAGCAGGCCGGGTGGGTGGAGAGCCGGTGGGAGGAGCCGGAGACGCACGTCACGGAGGGGCGCCCGCGGCGCCGCTACTACCGGATCACCACGGACGGTGCCGAGCAGGCGCGCGAGGCGATCGCCAAGGCTTACCGGTCGCGGCGGCAGCGGGTGCCGGGATGGGTGGTGGGGTTGTCGTGAGCGATCATCTCCAGCCTCTGCTGCGGGTCGTCGGGGATGCGCTGGCCGAGGAGCAGCTGCGGCTGGTGCTCAGGGCGTACGAGGTGGCCGCCCGCTGGCACGACGGGCGGTTCGCCGCGACGGGAGCCCGTACATCACCCATCCGGTCGCCGTCGCGGTGATCCTGGCCGAGCTGCGCATGGACCACGAGCTGCTCTGCGCGGCGCTGCTCCACGAGGTGCTGGAGGCGACGGCCTGCCCCGAAGAGGAACTGGCCGCCGAGTTCGGCCCGGTGATCATCGGCCTGCTGCGCGCCATGCGATGCGGCTTCGCCCGGCGCACGCCACCCGAGTGGCCTGTCTCCATGGACAAGCGCTTGCTCACGCTGAAGCTCGCGGATCGGCTGCACAACCAGCGCACGATCGGCGGCCTGCCCGAGGCCAGGCAGCGGGTGAACTCGCGGGAGAACCTGGAGGTCGTCGCGCCCGTCGCGGCCCGCCTGGGGTTGCCGCAGGTCGAGGAGGAGCTGCGGCGGCTGGCCCTGGCGAACCTGTCCGGGCTCGGCGGCGCGCACGTCTCCTTCGGGGTCGTCGCCGCGGGCGCGATCCTGCTTCCGCCGGTGGCGCGGACCAGGTGGGTGGAGGAATGGCTGGGCGAGCTGCTCGCGCTGCCCGGCGGCAGAGCCCGGTTGCGGTTCGCGTTCCGGCTGCTGGCCGGCATGCCGCGCATGGCGCTGACGCTGCGCCGGCACGCCGCCCTCCCGCGCGGCGAACCCGCGGCGGTGCGCCTTCTGCGCTGGGTCGTGCGGTCGGATCTGCGGGCGTGGGCCCTGCTCGCGCCGCTGCTCGGCTGGCTCGTGCTGGACGCGGCGGCCGACCGGCTCGCCGACGCCGTCGTCATCGCCATCACCGTGCCGCCCGTGCTGACGGCGGCGATCCACACGGTCCGGGCCAGGCTCGGGGACGGGGACGGGGACGAACGCGAGTGACCAGGAACGCGGCCGGGATCGGGGGCGGTGGCGGGCGCCGGTAGTCTCGGACGTTGTGCCGAGCATCCCGCGACCCCTCGACCCGAACGACGACGGCGGCGCCGCCCCCGCCGTCGCCGCCGCCCTGGCCGCCTACCAGGAGGGCACGGCCGGCCCCGCCGAGGTGCTGAACGCGCTCAGCGGCGCCCGCCTGCTGGTGCCCGTGGTCGCGTTGCTGACCGAGTCCGAGGTGGGGGAGCACGGGCTGCGGCAGGAGAAGGAGAGCGAGATGGCCCTGCCGAAGCTCGTCGGGCAGGACGGCAGGCAGGCGGTGCTCGCGTTCACCGGCACGCAGGCGCTCACCAAATGGCGGCCCGACGCGCGCCCGATCCAGGCGACCACGCTGCAGGTCTGCCAGGCGGCCGTGCAGGAGCGGGCGGCGGCGGTCGTGGTGGACGTGGCGGGGCCGGTGCAGTTCGTGATCGAGGGCGAGGTGCTGGCGGCGCTGGCCGCGGTCGAGTCGGGGACAGTGAGCGAGCTGGCCGGCGTGACCGTGGCCAAGGTGGAGGAGGCCCCGCCGCGCAAGCGCCGCTGGTTCTCCAGGAAGCGCTGACCGTCCCATACCCACTGTGCATGGCCGGGCGCGGGCGGCCCGCGGGCGCGGTTAGCGTCGGCCGGGTGGTGGCACTCATGGCGCTGGCCGGCCTCGTCTGCGGAGACCGCATCAGGGCGCTGGCCGCCTCCTACTCCGGCGAGCCCGCTCTCGCCCGCCCCTGGCCGGCGCTGGAGCTGGTCAGCGCCGCCGTGGCCGCGCTGGCGGGGTGGCGGGCCGGGCCGCCGTACGTGTGCTTCGCCGTGATCGCCGTGGCGCTGGCCGTCATCGACTGGCGGACCAGCACGCTGCCCGACGCGATCACGCTACCGGCGTACCCGATCATGGCGGTGGCGCTGCTCCCCACAGGGGAGCTGCCCAGGGCGCTGGCCGGCGGGGCGGCGCTGACGGCGGTGTACGCGCTACTGTGGCTCGTCAGACCGGAGGCGATGGGGCTCGGCGACGTCAAGATCGCCGGGCTGATCGGCATGGCGACCGCCGCGCTGAGCTGGCAGGCCCTGGTCGTGGCGGCCTTCTGCGGGCAGCTGCTCGGCGCGGTCTACGCGCTCTGCTTGCTGGCCACCGGCCGGGCCACCCGGCACACCGAGTTCCCCTTCGGCACCTTCATGCTGCTCGGCACGCTCCCGACACTCTGTCTCGGATGGTGATCGAGGGACATCTCACTGGGCCGTACATGGAAGACTTGTACGCATGTTGCGCTGGTTGACCGCCGGAGAGTCCCACGGGCCCGAACTCGTCGCCATCCTCGAAGGCCTGCCGGCCGGGGTAGGGGTGACCACGGGCGCCATCGACGAGGCACTGCGCCGCCGCAGGCTCGGTTATGGGCGCGGCGCTCGGATGAAGTTCGAGCAGGACGAGGTGACGATCGCCGGCGGTGTCCGGCACGGGCGCACGATGGGCAGCCCGGTCGCGATCAGGGTCGGCAACACGGAGTGGCCCAAGTGGGAGAAGGTCATGGCGGCCGACCCGGTCGACCCGGCCGAGCTGGAGGGCCTGGCCCGCAACGCCCCCAGGTCCCGCCCCCGTCCCGGGCACGCCGACCTCGCGGGCATGCAGAAGTACGGCTTCGACGACGCCCGTAACGTCCTCGACCGGGCCAGCGCCCGCGAGACGGCGGCGCGGGTGGCGCTGGGCGAGGTCGCCCGGCGGTTCCTGAAGCAGGCGCTCGGCGTCGACATCGTCAGCCACGTCACCGAGATCGGCGGCGCGCGCACCCCGGCCGAGACGCTGCCCGGCCCGGGCGACCTGGCCAGGATCGACGCCGACCCGGTCCGCTGCGCCGACCCCGAGGGCAGCGCCGCGATGGTCGCCGTGATCGACAAGGCGCACAAAGACGGCGACACGCTCGGCGGCGTCGTCGAGGTTCTCGCCTACAACCTGCCGCCCGGCCTGGGCAGCTACACGCACTGGGACCGGCGGCTCGACTCCAGGCTCGCCGGGGCCCTCATGGGCATCCAGGCGATCAAGGGCGTCGCGGTCGGCGACGGCTTCGAGACCGCGCGCAGGCCCGGCTCCCGCGCCCACGACGAGATCGAGTACACCACCGCCGACGGCGTGCGCCGCGTCACCAACCGCGCGGGCGGCCTCGAGGGCGGCATGACCAACGGCGAGATCCTGCGGGTCAGCGCCGCGATGAAGCCGATCTCCACCGTTCCCAGGGCGCTGGCCACGATCGACGTCAAGACCGGCGAGGCCGCCAAGGCCCACCACGAGCGCTCCGACGTGTGCGCGGTCCCGGCGGCGGGCATCGTGGCCGAGGCGATGGTCGCGCTGGTGCTGGCCGACGCGGCGATCGAGAAGTTCGGCGGCGACTCCGTGGAGGAAGTCGCCCGCAACCTGTCCGGCTACCTCTCATCCATGGTGATCAAATGACGGCCAAGGCTGTGCTGATCGGGCCTCCCGGGTCCGGCAAGACCACGCTCGGGCGGCTGCTCGCCGAGCGGCTCGGCGTCGAGTTCCGCGACACCGACGCCGACGTCGAGGCAGTGGCGGGCAAGCCCGTCGCCGACATCTTCGTCGAGGACGGCGAGGCCCGCTTCCGTGAGCTGGAGCACGAGGCGGTGCGCCGCGCCCTGGCCGAGCACGACGGCATCCTGTCCCTCGGCGGCGGCGCCGTCCTGCACGAGGAGACGCAGGCGCTGCTCGCCGGCCACCACGTCGTCTACCTCCAGGTCGGGCTGTCCGACGCGGTGCAGCGGGTCGGGCTCGCCGCGGCCAGGCCGCTGCTGGTGCTCAACCCGCGCAGCCAGCTCAAGAAGCTCATGGAGGAGCGGCGGCCGGTCTACGAGCGGCTGGCCGCGGTGACGGTGGTGACCGACAAGCGTGAGCCGGAGGAGCTCGCCGACGAGATCGTGAGGGGGCTGCCCGCATGACGGCCCCCAGTGAGAGTGCCGCGACGAGGATCCACGTGCGCGGCGACAGCCCGTACGACGTGGTGGTCGGCACCGGCGTGCTGGCCGAGCTGACCACGCTGCTCAAGCCCGGCGTGCGCACCGTCGCCGTGATCGGCCCCGAGACGCTGCCCGAGCTGACCCGCCCGGTCGCCGCCGCGCTGGCGGAGAGCGGCTACGAGGTCGTCGAGCTGCCCGTGCCCGACGGCGAGCAGGCCAAGACCGTCGAGGTGGCCGCGCGCCTCTGGTCCGAGCTGGGCCGCCACGGCGTCACCCGCTCCGACGCCGTGATCGGCGTGGGCGGGGGCGCGACGACGGACCTGGCCGGGTTCGTGGCGGCGACGTGGCTGCGCGGCGTGCAGGTCGTGCTCGTCCCGACGACGCTGCTGGCCATGGTCGACGCCGCGGTCGGCGGCAAGAACGGCATCGACACGCCCGAAGGCAAGAACCTCGTCGGCACCTTCCTGCCGCCCGCCGGCGTCCTGTGCGAGCTGTCCACGCTGGCCAGCATGCCGAAGGCCGACTACGTCGCCGGCCTGGCCGAGATCATCAAGGGCGGCTTCATCGCCGACCCCGAGATCCTGCGCCTCATCGAGGCAGACCCGGAGGCCGCCACCCGCCCCGACGGCCCCCACACGCGCGAGCTGATCGAACGCAAGATCCAGGTCAAGGCCGACGTCGTCGGCGCCGACCTGCGCGAGGCCGGCCTGCGCGAGATCCTCAACTACGGCCACACGCTCGCCCACGCCATCGAACGCGACGAGCACTACGCCATCCGCCACGGCGAGGCCGTCGCCATCGGCATGGTCTACGCCGCCGAGCTGTCCAGGCTGTCCGGCCGCGCCGACGTCGTCGCCCGCACCCGCGCCATCCTCACCAGCGTCGGCCTGCCCATCAGCCACCGCGCCGACGCCTGGCCCCGGCTGCGCGACCACATGCGCCTCGACAAGAAGAACCGCGGCGCCAAGCAGCGCTTCGTCGTCCTCGACGACCTCGCCAGACCCGGCCGCCTCGAAGGCCCCGCGGAAGAGCTGCTCGAAGCCGCCTACAAGGAGATCTCCGCATGATCCTCGTACTCAACGGGCCCAACCTGGGCCGGCTCGGCAAGCGCGAGCCCTCCATCTACGGCGCCGACACCTACGAGGACCTCGTCAACCTCTGCCGCGAGACCGCCGGCAAGCTCGGCCACGACGTCGACGTGCGCCAGACCGACTCCGAGGCCGAGCTGATCGGCTGGATCCACGAAGCCTGCGACGGCGCCATCCCCGTCGTGCTCAACCCCGCCGCCTTCACCCACTACTCCTACGCGCTGCGCGACGCCATCGCCCAGCGCACCGCCCCGCTCATCGAAGTGCACATCTCCAACCCCGCCGCCAGGGAAGAGTTTCGCCATACCTCCGTCGTGGCCGGGGTGGCGACGGGCACCATCGCGGGCTTCGGACTACAGTCGTACGTCCTTGCGCTGCATGCTATTTCGGAGATGAACACCACCTCATGAGGCACTACAAGTCCTTCGTCGCCCTCGGTGACAGCTTCACAGAAGGACTGAACGATCCCGGACCGGACGGGCACTACCGTGGCTGGGCCGACCGGGTGGCCGAGCGGCTCGCCGCCGACGACCCCTCCTTCCGCTACGCCAACCTGGCCGTGCGCGGCAAACTGCTCGACCAGATCGTGGCCGAGCAGGTGCCGCTGGCCGTCGAGATGGCCCCCGACCTGGTCAGCTTCTGCGCCGGCGGCAACGATCTGCTCCGGCCCGGCAGCGACCCCGACGTGATGGCCAAGAAACTCGCCGCCGCCGTCCGCGACCTGCGGCGCGGCGGGGCCGACGTGCTGCTGTTCACCGGCGTCGACCCGCGCGACACGCCCATCATGCGCCGCCTGCGGGGCCGCTTCGCCATCTACTACCTGCACATCCGCTCCATCGCCGACCTGTACGGCTGCCGGCTCGTCGACCAGTGGTCCATGCAGGGCCTGCGCGACTGGCGCGCCTGGAGCCCCGACCGCCTCCACATGAACGAGGACGGGCACCGGCTCGTGGCCGCACGCGTCCTCGACGTGCTCGGGGTGCCGTTCGAGGACTGGCGCAAGGAGTGGCCGCAGCGGGAAGTGGATCCGCGGGCGCGGCGGCGCGAGGACGCGCAGTGGCTGCGCGAGCACCTCGTGCCGTGGGTGGCCCGCCGCCTGCGCGGCGTCTCCTCCGGCGACGGGGTCTCTCCCAAGCGGCCCGATCTCGCCCCTTGGTGATTTTTTCTTCCTTTTTTACGGCAAGGCCCGGTGGGCGCCACCCTGCGCACGTGGCTGAGCGCCTCCAGGGGGACGCTTCTAGACCCGCACGTGGCCGGCCGCCGTAACGGCGCATCCTTGACCGAGTTCCGTGGTCATACCCCTCCCGGGTGCTCGCCGCACCCGTTGCGCCGGCCCGGCCCGTAGGACTCCTCGCCGCACCGGCGCCCGCATGGGGCGGCGGTGCGGCGGGCTGGTTCGGCGGCGCGGTGGTGCGGCTGCCGTTCCCTCCACTACCTGCCGGGCGCGCTGGGCCGGATCGTCGGGTTGCTCGCCGTGCGCGTTGCGCCGAGTCGCGCCATTGGGCTGCTCGCCGTACCGGCGCTTGAAGGGGCCGGTGGTCCGACGCGCGTTGAGAGCGGTCTTGCGCCGTGTCGTGCTCTGCCCCGAATTGCGTCGAGCCGTGCCTCACCAAGCCCTGCCCTGCCCTGGCTCGTCAAGCCGTGAGCCTGCCTCGGGCCGTGCCGTGCGCCGTGCCGTGCACTGCTCCGAGCCGCGTCGGGCTGTAGCCCACCGAGCCGTGTCCTGCCGAGCTGGGCGTCGAGTCGTGCCTTCAGGGCACGTGCCTTTCGAGCGCCGGTGCGGTGGGGCGGTGTGCGGCGCGGTTCGGCGCAAAGTGGGCGGCGAGTGGCGACAAGGTCGTTGTGGCGGAGGGGAAGCGCTTGCGGGTGCCCGCCCACCCAACCCGGCGCGGGTCAGGAGGGGTCGGCGGCGAGGCGTTTCAGGGCGGCTCGGGGAATGGCCGGGTCCATGGTGCGCCAGAACGGGGGGAGCGAGTTCAGCAGGAAGCCGCTGTAGCGGGCCGTGGCGAGGCGGGGGTCGAGGACGGCGATGACGCCCTTGTCGTTCTGGGAGCGCAGGAGGCGGCCGGCGCCCTGGGCGAGGAGGAGGGCGGCGTGGTTGGCGGCCACGGCCATGAAGCCGTTGCCGCCTCTGGCGGCCACGTGGCGCTGGCGGGCGGAGGTGAGGGGGTCGTCGGGGCGGGGGAAGGGGACGCGGTCGATGATGACGAGGCGGAGCGAGGGGCCGGGGACGTCGACGCCCTGCCAGAGGGACAGGGTGCCGAACAGGCAGGTGGGCTCGTCCTCGGCGAACTGCTTGACCAGGAGCATCGTGGAGTCGTCGCCCTGACATAGGAGCGGGACGTCGAGGCGGTCGCGCAGCGCCTCGGTGGCGGCCTTGGCGGCGCGCATGGAGGAGAACAGGCCGAGGGTGCGGCCGCCGGCGGCTTCGATGAGCTCGGCGATCTCGTCGAGGTACTGCTGGGGGAGCCCGTCGCGGCCGGGCTGGGGGAGGTGTTTGGCGACGTACAGGATGCCGGCGCGGGGGTGGTCGAACGGGGAGCCGACGTCGATGCCCTGCCATGTGCCGTCGGCGAGGCCCCATTGCGCGGCCAGCGCGTCGAAGGTGCCGCCGAGCGCGAGCGTGGCGGAGGTGAGCACGACCGTGCGTTCGCCGAACAGCTTGTCGCGCAGCATGCCGCTGACGGTGAGCGGCGCGACCCGCAGGCAGGGCGGGCGGCGGTCGGTGCCGGCGTCGAGCCAGACCACTTCGGCGCGGTCGGCCTCGGAGGCGTGCCCGTAGGCGTCGAGCATGCGCACCGCGGTGTCGTGGACCTCGTCGAGCGCGGTGAAGGCGGCCTTGCGCTGGCCGGCCTTGTCGGGGTCGTCCTTGTCGGCGTTGCGCGGGCCCATGGCGGTGATGCAGCGCCAGGCGGTGTCGCGGATGAGCTGGAGGGTCAGCCCGAGCACCTGGGGCAGCTCGTCGATGCGGCCGGGCGGGGCGGCGGCCAGCAGCGCCTTGAGGTCTTCGCCGGCCTCCATGAGCTGGTCGGCGACGGGCTGGTCGATGAGGCGGCCGACCCGGCGTACGGCGAGCATGACCGAGGCTTCGGACAGCTCGCCGGTGACGACGGAGGTGACGCGGTCGACCAGCTCGTGGGCCTCGTCGACGACGACCACCTCGTGCTCGGGCAGCACGGGCAGGTCGCCCATGGCGTCGATGGCGAGCAGCGCGTGGTTGGTGACGACGACGTCGACCTCGCCGGCTCGTGCCCTGGCCAGCTCGGCGAAGCATTCGGCGCCGCTGGGGCAGCGGTTGGCGCCCAGGCATTCCTGGGCGCTGACGGAGAACTGCCGCCACGCCTGCTCGCTGACGCCCGGCACCAGCTCGTCGCGGTCGCCGGTCTCGGTCTCCTCGGCCCACTCCTGGATGCGCTGCACCATGCGGCCGGTGGCGCTGACCTCGCGCGGGTCGAAGAGCTGGTCCTGCTCGTCCTCCTCGGGCCAGCCGGCGGTCGCCTTGTAGCGGCACAGGTAGTTGCGGCGGCCCTTCAGGATGGCGAACGTCGGCTCGTGCGGCAGCTCCTTGGCCAGCGCCTCGGACAGCCGGGGCAGGTCGCGGTCGACGAGCTGGCGCTGCAGCGCGATGGTGGCGGTGGAGATGACGACGGGGCGCTCGCTGTCCATGGCGTGCCGGATGGAGGGCACGAGGTAGGCGAGGGATTTCCCGGTGCCCGTGCCGGCCTGGACGGCCAGGTGCTCCTCGTCGTCGATGGCCTTCTGTACGGCGCGGACCATGGTGAGCTGGCCCTGCCGTTCGCTCCCGCCGAGAGCGCTGACCGCGATGCTGAGCAGTTCGTCCACTGGTGGGAGATGGGAGTCCGGCACGGCAGTAAACGCTACCCGCATTCCGGGGCCGCCGTGCCGACCCCTGGGCCGGACGTCGGGCCGAACACGGTGTGATCGGCCAGACGCATCCCGGCGTTCCCGGATACTCCCGGCGCGTCGCGTGGCACACTGGGCGATCGGGACTCCAACTGGTCGCCGACGATCCTCACAGGGTGTGACCGGTGGGAGTCCGGGTGTAGATGGGAAGGCCGGTTCCTCTGGGTTTTCCGGGGTTGAGTGGACGAATAAAGGCTGGTTAAAGCAGTATGTCTGCCATGTCGGAAGTTGTCCCGTTGCCGTCGTTCGGCGAAGTCTTCTTCGATGCACGAGGTCAGGAGCGGTGCCTGCGTGTCACGTGGCATGAGGGCACGCTGGTCCTCAGCCTGTGGCGGGGCGAGATGTGCACAGCGAGCTTCCGCATGCCGATGGAGGATGTCGGCCGGCTGCTCGACACCCTCGACGAGGGGTTCGCGGAGGCGACGGGCGAGCAGCCCGCCGTGCCCGCGCACGACCCCGGCACGGAGGTCATGCCGGGCACCGGCACTTACCACCGGCCCCAGCAACACGCACAGCAGCACACGCAGCCGCCGCCGGCGCCGCCGCTCGACGAGCGGCCCACGGCCGCCCTGTCGCCCAACGACGTCCTCGTGGCCAGGGGCCCGGCGCCGCAGGACAAGCTGGTGGCCTCCTACGGCGAGACCACGGCCCCCAGGGACACGGCGCGTGACACCACGCCCGCGTACGGGGAGCCCCGCGCGCCCTTCACCGGCCCCCAGTACGTGGACAGCACGGGCCCGCAGCAGAAGTACACCGGCGACCCCTTCAGCGGCCCGCAGTACACCTCCGACCCGCTGAGCGGCCCCCACTACACGCAGCAGCCCGCCGCCCAGGCCGATCCGTTCACGGGGCCGCAGTACGTCGACGGCAGCGAACCGGTCTACCAGCTGCCGGGGGGCGACCAGCGCAGGCCGTCGCCGCTCAGCACCGACCCGCTCGGCTTCCCCTCGCAGGCGGCCGAGCCGTACCAGGCGGCCCCGCAGCAGCCGTACCAGCAGGACCCGTACCCCTCGGACCCGTACGGGAGCCGGCGCCCCGACACCTATCAGGACACCTACCAGCAGCCCCAGCCCACGCCGAGCGCGGCGGGGCTGGGCACGCCCATGCACGGCATCCCGGGGGCGGGCCGCCGCCGCTCCGCTCCACAGCAGCCGCCCGCTCCGGACTACGGCTCGTACCAGCAGAGCCAGCAGCCGAACCCGGTGGACCCGCTGCTGGCGCTGGGCCGCCAGGAGCAGTACCCGCCACAGGACCAGTACGGCCACCAGGATCAGTACGGTTCTCAGGATCAGTACGGCCAGCAGCCCGACGCGGGCATGTCGCGCCCGTACGTCGGGGACCCCATGTTCTCCACGGGCGAGCGCCTGCGCCCCGAGCAGCCCGACTACCACGAAAGAAGCGACCGCAGGGAGTGGTGATCCCGCACCCCGGCACGCCGGGTACGCTTCCGGCGGGACGATGGAGCTGAGGCGGTCGGCTCGCGATCGCCCGGCTGGGGGCTGGAGGGGCGCCGGTGGATCCGAGCATGGGTTTGCAGTTGCTGCTGCTGGCCGGAGGTGCGGTGGCGGTCGCGGCGGTCGCGCGCCGCAAGGGCTGGCCGGCGCCGCTGTTGCTGGTGGCGGCCGGGCTGCTGGTCTCGCCGATGGTGCCGGCGGTGCCGTTGCAGCCGCAGCTCGTCCTCTACGTGTTCCTGCCCCCGCTGCTCTACTCGGCCGCGCTCGACAGCTCCTACCTGCGCCTGCGTGACGTCAAGCGGGCCGTGGGCCTGCTGTCGGTGGGGCTGGTGCTGTTCACCACGGCCGTGGTCGGGCTGGTCGTCCACCTCCTGCTGCCGGGCCTGCCGCTGGCGCTGGCGTTCGCGCTGGGTGCCATCATCGCGCCGCCCGACGCGGTGGCGGCCGTCGCGGTCGGGCGGCGGCTGGGCCTGCCGCGCCGGTCGCTGACCATCCTCATCGGCGAGAGCCTGTTCAACGACGCCACCGCGCTGACGCTCTACCGGGTGGCCATCGGGGCGGCCGTGGGCGGGGCCGTCGACCTGTGGGAGGGGCTGGGGGAGTTCCTGTTCGCCGCCGCGGTGGGCGTGGCGATCGGGCTGGCGCTGGCGTTCGTCTTCGCCTGGATCTTCCAGCACACCCGTGACTCGCTGGTCGAGAACACGCTGATGCTGCTGATCCCGTTCGCGGCCTACCTGGCGGCGGAGAGCGTGCACGCGTCGGGCGTGATCGCGGTCGTGATCGTGGGCCTCTATCTGGGCAACCGCATGCATCTGCGCGGGTTCGGCACGCGGCTGGTGTCCGACGCGGTGTGGAAGGTGACCGACTTCTTCCTCGAGGCGATCGTGTTCGCGCTCATCGGGCTGCAGCTCGTCACCGTGATCGAGGGCATCACCGGCTACAGCGCGTGGGCGGTGGCGGGTTACGCGGCGGCGGTGCTGGCGGTGACGATCGTCAGCAGGTTCGTGTGGGTGTTCACGGTCACGTCGGTGATCAAAGTGTTGCACAAGGGCACCGGGCCGTCGGCGGGGGAGACCGTGATCCTCGGCTGGGCGGGCATGCGGGGCGTGGTGTCGCTGGCGGCGGCGTTCTCGATCTCGGGGGTGGCCGAGCGCGACCGGGCGCTGCTGCTGTTCCTGACGTTCACGACCGTGATCGGCACGCTGCTCATCCAGGGCACCACGTTCCCCATGCTGATCAGGCGGCTGGGCGTGTCGAGCGAGCAGGAGCAGTACGAAGACCGGCTGGCCGAGGCGGCCGCGCAGCAGGCGGCGCTGGAGTCGGGCCTGGCGGAGCTGGAGCGGCTGGTCGGCGAGCTCGACGGCGAGCCCGACGAGATCCAGCGGCAGGTCATCGACCAGCTCAGGGAGAAGTCGTGGCGCCGCTCGCTGACGGCGTGGGAGCGCCTGGGCGGCGGCACGGGCGCGGGCGGGGCCGAGACGCCCAGCGCTCTCTACCGCCGCCTGCGGCGCGACATGCTGCAGGCCGAGCGGCAGGTGTTCGTGCGGCTGCGTGACGAGCGCCGCCTCGACGACGAGGTGCTGCGCGAGGTGATGGCGCAGCTCGACTTCGAGGAGGCGATCCTCGAACGGTGACGGTCAGCCCATCTGGCTGTCGACGAAGCACCAGCGCCAGCTCTCGCCGGGCTCGAACGACTGCATGACGGGGTGACCCGTCTCGTGGAAGTGCCCCGTGGCGTGCTTGGACGGGGAGGAGTCGCAGCACCCGATGTGGCCGCACTCCAGGCAGCGCCGCAGGTGCACCCAGCGGCCACCGGAGGCCAGGCACTCCTCGCAGCCCTCCGGCGTCTTGGCGGCGGGGTCGTCGGCCTTGGAAAGATGCTCACAAATTGCCATACCAGGAATCCTAGGCGCACCCTGCCGTGCGAAATCCGGCCGGGCCTCTTGTCGGTCGCTGAGCAAGCGTGGACATTGGCCTCAGCGGGGGAGTGACACAGGCCACACCGAGGCGGGGAGCCGAGCGTGCTGGAGGTCCGCAACCTCGAGGTCGTCTACGACGACGTGATGCTCGTGCTGCGCGGCGTGAGCCTGCGCGTGCCGCCCGGCTCCATCGTGGCGCTGCTCGGCGCGAACGGCGCCGGCAAGACCACGCTGCTGCGGGCCGTCTCCGGGTTGCTCGGCGTGCACGACGGCGAGATCACCAAGGGCGAGGTCACGCTGGAGGGCGAGCCGATCCACCGCCTGCGGCCCGCCCAGATCGTCCGGCGCGGCGTCAGCCAGGTGATGGAGGGCCGCCGCATCCTGGCCGAGCTGACCGTCGAGGAGAACCTCAAGGTCGGCGGCCACACCGCCGCCCGCTCCCACCTCGACCGCGTCTACGGGTTGTTCCCGGTGCTGCGCGAGCGGCGCAGGAGCGTGTCGGGCTACCTGTCGGGCGGCGAGCAGCAGTTGCTGGCCGTCGGCCGCGCCCTCATGGCGGGCCCGAAGTACCTGCTGCTGGACGAGCCCAGCCTGGGCCTGGCGCCGTCGCTGGTCGGGCAGGTGCGCGACCTCATCGTGGAGATCAACCGCCAGGGCACCACGGTCCTGCTGGTCGAGCAGAACGCCACGATGGCCCTGTCCATCGCCGCGCACGGCTACGTCATGGAGACCGGGAAGATCGTGATGGACAAGCCGTCGCGCGACCTGCTCGCCGATGAGGACATCAAGGAGTTCTACCTGGGGGCCGTCCGCTCCTTCCGCGAGGTCAAGCACTACAAGCGGAGAAAAAGATGGCTCTCCTGACGTTCGAGGACGTGCACCTGAGCTTCGCCGGGGTCAAGGCCGTCGACGGGGTCTCCTTCGAGGTGCGGCAGGCGGAGCTGCTGGCCGTCATCGGGCCGAACGGCGCCGGCAAGACCTCGATCTTCAACGTCCTGTCGGGCGTCTACCGGCCGCAGCGCGGGCGGGTCACCTTCCTCGGCGAGGACCTGCTGGCCCGCCGCCCGTACGAGATCGCGGCCATGGGGCTGGCGCGCACGTTCCAGAACGTGGAGCTCTTCCACAACCTGACCGTCCTCGACAACCTCATGCTCGGCCGCCACCACCACTTCCGCTACGGCGCGCTGTCCGCGCTCGTCTGGTACGGCCGGGCCCGGCGGGCCGAGCTGGCCGCGCGCGCGAAGGTGGAGGAGATCATCGACTTCCTGGAGCTGGAGGCGTGGCGCCGCCATCCGGTGCGGCTGCTGCCGTACGGGATCCAGAAGCGGGTGGAGCTGGGGCGGGCGCTGGCCATGGAGCCCCGGCTGCTCCTGCTGGACGAGCCCGTGGCCGGCATGAACCTGGAGGAGACCGAGGACACGGCCAGGTTCGTGCTGGACATCCGGGACGAGCTGGGCATTCCCGTCGTGCTCGTGGACCACGACATGGGCCTGGTCATGGACCTGGCCGACCGGGTGCTCGTGCTCGACTTCGGCCGCCCGGTCGCGCTCGGCAGCCCGGCCGAGGTGCAGCGGGATCCCGCGGTCATCGAGGCGTACCTGGGAGGGACGGCATGACCACCGGCACCATGTCCAGGACGACCGCCACCATCGTGACCCGGGTGCGCGAGCGGGCCAGGAGCGCTCCCGGGGCCGTCGCCCTGCGGCACAAGGACCTCGGCATCTGGCAGGAGGTGACCTGGGCCGCGTACTGGACGCAGGTCGAGCTGGTCGCCCACGCCCTGCTCGCGCTCGGCGTCGAGCCGGGCGACCGGGTGGCCGTGCACTCCGAGAACCGCCCGGAATGGCTCTACGCCGACCTCGGCACCGTCGCCGTCCGCGGCATCACGGTCGGCCTCTACCCGACGAACCCGCCCGCCGAGGTCGCCTACCTGCTGGCCGACTCGGGCGCCAAGCTGCTCGTCGCCGAGGACCAGGAGCAGGTGGACAAGGCGCTGTCCGTGCTCGGCGACTGCCCTGACCTGCGGCGCATCGTCTACCTGGAGCCGCGCGGCATCCGCGGGCGCTACGACGACGACGTGCTGATGTCCTGGCCGGAGCTGCTCGCGCTCGGGGCCGCGCACCGCACCGAGCATCCCGGGGCGGTGGAACGCCGGATGGCGGAGGCGGAGCCGGACGACGTGATGACGCTCATCTACACCTCCGGCACGACCGGGCCGCCCAAAGGGGTGATGCTCACCGTCGCGAACGTCGAGTTCGCCGTGCGCACGCTGGTCGAGGGCGGTGGCTTCACCGCGCCGCCGCCCTCGGAGCGCGATCTCGCGCTGTCGTACCTGCCGCTGTGCCACGTGGCCGAGCGGGCGTTCACCGTGTGGTTCAACGCGGCGGCCGGCGTGCAGGTGAACTTCGCCGAGTCCATCGACACCGTCCCCGCCAACCTGCGCGAGGTGCAGCCGACGATCCTGTTCGGGGTGCCGCGCATCTGGGAGAAGGTGCTCGCGCAGGTGGACATCAGGGTGGAGTCGGCCTCGCCGGTGAAGCGGGCGCTGACCAGGCTCTGGCTGCGGGTGGCCGACCGCATCGGCGACACGCTCGTACGCACCGGCGGCCGGCACACGCTCGGGACGCGGGCGGCGTACGCGATGGGCTGGGTGCTCTGCTACCGCGCGCTGCGCGAGCGGCTCGGCATGCGGCGGGTGCGTTACGCCGCCTCCGGCGCCGCGCCGATCGCGCCGGACGTGCTCAAGTTCTACATGGGGATCGGCGTGCCCATGCACGAGGTGTACGGCATGAGCGAGAACACCGCCGTCGCCACCGCCAACCGCCCCGGACGGGTGCGCCTGGGCACGGTCGGCGAGCCGCACCCCGGCATCGAGCTGAAGATCGACGAGGCCACCGGCGAGATCCTGACCCGGCACCCGGGCAACTTCGCCGGCTACTGGCGCAACCCGCGCGCCACCGCCGACGTGCTCGACGAGGACGGCTGGCTGCACACCGGCGACGTCGGCGAGTGGGTCGAGGGCACGCACGTGCGGATCACCGACCGGATGAAGGACATCATCATCACGGCCGGCGGCAAGAACATCGCGCCCAGCGAGATCGAGAACGCGCTCAAGGCTTCCCCGTACGTCAAGGAGGCCGTGGTCGTCGGGGACCAGCGGCCGTACCTCGTGGCGTTGATCGGGATCGAGCCGGACACGGTGGGGGAGTGGGCGCGGCGGCGCGGCCTGCCGTACACCACTTATCGGGATTTGTCGGAAAAGCCGCAGGTGCGGGAGCTGGTCCAGGAGATCGTGAACGGCGTGAACGAGCGGTTCGCGTCCGTGGAGCAGGTCAAGCGGTTCGCGTTCCTGCCCAAGGAGCTCGACCACGAGGACGGCGAGCTGACCGCCACCCAGAAGGTCAAGCGCTCCGCCGTCGCCAAGCTCTTCGAGGACCTGGTCGAAGGGATGTACGCCCGGTGAAGGGGCTGCTGGAGACCCTCATCAGGGGGCTGGGCAACGGCTCGGTGTACGCGCTGCTCGCGCTCGGCTTCGTGATCATCTACAAGGCGACGCGGGTGATCAGCTTCGCCCAGCCCGCCCTCATGCTCGCCGGCGGCGTCGCGGTCAGCCACCTGACCGGCGTGACCGGGTTCTACCCCGCCGTGCTGCTGTCGGCGCTGCTCATCGCGGGCGTGGCGCTCGCGGTCGAACGGGTGGCGATCAGGCCGATGGTGGGCCGCCCCGTCTTCGTCGTGGCGATCATCACGCTCGGGATCGACGTCGTGGTCCGGGTGGTCGTCAACGCCTTCATCGGCAGGGACGTGCGGCAGGTCGGCGACCCGTGGGGGTTCACGCAGGTGTCGATCGGGCCGCTCGTCGTGCAGACGCGCTGGCTGGCCATGATGGCGGCCACCGCCGTGCTGGTGGGGTTGCTGTTCGCGTTCTTCCGCCACACCCGCTACGGGCTGGCCATGCGGGCGGCGGCCTTCGACCAGGAGACCGCGCTCGCTCAAGGCGTGTCCGTGGGGGCGGTGTTCGCGCTGTCGTGGGGGCTGGCCGGGTTCCTCGCCGCGGTCGCCGGGATGTTCGTCGGCACCGGGCAGGGCATCGAGCAGATGACGTGGGTCGTCGCGCTGAAGGCGCTGCCGGCGATCATCGTGGGCGGGCTCGACTCGCTCGGCGGCGCCGTGGCCGGCGGGCTCGTCGTCGGCGTGGTGGAGTCGCTGTTCCAGTCGTACCAGGGGGAGTACGCGCCCTGGCTGGGGCAGAACTTCGCGGTCGTGTCGCCGTACGTCGTCATGCTGGTCGTGCTGCTGGTCCGGCCGTACGGGCTGTTCGGGACGCGGGAGGTCGAGCGGGTATGACCAGGGCCGCGCCCGACATACCGGCCGGACGGTCCCGCAGGGTGCGCGGCCGGCCCCTGCTCTACACCTCCTACACGCAGGACATGGCGCTGCTCGACACCCCCGCCAAGAAGGCGGGGACGGCGGTGCTCGTGCTGCTGGCCTTCGCGCTGGCCGTGCTGCTGCAGGACCGGTCGCTCGAAGTGCTCGCCGGGGCGTACGCGCTGGCCATCGGGGCCATCGGGCTCAACCTCGTCACGGGGTACGCCGGGCAGGTCTCCCTCGGGCACGCCTTCTTCGTCGCGATCGGCGCGTACACGGCCGCCGCCCTGTCCGGCCCGCCCGGCGGCGACACCCTCGGCTACGGCCTGGCCGAGCTGTGGATCTGGCTGCCCGCCGCCGGCCTCGCCGCCGCCGCGGCCGGCGTGCTCGTCGCGCCGCTCGCCACCCGGCTGCGCGGCCTCTACCTCGCCGTCGTCACCCTCGGGCTGGTCTTCCTCGGCGAGCACGTCTTCAAGGAATGGGACGAGCTGACCGGCGGGCCCGGAGTCGGCAGGGAAGCGGCCGTGCCGCAGCTCCTCGGCGTACGGCTCGACCAGGACGGGCCGCTCGGCACCAAGGAACAGCTCCTCTACACCCTCATGCTCACCCTGCTCATCGTCTTCGCCGTCGCCGCCCGCAACCTCGCCCGCTCCCGCGTCGGCCGCGCCTTCGCCGCCATCCGCGACCGCGACATCGCCGCCGCCGTCATCGGCGTGCCCCTGACCCGCTACAAGGTGCTCGCCTTCGGCATCTCCTCCTTCTACGCGGGATGCGCGGGCGGGCTGCTCTACACCATCTCCGGGTACGTCGAGCCCGGGTCGTTCAACCTCCTGCTGTCGGTGCAGTTCATCGCCATGGTGCTGATCGGCGGGGTGGCCACCGTGTCCGGATCCATCGCCGGGGCGCTGTTCATCTCCCTGCTGCAGCCCGTCACCAGGTCGTTGCCCGCGCTGGTGCCGTTCATCAGCGCCGACACCACCAGGACGCCCAACGTCTTCCAGGTCGAGACCGTTCTCTACGGGCTGCTGATCGTGCTCTTCCTGATCTTCGAGCCTCGGGGCCTGTACGGCTTGTGGATCCGGGTGCGGAACTACTGGAAGGCGTGGCCTTTCTCGTACTAGCCCTGTATAGCCCTGTATAGGAGGGACCTCCATGAAGAGTCGCTGTGCAGTCACCTACGTCGCCATAGCGGCCCTTCTGTCCGCGTGCGGCGTCTTCCGGGGGGACGACCAAGGCAGTACGGGCGGCGCCGCCGCCCAGGCTCCCGGTGTCACCAGCGAGCCCTGCCCGTCCGCGGTGGACAACAAGAAGGGCTGCATCTACCTCGGCACCATCTCCGACCTCACCTCCGGCCCCTTCGCCGCACTCGCCGTCCCCATCACCGACGCCCAGAAAGCCTTCTGGGCCCGCGTCAACAAAGCCGGCGGCATCGGCGGCAAGTACGAAGTCGACGTCACCAAATACGTCAAGGACAACAAGTACAACCCCGAAGTGCACCGCCAGGTCTACAACGAGATCAAAGACCACGTACTCGGCCTCGCCCAGACACTCGGCTCACCCACCACCGCCGCCATCCTCGGCGACCTCAAAGCCAACGACATCGTCGCCGCCCCCGCCTCCTGGACCTCCGCCTGGGAATTCGAGGACGTCATCATCGAAACCGGCTCCAACTACTGCGTCGAAGCCATGAACTCCGTCGACTACGCCGTGGACACGTACAAGGTCAAAACCGTCATGGCCGTCCACCTCGCAGGCGACTACGGCGCCGACGCCGCCGCCGGCGCCAAATTCGCCGCCGCCCGCGACGGCCTGACCTTCACCAACGTCGAAACCCCCAGCGGCGCCACCGAACAAGGCCGCGCCATCACCGAGATCACCAAGAACAAACCCGACCTCGTCATCCTCACCACCGGCCCCGCCGACGCCGCCACCATCATCGGCCAGGCCGCCGCCGGCGGCTACAAAGGCCGCTTCATCGGCACCGGCCCCACCTGGAACCCCGCCCTCCTCAAATCCCCCGCCGCCCCCGCCCTCAAAGCCCTGTACGAACAGTCGGCCCCCGGGAAGCCCTGGGACGCCGACACGCCTGGTCACAAGGCGATGCGGGCCGCGCTGCCCGGCGTCACCCCCAACGACGGCTACACCTCTGGATGGGCGTGGGCGTATCCCATGAAAGCGGCCCTGGACGCGATGGTGGCCAGCGGGAACGTGAGCAGGAAAGGGCTGCTGGAAGCGGTGAAGACGCTCAAGAGCGTGGACTACGAAGGCATGCTGCCGCCGGAGGCGGGAAACTACGCGGACCAGACGGCCGTGTTCAGACAGACACTCATCAACAAGGTGGACGAGAAGGCACCGACAGGCGTCACCACCGTGAAAGACTTCTTCACAGGGCCCACGGCCAAGGCCCACACCTTCGACGGCCCCTGCTTCTCCAAGCTCTAGGCCGCCCACCCCAATCCCCTTTACCGGGTTGGCCGTTGGGAGCCCACCCTGAAAAGCGGTGCGCCCCGGGGATTCGCGGCCGATCATCGGCGTGACCGCGGCGTCGTCCCGGTCGCCGTCCTGACCGGAGGTGACCACCGGTCAGGCGATCTGGCGGCCACCAACGCTCCGGCCATGATTTTCACCACAGAGGCTACGGATCCGGGTCACCGGCCGATCTGCTGCGCTGGCCAGCGGGAAGGCGTCACACTGTTGACCGAGCCGAGTGGCCGGCGCGGAAGAGCAGGAGCAGTGAGCAAGCGCGACACGTACACCGTCACCGCCGGCAGAAGTGACGACTGGTGGGCTTTGACCGTCTCCGGGCCCGCTTTGAGGCGCACCTGCCACACCCAAGTGAAGCGCCTGGAGCAAGCAGAGGTCACGGCCTGACACCTCGCGGAGGCCCTCGTCAGGCAAAGCCACCGCGACGTAAGCAGCATCACTGCGCAGCCGTCCAGCGGCGTTGTGCCAGGCACTAGAGTGCCTCCGCGTGCCGGATTCAGGAGGAGGCGACATCCGCTTGGGTGACAAGACGTCGAGGTGGGAAGGCGACCAGGACAGCGATCCCGCAGAACGCGCTCGTAAGGGACGGGTCCGGGAGGGGCAGGCGGCGCCGCGCGTTCTCGTACGGCGGGCGTTGCCGACGGAGCCCGCCGTCCGGGCCTCCGCCTCACTGTTCCTGGCGGAGGCGCAGCGTCAGGGCCTCAAGGCGGGGCGGCGGATGTTGTACGTCGGGCTGGAACCGGCCGGTGAGCAGGTGGCGGCCTGCCTGCGGATCGAGCCGGGCATGGATGTCGTGGCGCGGCGCAAGATGATGACCGCGAACGACGTCCCCGTGCGCATCGCGACGAGCCACTTCCGCGCCGACCTGTTCGGCGGCACCCGGCTGGCAGAGCCCGAGTTCGTACGGCCGTCGCTCCAGTCCGCCATCGTCGCCCTCGGCCACGCGTTCGGTCACGCCGAGGAGAGCCTGATCGCCCGGCCGCCGACGGCGTTCGAGCGTGAGACGCTGGAGCTCGATCCGGGGGAGTGGGTCGTGCAGGTGCTCAGGGCCAGCTACTCCAGCGAAGACACCCCCGTGCACGTCCTCGAAACGATCTGTGCGGCGAGCCGGCACGTCTTCACCATCACGCAGGTCGCGGGTCACGACGAGTTCTGAGCCT
Source organism: Nonomuraea composti (assembly GCF_012034275.1). Lineage (NCBI taxonomy): Bacteria > Bacillati > Actinomycetota > Actinomycetes > Streptosporangiales > Streptosporangiaceae > Nonomuraea > Nonomuraea composti. Next base: position 354,560 of record NZ_JAATEP010000003.1, on the reverse strand, counting down.
GCGCGCACCGCGCCGTCAGGCCCCCTGGCGTGGGTCGAGCTCAGGCCGCATGCGGGCTTGCCTTGCGCTGAAGGCGCGCGGGGCCGGGCGGGTCTTCAGCGCAGGGCGCCGAACATGAGCCGGATCATCGAGCGGGCGAGAGCCTCAGGATCGCCGTCCGCACTCTCCGGCAGCGCGCCACTCAACCAAAGGCTGGTGAAGCCGTGGGCCAGTGACCAGGCGGCGATGGTGGTCAGCCGGTCGTCCGCCGGCCTCGGCGACAATGAACTGGCGCTGGTGACGAGCACCTGGGCGGCCCGCTGGTGCGCGGACTGCACGCTCGGATCGTCGACCCGGTACAGCTCCGGCCGGAACATCACCTCGACGTAGGGCCGGTGATCGATGGCGAAGCGGACGTAGGCGACGCCGACCTCCCACACGTCGGCGGCCGCCCGTTCAAGGGTCTCGGCGAACATCTCGAAACCCTCGGCGGCCACGACCGTCAGCAGCCCTTGCTTGTCGCCGAAGTGGTGGGCGGGGGCGGCATGCGAGACGCCGGCGCGGCGGGCCAGCTCGCGCAGGCTCCATCCGGCCGGGCCGGATTCGCTGATGGCCTGAAGGGCGGCGTCGATGATGACGCGCCGCAGGTTGCCGTGATGGTAGGCCTGCTGGCTGATCTACCCCACCTCCATGCTCAAAATGCCTCACCGTTCTGCCCCCGCATCCTATCTTGACGTTGACAAGATGCAGGTGCACCCTCCAATCTTGCCGGTGACAAGATTGGAGGACGGATGGTTCCGTTCATCGCCCTCACCGGCGGCTTCGTCGTCCTGGAGCTGGCCGGCGCGGCCGGGCTGCTCGTGCCCCCGGTGGCGCCGTACGCGGCGGCCGGGCTGGCCCAGCTCATGATCGCCATGTTCCCCGCGAACGTCTTGGCGGCCCGCCGAGGTCTGACCCTGGCCGGCAAACCGGTCACCGCCCTGCCCATCCGGACGGCCTTGCAGGTGCTCTTCGTCGGGGCGGCCATCGCGGCGGCCGTCTGAGCCGCGTCCCGGCCAACCCCATCCCCATCGGCCCCAGCCGTGCCCTCCCCGACGAACAACGAACAAGGACCAACCACATGGGAACGCCCGGCCGCAGCGCCGACATCGACTCCATCGACCACACCGTGCTCATCACGACCGACCTCGCCGCCGCGTCCGCCCGCTACGAACGCCTCGGCTTCACGCTCAGCCCCGTCTCGCCCCACCTCCTCGCCGAACGCCCCGGCGGGCCGCTCCTGCCCACCTGCACGGCCAACCGGTGCGCCTACTTCGGCCAGTCGTTCATCGAGCTGCTCGGCATCGTCGATCCGGCCGCGCCCGACCCGTGGGGCGTGCACGAGCTGCGGCGGACGTACCGGGGGCTGCTGATGACCCTCGGCTCGCGCGACGTCAAGGTCACCGCCGAGCGGCTGCGGGCGGCCGGGCTGGCGTCCGCGGGGATCCGCGGGCTGGAACGCGAGGTCACCACCCCGGACGGGCCGCGCACCGTGCGCGCCGACAGCGTCCGCGTCGACGCCGCGCACACTCCCGAGGGCGCGCTCCAGGCCACCCAGCACCACACCCCGCAGTACGTGCACCAGCCCCACTACCTGGGCCACCCCAACGGCGCGGTCGGCCTGCACGGCGTGCTGCTGGTCGTGCCCGACGGCGAGGTGGACGAGCACGAGGAGCGTTACGCCCGCCTCCTGGACGCCGACGTGTGGATCGACGGCGCCAAGCGGGTACTGCCGCTGCGGCAAGGCCAGGTGGAGATCGTCGCCCGTTCCGCGCTCGACGACCTCCTGCCCGGGCACGTACCGCCCGCCGTGCCCCTGCTGGCCGCCCACACCGTTGCCGTCCGGGACCTGAGCGCCGCACGCGAGCTGATCGAGGGCAACGAGATCCCGACCCGCACCACCCCGGGCGGCGGCTTCTACGTCGCGGCGCAGGACGCCTGCGGCGTGCCGCTCGCCTTCACGACGGAGTGACGAGAGGGCCAACGGTCCACGTCCCCGACGGCGACGATCCCGAGGTGTTCCACCTCTGCGCCACCATGAGGACGCGGCACGACGGATAAAAGCGATTCACGGGACGGGCCCGGGTGTGCGAGCATCGGCCGGTGTCCGGAAGCCGATGTGAGCTGCTCCGCTGGCAGTTCGAGTTCACCTGGTCCCTGTTCGAGTACCACCTGGAGCGGCTGAAGCCGGAGGACTTCCTGTGGGAGCCCGGCCCGCACTGCTGGACCGTGCGCCGCGACGACGGCGGGGTGTGGCGGCCGGACTGGGCGGAGACGGAGCCGGACCCCGTGCCGGTGCCCACGATCGCCTGGGTGAGCTGGCACATCGGCTGGTGGTGGAGCGTGGCTCTCGACCACGCCCGGGGGCGGGCGCCGCGTGACAGGTCCGAGGTGACGTGGCCGGGCGACGGGGAGAGCGCGGTCGCGTGGCTGCGCGGGCTGCGCGAGGAGTGGCTGGCGGTGCTGGGCGGGCTCACCGAGGCCGACCTGGAGGCCGCCGCGCCGTTCCCGTGGCCGGAGGGGTCGGGGCTCACGGTCGCGCACATGGTGGCGTGGGTGAACGCCGAGCTGATGAAGAACGTCACCGAGATCGGCCAGCTACGCCTGTTGCGCGCCGCCGGCGCTCAATAACGTGCACGGCATCGGCCGGATGCCAGGGTCACGACAAGTCACGGTTGCGGCCCGGCGCTCGGTGACGTCACGGCATCGGCACGAGATCCGCCACCAGGCCGAAGTGGTCGCTGGCCCAGACGCCGTCCACCGGACGGTCGAAGATCTGCCGGCAGTCCACCAGCCGCAGCGTCGGCCCGTTGCCGTGGCACCGTACGAACATGTAGTCGATGCGCCGGCCCGTCTCCAGCGGCCAGTTGCCGCCCCGCACCAGCGGGTTTTGGGGTGTGAACGTGTGCCCGGCCTCGTGCGGGCGCGCCCACGCCCACACGTCGCGGTAGGCCACGCTCATCCCCTCCAGAGACTGCAGCCCGGACCAGAACCGGAGGCTGGCGGCGTCGGGCGGCGCGTCGAAGTCGCCCGCCACCACCACGTGCACGTCGCTGTCCGGGCCGCCCGCGACCTCCTCGATCAGTCGCGCCGTCCGGACGGCCTGCAGCTCGCGCTCGCGTTCGTGGCCGAGCCGGAAGGACGGCTTGTGGTTGACGAACAGCAGGCGCCCCCGCCGTAGCTCCGGGGCCTCCACCTCGGCGAGCCCGGCCCATCCCGCGAACTCCGACGGATCCACGCGGCCGGTGACGTCCAGCCGCAGCTGCCGCACCCCTCGCAGCGGCCGGCGGCTCGCGATCGAGGCGCGCGTGCCGTCGGCCTCCCCGCCCTCCTGGTGGATGACGTGGTAGCCGGGGCCCAGCAGGTCGATGACCTGGTCGTAGTCGTCCGTCACGACGGACTCCTGGAGGGCGACGAGGTCGGGGTCCAGCTCGCGGAAGCCGTCGATCAGCACCTGCCTGCGCCTGCTCCAGGAGCCGTGGCGGGCCCAGAGGTTCAGTGTGGCGACGCGCATGCCCCCGGCGCTACCCGATCAATGGCGACCCGAACGGGCCGCCGGCAGATCACCGGTCGAACCAGCGACCCGCGGAAGGCGTGAGGAGCAGGACGACGGCCGCCACGGGCAGCACGCTCCAGGCGAGCGGGCCGACGCCCCCGCCGGACCCGGCCGCGGCCAGCGCCACGCCGCAAACAGCCACCTCGACGGCCACGGCTCCCCACCGCACCATCCTTCTCCGGGACGTCCAGCGGGCCGCCAGCAGCCATGAGAGCGCGGCGAAGGCGGCGGAGGCGAGCAGGAGCAGCAGGAACACGGTGGCCAGGCCGGAGCTGAGGAGGAGGTAGGCGGCGAGCGCGGTGCCCACGACGCCGCAGGCCGCCTGGAAGGTCAGGATGTATCGGGCGATCAGCGCGGTGGGCGGTACCTGATCGACGCGGGTGTCCTGGGTCGTCACCCGATCATTCTGTCCGGCGGTGGCGGACCGCGAGAAGGCCCGGGAAGGACGGAGGAAGCTCGACGGATGCGCCGGCTCAGATGTGCGAGAGGCGGCGATGACGGAAGTCCAGGCGAAGCGTCTCGACCCCGGGACCATCGATGCTGAGGTGGCCGGGCGCGCGATGCTCTTCATCCTCGCGCAGGCGGCGCGGGGGCGCGGTGCGACGGTCATACCGTCGAACGCCGAGCTGACCACCAGGAGCCGGCCGCCGCTGACGAGCTCGCGGCACTAGGGCAAGAGCTGGGTCTTTGATCCATGGGCGGTCTGATGAACGCCGCGGTCAGGGACAGCCTGGTGGAGTCCGTCGCCGCCCTGCGCACCGGTTGAATGGCGGGCGGGCGGTGTCGCCGGGGGGAAGAGTACCCCTTGCGGCCATGGGACGGCCCGCCGTCTCGTTGAGAGGGCGGGCCGTCCGTGGGCGGGTCAGTCCAGGTAGTTCTCCGGGGAGAGGGTCACCTCCGGGGAGGCGTCCCCTGCCTGATTCTCACCCGCCGCGTCCTCCCCCAGCGGGTCCTCCCCGAGCGGGTCCTCCGGGTTCTTCTCCGGGCGGCAGCCGGAGGAGCAGCCCTCGAAGCGGTCGCGGTCGATCGGGGTGAACGGGGTGGCGGGGACGTCGCGGAGCGCCGACAGCATGGTGTCGCGCCAGATGGGGCCGGGGATGCTGGCTCCCTGGACGGAGCCGTAGGAGCGGCCGCCGATGGTGACGCCGGTCAGCTTGTGCTGCTGGGAGCCGCGGGGGTCGCCGAGGCTGACGGCGGAGGCCAGGTCGGGGGTGAAGCCGGCGAACCAGGCCGAGGCGTAGTCGTCGGTGGTGCCGGTCTTGCCGGCGGCGTCGCGGTCGAGGCCGCCGACGCCGCTCATGGTGCCCTTGGTGAAGACGCCCGACAGGACCTCGGCGGTCGCGTCGGCGATGGCCGGGTCCAGGGCCTGGCGGCATTTGGGGCGGTAGCGGGTCGTCCGGCCGTCGCGGTCGGTGATCTGGGTGATCGCGAGCGGGGCGCAGTACCTGCCGCGGGCGGCGATGGCGGCGTAGGCGGTGGCGACGGTCACGGGGTCGGACTCGTTGATGCCGAGCGTGAACGTCTCGTACTCCTGCAGCTTCTTGCCGTCCGCGCGCCGGATCCCGAGGGCCTTGGCCGTCTTGACGGTCTCGCAGAGGCCGACCCGTTCCTCCAGTTCCATGAAGAACGTGTTGACCGAGTTCCAGGTGCCGGTCCTGAGGGTCTTCCAGCCGGGGGAGCCCTCGTCGTTGGTGACGGTGTGGGACGGGTCGCCGACGTTCTGGCCCTTGCAGGTCTTGAACGTCGAGTACGCCGGCGCCCGGTAGCCGGCGCCCGCGGCGATGCCGTCGTCCAGCTTCATGCCCTGCTGCAGGGCCGTGATCAGGGTGAACGTCTTGAACGTGGAGCCGGGCTGGAAGCCGATGCCGCCTCCGTGGGCGGTGTTCGCGACGACGTTGTAGGAGATCTCGTTCTTGGCGGCGTTCGTCCCGTAGCGTCGGCTGGCCGCCATGGCCTTGATCGCGCCCGTGCCGGGTTTGACGAGGGCCTGGGCGGCGACGGGGGCGTCCGACGGGTGCACGTACCGCTTGATCGCCCGGTCGGCCGCCGCCTGCATGGCGGGGTCGAGGGTGGTCGTGATGGTCAGGCCGCCGCGGTTGAGCATCGCGAGCCTGGCCTTGGACGTGCGGCCGAAGTCGGGGTTGCCGAGGATCTCGTGGCGGACGTAGAGGCAGAAGTACGGGTACTTGCTGCTCTCGCAGCCGCCGGGGATGCGGGTGCCCTTGTAGCCGAGCTTGGTGGCCTTGGCCTTGGCGGCCTCCGCCGGGGTGATCCTGCCCAGTTCGGCCATCCGGTCCAGGACGACGTTGCGGCGGTTGAGGAGGCGTTCGCGCTGCTGCCGGCCCAGGTTCGGGTCGGTGGCGTTGGGGTCCTGGACGGCGCCGGCGAGCGTGGCGGCCTGCGGGAGGGTGAGGTCGGCGGCGGAGACGCCGAAGAAGCGCCGGGCCGCCGCCTCCACCCCGTACGCGCTGGCGCCGAAGTAGGCGATGTTCAGGTATTTGGCGAGGATCTGGTCCTTGGTGTACTTCTTCTCGATGCCCATCGCGTAGCGCAGCTCGTTGAGCTTGCGCGCGTAGCTGGCCTCGACGGCCGCGTTCCGCTCCGCCTCGGTGCCGGCCGAGTTGAGCAGCACCTGCTTGACGTACTGCTGGGTGATGCTGGAGCCGCCCTGGCTCACCTTGCCCGACTGCAGGTTCGTGGCGAGGGCGCGCAGGGTGCCCTCGATGTCGATCGCCCCGTGCTCGTAGAAGCGGAAGTCCTCGATCGCGACGATCGCCGTCTTCATCGTGTCGGCGATCTCGTCGAACCCGACGACCTCGCGGTACTCCTCGTAGAAGCGGGCGATCTCGCCGCCCTTGGCGTCGCGCACGATCGTGACCTCCGCCGGCGGCGGCTCGGCCAGGTCGAGCGGCTTGAGGTTGACCTCGCCGGCCGCCGTCACGAAGCCGAGCCCGGCGCCCCCGACCGCCGGGACCGCGAGCGCGGCCACCACCAGGCCCGCGGCCGTGCCGGCGGTGGCCAGGCGCAGGATGTTCGTCCCCCGACGCGACATCAGAGCCTGCCGAGCCCGCGGGCCAGGATCGTGGCGGTCTTGGCCACCACGGAGTCGTCGGTGGCCGCGACCGTGCGGTGGGTGTAGACGGCCAGGATGATCGGGGCGCCGGACGTGCCGTTCGGCCAGGCGACGGCGATGTCGTTGGCGCCGCCGATCTCGCCGTTCGTGCCGGTCTTGTCGCCGATCTTCCACGTCTTGGGCAGGCCGGCGCGGATGCGGGCGTCGCCGGTCTTGTTCGCGATCAGCCAGGCGTTGAGCTGCTCGCGGTCCTTGGCGTTCAGGGCGTCGCCGGTCGTGAGCGCGCGCAGGTCACGCGCGATGGCAGCGGGCGTGGTGGTGTCGCGCTTCTCCTTGGGGGTCCAGTCGTTCAGCTCGGTCTCGTAGCGGTCGAGCCGGGAGATGGGGTCCTTGATGGAGCGGAAGTACGTGGTCAGCCCGGCCGGGCCGCCGATCTGCTTGAGCACCATGTTGGCCGCGGTGTTGTCGCTCTCGGTGATGGTCGCCTCGCACAGCTTGGCGACGCTCAGGCCGTCCTCGACGTGCTTCTCCGTCGTGGGGGAGTTGGGCTTGAGGTCGTCGGCCGTCCACTTGACGACCTTCTCCATCAGGCCGGGCTCGGTGGTGCGGGCGCGGTGCAGGGCGGCCGCACACAGCGGCGCCTTGAACGTGGACAGCAGCGGGAAACGCTCGCCCGGCCGGTAGCCGACCGTCTTGCCGGTGGCGGTGTCGATGGCGTACGCGCCGATGCGGCCCTTGAAGGACGCCTCCAGTGCGCGCAGCTCCTTCGTGACCTGGGCCTGCCCGGTCTGGGGCGCCACGACCGCGGCGGCGGTGGCCGGGGCGGTGCCCGTGGTGAGCGCGCCGCCCGCGGCGAGGGAGAGGGTCAGGGCCGCCGCCTGGAGCGCGGCCCGGGAGCGGAGGTGTCGCATGCCTTGTGTCCTCGCTGTCGTGTGATCAAAGGATCGATGGGTTCGGAGGTGAGGAGCAAAGCAGATGCGATCACGTGATGTCTAATAGCGATATCGCGAAACGAGCGATATCTGACACTATATGAGCGCAGGTCAGCGGCTCGGGGAAACCGCCGGCCAGGATTTGCCGGACCGGCAACAGGATTCGCCCGCCGCCCCCTCCACGGCGGAGAGTTGGCACGGATATCGCGAGATGGAGGGCGTACATGACACAGACCCATCGCCTGGTCGAGGTGCCGGGCGGCCGGATCCACGTGGTGGAGCAGGGCAGCGGGCCGCTGGTGCTGCTGGTGCATGGTTTTCCCGAGTCGTGGTACTCCTGGCGCCACCAGTTGCCCGCCCTGGCCGCGGCCGGGTTCCGCGCGGCGGCGATCGACCTGCGCGGCTACGGCCGCTCCTCCGCGCCCGCGCGCGTCGAGGACTACCGGATGCTGGCCCACGTCGCCGACAACGCGGCCGTGGTGCGCGCGCTCGGCGAGCGCGGCGCCGTGGTGGTCGGCCACGACTGGGGGTCGTCGATCGCCGCGAACAGCGCCCTGCTCAGGCCGGACCTGTTCCGGGCGGTCGGCTTGATGAGCGTCCCGTACGCGCCGCGCGGCCCGCACCGGCCCACGGACGGCTTCGCCGCGGTGGGCGGGGACGAGGAGTTCTACGTGAGCTACTTCCAGGCGCAGGGGCGGGCCGAGGCCGAGATCGAGCCGGACGTGCGCGGCTGGCTGGCCGGCTTCTACCAGGCGCTGTCGGCGGAGGGGCGGGGGGCGTACTTCGTGCCGAGCGGCGGCCGGCTGCGCGACCGCTTCGTGAAGGACGCGCTGCCGTCCTGGCTGACGGAGGCCGATCTCGACGTGTACGCGGGCGAGTTCGAGCGCACCGGCCTGACCGGCGCCCTGAACCGCTACCGCAACGTGGACCGCGACTGGGAGGACCTGGCCGCCTGGGACGGCGCGCCGATCACGCAGCCCGCGCTGTTCGTCGGCGGGACGCTGGACGCCAGCACCACGTGGATGGCCGGCGCCATCGAGGCGTTCCCCCGGACGATGCCGGGCCTGTCCGGCGCGCACCTGCTGGACGGCTGCGGGCACTGGGTCCAGCAGGAACGCCCGGACGAGGTCAACGCGCTGCTCATCGACTGGCTACGTGCGGTCACCGCAGGGGCGTGAACCCTTGGGTAGGGTCGAGACATGCCTCGACTCAAGAGCCGGTTCTTGCCCCTGGCCCTCTTCGCCGCCTGCGTCCTGGCAGCGGGCTGCAGTGAGGTCAACAACACCATCGACAAGGCCCAGGCGTGCCTGGAGGCACCGAAGATCATCACCGACCTGGGCGCGGAGATCAGCAAGCTCACCAACGACCCGCAGGCCATGGACAAAGCCATCGACGACGCCGCCGGCAAGCTGAACGACGTGGCCGACCAGGCCGCCAACACCACGCTCAAGGAGGCCACCGACAGCATGGCGAAGACCTTGACGAGCATCACCGTCCAAGACGCCAACGACGCTGTCGACGCGCTGCAGAAGGTCACCTCCGAGAGCGCGGCCTACGTGGAGAAGGTGGCCCAGGCCTGCAGCTGAGCCGCCGCTAATCCCGGCTTCTCTAGGGGAAATGGGTACGAATTAGCGTATTTCCCATGGAACCCGACCCGCGTTTCACCTTGGCCAACGAACGCACCTTCCTCACCTGGCTGAGCACGGCGCTGGCGCTCAGCGCGGGTGGGGTGGCCATGGCGGCGGTGCCGTCCGACGTGTTCGTGCCGTGGATCCGTACCGCGCTGGCCATCGTGCTGGTCACGCTCTCCGCGCTGGCGGCGGGCATGGCCTACCCGCGCTGGCGCAACATCCAGCGCGCGCTGCGGCAGCAGGCGCCGCTGCCGCCGCCCGCGCTGGCGGCCGTCTTCGGGTACGGCGTCGCGGCTGTGGCCGTCGTCGCCCTCGTCCTGATCATCCTGTCCGCGTGACCGTATGACCGCTGAAGAGGAGATCTGGGACAGGGGGCTGCAGAGCGAGCGCACCCGGATGGCGTGGGTGCGCACCGCCGTGGCCCTGTCCACCGGCGGGCTCGGCGCGGCCGGGCTCGCCGTCCGGCACGGCCTGCCCGCGATCGCCGTCGCGGGCTTCGCGATGGCCGCGCTCTGCGGCGGCGTGCTGCTGATCAGGACGCGGCTGCGCTACCGCCGCGTCCAGGCCGCCCTGCACGCCGGCCGGCCGCTCGACGCGGGGGTGGACGTGGTGTTCGCCTGGCTCGGGACGCTGAGCGTGGTCGCGGGCGCCGTGACCTTTGTCTTCACCATGAGGTAAGGCTGGTTGCGGGATTCCGGTGAGGGGGCGGACACTCGGAATCAGGGGGTGACCTCACAGTGGAAGAGGAACTCAGGAACGTGCCTTTCGAGTGCCGCGGCTGCTGGCACGTCTGGCAGGAGGACTACGTCGTCAGGCACACCGAAGATGATCACGGTAACGAGGCGGACGTCTGGCTGCGGGCCGGCCTGCGCGTCCCGCCGCCGTCGTCGGGCGCCATCTGCCCGCAGTGCGGCTGCCAGCAGGCGACCACGTTCCCGGACGGCTACCTGCGCCGCCATCCGGAGCTGATCCCGCCGGCCGAGCCGCGGGGGCCCGACGCGACGCCGCTGCTCAGCCCGGTGCCCAGGCCGCTCTACTGACCCGGCGCTCTGACAGGCGGTAAGTGTTTCCTGGCCATCGGTGTCATAAGCCCGTCTTGAAGGAGAATCGTAACCGGACGGACACTCGGAGTGACAAGGCGATCAACCGGCCGGAAGGTGCTCCCCGTGCCCGAGGATTTCGAGACCCGACAGACGTGGCCCTTCGAATGCCTGCGCTGCCTGCACGTCTGGGAAGAGGACTTCGTCGTCAGACACCTCTCCGACGCCTACGGCAACGGGGGCGACATCTGGCTCAGCTCGGGGGTCCCGGTGCCGCCGCCCTGGTCGGACGCCTGCTGCCCGGCCTGCGGCGGATACCGGGTGACCTGGTTCCCCTCCGGACACCCGATCCGCGTCCCAGAGCCCGAGCATGAGCCCGAACACGACGAGCCCGAGACCATGCCCGAGCCGGTGCCGGTCAGGGCGCCCGCTCCCGTTCCGGAGCGGACGCACCTGCCCGGCAGGCTCCTGGTCGCGCTGGGCGTGCCGCTGGCCCTGTTCGTCGGTTACGAGCTGTTCGCCAACGCCGTGGCCTCGGTGCGCCCGCACCCTTAGGAGCTGAGGCTCTCCAGCCACGCCCGGTGCAGCCCGGCGAAGCGGCCCGCCGAGGCGATGAGCTGGGCCGGCGGCCCGTCCTCGACGATCCGGCCGCGATCCATCACCAGCACCCGGTCGGCGATCTCCACCGTCGAGAGCCGGTGCGCGATGATCAGCGCCGTGCGCTCGGCGAGGATCGTGCGCAGCGCCCGCTGCACCAGCCGCTCGCTCGGCACGTCGAGGCTGGAGGTGGCCTCGTCGAGGATCAGCACGGCCGGATCCGCGAGGAACGCCCGCGCGAACGCGACGAGCTGCCGCTGCCCGGCCGACATCCGGCCGCCGTGCTTGCCCACCTCGGTGTCGTAGCCCTGGGGCAGGCCGGCGATGAACTCGTGGGCGCCGATGGCCTTGGCCGCCTCCCGGACCTGGCGGTCGGTGGCGTCGGGCTTGCCGAACCTGATGTTGTCCGCGACCGTCCCGTTGAACAGGAAGTTCTCCTGCGTCACCATGACCACGGCCTGGCGCAGCGTCGGCTCGTCGAGCCGGCGCAGGTCGACGCCGTCGAGCAGCACGCGCCCCTCGGTCGGGTCGTAGAAGCGGGAGATGAGTTTGGCCAGCGTCGTCTTGCCCGCGCCCGTCGCGCCGACCAGCGCCACGCTCTGGCCCGCCGGGATCGTCAGGTCGAGCCGGGGCAGGATCGGCATCTCCTTGACGTAGGCGAACTCGACGCCGTCGAAGCGCACCTTGCCGCGCGCCCTGCCGTGCGGCAGCGCCTGCGGCTCGCGCGGCTCGGGCACGGCCGGCTCCTCCTCCAGCACGCCCGACAGCTTCTCCAGCGCCGCGCCGGCCGACTGCAGCGTGTTGTAGAACTGGCTGATCTCCTGCATCGGCTCGTAGAACGAGCGCAGGTACAGCATGAAGCCGGCCAGCACGCCGGGCGACACCTCGCCGCGCAGGGCCAGGTAGCCGCCGTAGAGCAGCACGGCGCCGATCGTCATGTTGCCGATCAGCTTGACGCCGGTCATGAACGTCGCGCCGAGGACCATGCTGCGCGCGTTCGCGTCGCGGTAGTCGTCGTTGAGCTGCTCGAAGATCTCCTGGTTGCGCGGCTCCCTGCGGAACGCCTGCACCGCGCGGATGCCGATCATCGACTCCACGAAGTGAACGATCACCAGGGCGACCGTCTCGCGGGTCCGCCGGTAGACCACGGCCGACTGCCGCTGGAACCACTTGGTGAACAGCAGCAGCAGCGGGATCGGGATCAGCGCCACCAGGCCGAGGTGCACGTCCAGCACCAGCAGCAGCACCGCCGTGCCCACCAGCGTCAGCACCGCCTTGACCAGCGCGTCGAAGCCCGACTGCACCAGCTCGGCGATGGCCTCGATGTCGGAGGTCAGCCGGGAGATCACCCGGCCCGAGGTGTACTGCTCGTGGAAGCTCAGCGACAGCCGCTGGAAGTGGTCGAACACCCTCCTGCGCAGCGTCAGCAGGATGCTCTGCCCGACCGCGCCCATCAGCCGCAGGAACGCCTGCCGGGTCAGCGCCTGCGTGACCGCCGCCACCAGGATCACCGCGACCACGGTGACCAGGATCCCGGGCCCCGAGCCGTTCGTGATGGGCGGGATGCCCGCGTCGATGCCCACCGAGACCAGGTAGGGGATCGACAGGCCGGCCGCGTTGGAGACCACGATGATCGCGACGAGCAGCGCGATCCTCTTCTTGTACGGCCGCAGCAGGTCGCCCAGCAGCCGCCGCGAACGCGCCCGCAGCAGCACGGACACCCGGTCCGTCAGCTCCTCCTGGTCCTCGGAGGCGACGCCGCGCCAGGAGTCGCTCTTCTCCTGAACCGTCGTGGTCATCGGAGTGCTCCTTCCGCCGCGTCGTCGAGGTCGGCGTCCTGGGCCAGCAGCTCCCGGTACTCGGGAACCCGGGCCAGCAGCTCGCGGTGCTGCCCGACGTGCGTGATCGTGCCGTCGCGCAGCAGCGCCACCTTGTCGGCCAGCAGCACGGTCGAGGCGCGGTGGGCGACCACGATGCCGGTCGCGTCGCGCAGCACGTGCCGCAGCGCCTCCTCCACCAGGGCCTCGGTCTCGGCGTCGAGCGCCGACAGCGTGTCGTCGAGCACCAGCACGCGCGGCCTGCTCAGCACCGCCCTGGCCAGGGCGAGCCGCTGCCGCTGCCCGCCGGACAGGGACAGCCCCTGCTCGCCGATGCGGGTGTCGAGGCCCCACGGCAGGTCGTGCACGAACATCGCCTGCGCGGTGCGCACCGCCTCCTCCAGCTCCTCGTCGGTGGCGTCGGGGCGGCCGAGCTTGAGGTTCTCGCGCACGCTCATCGAGAACAGCGTGGGCTCCTCGAACGCGGTGGCGACCACCGAGCGCAGCGTCTTCAGGTCGAGGTCGCGCACGTCGTGCCCGTCGATCGTGACGCGGCCCTCGGTGGGGTCGAGCAGGCGCGGCACCAGCGCGGTCAGCGTGGTCTTGCCCGCCCCGGTCGCGCCCACGACGGCCACCGTCTCGCCCGGCCGGACCTCCAGCCACACGTCGCGCAGCACCGGCTTGTCGGAGTCGGGGAAGCGGAAGCCGACGCCCTCGAAGCGCAGGTGGCCGCGCGGCTCCTCGATCGTCTCGGTGCCGCCCTCGATGGCCGGGACGGTGTCCATGACCTCCATGAGCCGGTCGGCCGAGGTCATCGCCTCCTGGGCCATGACCAGGAGGTAGCCGAGGCTCGCCACCGGCCAGACGAGCTGCAGCATGAGCGTGGTGAAGGCGATCAGCGCGCCCAGCGTCAGCGCGCCGGAGCCGACCGCGAGCGCGCCGATCAGCAGCACCAGGGCCAGCGTGATGTTGGGGATGATCTCCAGGAAGGAGAAGAACTTGGCCGACAGGCGCACCTTGTCCATCGAGGAGCCGTAGACCTTGAGCGCCGCGTCGTCGTACTGGTCGTAGACGTGGTGGCGGCGGCCGAACGCCTTGATCGTGCGGATGCCGATCGCGGACTCCTCGACGAGCGTGGCCAGGTCGCCCTGCTCGTCCTGCACCTGGCGGGAGATCTTGATGTAGCGCTTCTCGAAGCGCTGCGACGTCCACACGATCGGCACGACCGAGGCCAGCACCAGCAGGCCCAGCGGCCAGTACATGTTCAGCAGCAGCACCGTGACCGTGACGACCTGCAGCACGTTCATCACGAGGAACAGGGCGCCGAAGCCGAGGAAGCGGCGGATCGTCGACAGGTCCGTCGTCGCCCGCGATAACAGCTGCCCGGACTGCCAGTCTCCGTGGAAGCCCATGGGCAGGCGTTGCAGGTGCTCGTACAGGTCGTCGCGGACGGCGGTCTCCAGGCCGAGCACCGGTTTCACCTGGATGTAGCGCCGGAACAGGATGAGCAGCGCCTCTAGCGCGCCGACGCCGATCGCGAGCAGCCCCAGGGGCAGCAGCGCGCCGGAGTCACCGTGTTCGACGGGCCCGTCGATGACGGACTTGATGATCAGCGGGAACACGATGACGAGGCCGACACCGACGAGCGCGGTCAGCCAGATGATGACCAATCTGGCGACGTACGGGCGGAGATACGGCTTCATCCGCCACAGGGAGTTGGAAGACAGCAGGGGACGGCGAGGTTTGTGCGTATCGGGAGGCATCCCTTCTAGGCTAATACGTGGGATCAACCCATTTTCTGTGGCCCCAAGGCCGGATATCCGTACATGACGTGGGGAAACATGAAAGCTCATGCACTTTCGGCGGGCCGTTACCTTTGCTGGAGTCTGTTGTGATCGAGTCGTCCGAGCTGCCGTACCTGCGCCGCTGCGTCGAGCTGGCCGCCCGCGCCCTGGAGGTGGGTGACGAGCCGTTCGGCTCCGTGCTGGTCTCCGGCGACGGCACCGTGCTCGCCGAGGACCACAACCGGGTGGCGTCAGGAGACCGCACCCGCCACCCCGAGTTCGCCCTCGCCCGCTGGTCCGCCGAGCACCTGACGCCCGAGCAGCGCGCCGCCGCCACCGTCTACACCTCAGGCGAGCACTGCCCCATGTGCGCCGCCGCCCACGCGTGGGTCGGGCTCGGGCGCATCGCCTACGTCGCCTCCTCGGCCCAGCTCGCCGGCTGGCTGAGCGAGCTGGGCGTGCCGGCGCCGCCCGTGCGCACGCTGCCGGTCGCCGAGATCGCGCCAGGAGTGATCGTCGACGGCCCCGTGCCCGAGCTGGCAGAGGAGGTCCGCGAGCTGCACCGCCGCTTCTACACATCCGTTTGACCTGCGGTTTGTACGGCAGGTGGCACAGTCGGACGTATGATGCACGGCCGCTCCATCAGGGCCCGGATGACGATCGCGACGGTGGTCTCGTTCGGGGTGCTCATCCTGGCCGGAGTGACGCTGATCTCCGTCATGTACCCGATGCTCGTCCGGTCGGACCTCGTGGACCAGGCCGACGAGGCCAGCCGCCGCATCACCACCGTCATCGACGACCGGCGCTACACCGGGCCCATCCCGCCCCAGGACAACGTCAGCATGCTCCAGGTCGTGGACGCCCGCGGCCGGGTCGTCGCGGCCAGCGCCGCCGTCGCGGGCCGCCCGCCGCTCACCTCGGCCCGGCCCGGCGGCGGCGACCCCCGCGTCAGCGACCGGGTGTGCCAGGGCCGCGGCTGCATGGTGGTCGTCGGGACCAGCAACCACATCAGCGCCTACGGGCCGGTCGTGGTCTACGCGGCGGTGCGCGAGCCCGTCCTGCTACGCTCCTCGTTCCTGCCCCTGGTCCTGTACGGCTCCGCCGCCGCGCTGCTGGCGCTGATGGGCTGGGCCGCCTGGTACGGCGTCGGCCACGTGCTGGCCCCCGTGGAGTGCATCCGCCAGGGCCTCGAACGCATCAGCGCCGAGGACCTCACCCGCCGGGTGGACGTGCCCTCGACCGGCGACGAGGTGGCCGAGCTGGCCGTCACCGTCAACGACACGCTCAGCCGCCTGGAGGACGCCGTCGAGCGGCACCGCCGCTTCGTCTCCGACGCCTCCCACGAGCTGCGCACCCCCATCGCGGGGCTGCTCGTCCGGCTGGAGTCCGGCGTCGAGGAACGCACCGAGGCCGACTGGCGGGCCGCCATGGACGACGCCCAGCGGCTGTCCGACATCGTGGGCGACCTCCTGCTCATGGCCCGGCTGGACGCCGGCGTGGAGATCGGCTCCGACCGGTTCGAGCTGGGCCGGCTGGTCGAGGAGGAGGCCGCCCGCCGTCCCGGCCGCCTGCCCGTGACCCTGGACGTGCAGCCGGAGGTGTACGTCCGCGGCAGCCGCCTGCGCCTGGCCCGGCTGGTCGCGAACCTGCTGTCCAACGCCGACCGCTACGGCGACACGCGGGTGTGGGTGTCGGTCGCGGCACGCGGGGACGAGGCCGTGGTGGAGGTGTCCGACGACGGGCCGGGGATCCCGCAGGAGATGCGGGAGCGGGTCTTCGAGCGGTTCACCCGCCTGGACCGCACCCGGTCACGGGACACCGGGGGGAGCGGGCTCGGGCTGCCCATCGCCCGCGACATCGCCCGGGCCCACGGGGGAGACCTCCGGATCGAGGACGGGCCGCGGACCCGGCTGGTCCTGCGGCTGCCGCGCGATTAGCCTGGCCGCCGCCCGCAGCTCCTCCGTCTCGACGCCGGGATGCTCCGCCAGGATCCGGAGGAGGCGCTCGAGCGGCTCCTGGCCCGCCCCGCGCCCGGCGGCCGTGGCCAGGAGAGCGAGCACGCCCGGCCCCGGCAGCGCGAGGGCGTCGAGCGCGAGCTGCCTGAGCACCCGGTCCGTGTAGCGCGGCGACGGCGACCCCGACAGCGCGCGCTCGTACAGGGCGAGGTCCGGGGCGTCGGCCAGCAGGAGCGCCAGCAGGTCGGCGGCCGGGCTGCGCGGATGCGCGTCCAGCGTGCCGGCCACCTCGTAGTAGGGGATCAGGTTGACGAAGAGATGCCCGAGCGAGGTGTCGTCGCGGAAGGAGATCTCCCGCATCCAGCTCTCGTCGCTCGCCCGCAGCCGGTGCGGGCTGTCGGAGTCGGCTCCGGGCCAGGTGAAGAAGACCAGGTCCCGCGAGTCGAAGACCGGGTCCCGGTCGAACGCGACCCGCATCGTCCGCGTCCCGTCGCACAGCTCATGACGGACGTGCAGCGTGCGGGTGAGAGAGTCCCACTCCGCCCGGCCGAGCTGGGAGTGCCAGAGCCGGGCGATCCGGCGCCACCGCTCGTTGGCGTGCTCCGGCTGCTCGACGCGGAACAACTGCGTGCCCGCCAGCGGCTCGTCCGACGACAGCACGGCGAGCAGCAGCAGGTTGGCGCTGTGGACGGCGCACCGGGCGGTCAGCTCCATGTTGCGCACCGGCTGGTACGCGTCGTACACCGAGCCGGGCCGGCCGTGCAGCGCCGCCGCGAACAGCTCGCACAGATGGCCCGTCAGGAGCCGGCGCCGGCCGGCCGGGACGGCGTGGCGCAGGCCGTACCGCAGGAAGTCCGCGATGGGCGCCCGGACGGTGAAGGCGGCGAACGACGACAGCGCGTGCAGGTAGGCGTCGTCCGGCGGGGCGGGACGGCGGCGGGACCCGGCGGCGGCCAGCTCCTCCGCCAGGTCGGACAGCTCCCTGACGACCAGGCGGGCGATCAGGTACTCGCCGAAGGTGGCGTGCAGGAACTCGTAGGTCGTGAGCCGCTCCTCGTCGCGCAGGGCCTGGGAGGTGTGCACGAAGAAGAAACCGCCGATGACGCCCTCCGCCCGCGTCACGGCGCGGCGCGGCTCCGCCGGCCGCCGCGCCTCCTCGACCAGCAGCGCCCGCAGGTCGGCGTCCAGGTCCGGCTCGGCGATCCACTGCAGGCCGCGGTTGAACATCGCGAACGCCGTGATCGACAGGCGCAGCAGCTCGTCCTCCACGGCCCGCTCCAGCTCGCCGCCCGCCAGATGGGGATGGGACCTGCCGACCTCGCGGACGGCGAAGTCGTGCAGCAGCCGCTCGTACAGCTCCGCCTCGTGCAGGTCCACCGGCATGTGGCGCAGCGCGTTCGCGTCGGCGTCGTACAGGGCCAGCATGAGCAGGAGCAGGGGCTGCCCCGCGAGCTGGCGGACGGCCAGCACCTTGTCCACGGGCAGCGGCTCCAGGCCGCGGCGGCGGAAGTGCCCGCGGTTCACGTGGTTCCACGTGGCGACCCACTCGCGTATCTGGTCGTCGTCGAAGGGCTCCAGCTGGAGGACGAGCGTCTTCTCGGGGATCCGCGCCCGGTCCGCCACGGCGGTCCTGGACGTGACGATGACCGCCAGCGGCCGGCCCTTGTCCGCCTGGTCCTGCTGGAACTGGGCGACCCGCTCCAGGTAGTCGGTCTGGTTGACGCCCGTCGCCTGGAGCAGCTCGTCGAAGCCGTCCAGCATGACGACCGGGAGCGCGCCCTCGGCGGCGTGCGCGAAGTCCGGCCACGACATCGGCTCGTCCAGTGCCGCCCGGATGCCGTGCTCGATCTGCGTGCGCACGTCGCCGTCGGCGGGGACGGCGCGCAGCTCCACCCTGAGCGGCAGGAACGACGCGGCGGCCAGCCGTGCCGCGAGCACCCGGGTCAGCAACGACTTGCCCGCGCCCGGCTGGCCGAGCACCAGGAGAGGTGTCCTCGTGGCCTGGGGGAGCGTGAGATGACCGGTCAGGAAGGCGTCCAGGCGGCTGTGGCGGGGCAGCTTCGCCCAGACGTCCTCCGACATGACCAGGTGACGCCAGGAGGAGACGAGCAGGCGGTAGGCCGGGTTGACGTAACCCTCGTCCAGCGGCGGGATGGTCACCCCGCTCGGCGTGGCGGCGGCGCTCACGATCGGCCGCCGCAGCGTGGCCCGGTTCGAGCGGGCGAGCGCCGCCAGCCGCTCGGACGGCCCGCGCGCCGGAGGGAGCCTGGCCACCTGCTCCTGGATCCCGGCCAGGTCGTGCGCCAGACCTCTGATCTCGTTCCTGGTGGCCTGGTGCTCGACGCGGTCGGACCAGGAGGCCACCTCGGGGAACTCGGCGACGAGCCGCCGGAACAGCTCCTCGTAACGGCGCACCGCCCGGGCGGGCAGGTCCGCGGGCAGCCGGTCGCGGGCGGTCTCGTCCCACGTGTCCCAGAGCGCGAGGCCGGACAGGAGCTCGACCAGCGGGCCGGTAAAGGAGCGGTACACGCGGCCGAGGTCGGCCAGCACGTGCTCGTAGGGCAGGTCGGGGGCGGGCATGGGCAGGGGCTCGATCAGCACGCCGAGGTGCTCGGCGCGGGTGATCCGGCGCTGGTCCTCCGCGGTCAGCTCGCGCAGCACGTCCGTCTCGGCCAGCGCCTCCAGATACGCGGTGACCACGATGATCGAGTGGGCCGCGACCAGTCGCCGCGTCGCGTCGTACCGGCTCAGGCCCTTGACCTTGTCACGCAGGCCGCGGATGAAGGCGTCGCCCAGCCGCACCGCCTCGCCGCGGGCGTCGAACAGGTCGATCGCGCCCATCCCGAACAGGGCCAGCGACGACGCCTTGTCGAGGAGGTTCGTGATCCTGCTGGGCCCTCCGAGCAGGACGACGGCGTCGTGATAGGTCAGGATCTGCCGCACGGCTCCAGTCTGCCGAAAACCTGTGGCGTCGCGGGGACCCGTTACGCACACTGGCGGGCATGCTCGACTTCTACGCGACCCAGAGCACCTTCACCGACCCGGGCCCGCTGGCCGCGTGGATCGACGGCGTGCCGCGCGAGCTGATCAGGGAGTCGGCCGCCCGGCTGGTCTTCCACTACTGGGCCAACGGGGATCTCGCCCGGCACGGGTTCACGCCCGGCCGGGTCGGCGAGGTGAACCTCCGTTACGCCGACGCCATGCTGGCCCGGGCGAGAGAGCTCGATCCGGCCCCGCCGCCGGCCGGGCGGGAGGCGACCGGGCGGGTGCTGGGGTGCTGCCGCGACAACACCGTCCTGTACCTGGCGCTGGCCCGCCACCACGGCATCCCGGCCCGCGCCCGCTACGGCTTCGCCGACTATCTGATCCCGGGATGGTGGCTCGACCACATGATCCCCGAGGTGTGGGACGGCGAGCGGTGGCGGCTGGTGGAGCCGGAGTTCGAGCAGGGGTACACGACACCCGGCGAGAGCGAGCCGCTGCCGCTCGGCGACATGCCGCGCGAGCGGTTCCTGACGGCCGGGCGGGCGTGGCGGTCGTGCCGGGTCGGGAAGGCCGATCCGCGCCGGTTCGTGACGGCGCCGGGGATCGAGGACCCGAGGCTCAGAGGGCTGCCGCTGATCGCCAGGAGCGTGGTGTTCGACCTGGCCGCGCTCAACAAGTACGAGATGCTCACCTGGGACCGGTGGGGCGCGATGGACGACCTGCCCGGCGAGCGGGTGGACGATCTGGCCGCCGACATCGAGGTCGGCCGGTTCAGGGAGGCGTACGCCGGCCCGGACGTCGTGGTGCCGGACGTGGTCGCCAGCTACCCGCCGCCCGACCACCGTCGCACGGAGATCACGCTGAGAGCGGCCGGAGCCTGACGCCCGTCCATAGAATGAGCCATGAGCACTGAGCCCCTCTCCCGGGGACGCATCGTCGCGGCGGCCATCGACCTCATCGAGCGAGAGGGCGCCGACGCGATCTCCATGCGCCGCATCGCGGCCGAGCTGGGCGTGGGCGTCATGTCGCTCTACAACCACGTGCCCGGCAAGGACGCCCTGCTCGACGGCGTGGCCGAGTCGGTGCTGAGCCAGATCGAGTTCACCGACGACCCCGACGCCCACTGGACCGACCGGGTGCGCGTGCAGGCCAGGGCGTTCCGGCAGATCGCCCACCACTACCCGCGCTCCACGATGCTCGTCGTCAGCCGCCAGCTCCACTCCGCCGCCGGGCTGCTGCCCGTCGAGCGGGCGCTGGCCACGCTGCGCGGCGCCGGGTTCGACGGGGCCGACGCGGTGCGGATGCTGCGGATGTTCATCGCCTACATCGTGGGCTCGCTGCTGCGCGAGGTCGGGGTGACGCCCACGTTCGCGCCCGTGCAGACCAGGACGATCCAGCCCGACGGGGTGGACCCCGCGCTGTTCCCCGAGGTCAGCTCGCTGTCGGCGCTGCTCGGCGCGTGCGACCACGAGGAGGAGTTCGAGTTCGGCCTCGACCTGCTGATCACCGCGATCGAGGCGTACGCGGGGCGTCGGGAGGGCACCCGGTGAGCAGCCGCTCCGGATGCCCTCCCGAGCCGGCTAGTACCAGTTGTGCGATTTCCAGTGCCCCCAGGCGCCGCAAGGCCTGCCGTACCTCCCCTTGATGTAGGCCAGACCCCAGCGGATCTGGGTCTCCGGGTTCGACTTCCAGTCGCGCCCGGCGCCGCTCATCTTGCCGGCCGGCAGGGCCTGCGGGATGCCGTACGCGCCGGAGGAGTGGTTGAGCGCCCGGTGGTTCCAGTTGCTCTCCCTGGTCCACAGGTTGTCCAGGCAGCGGAACTCCTGGTAGTTCCAGGCCCGCTGCACGACGTGGCCGAGGGCGATCTTCTTGTTCCTGCTGGCGGGCCGGACGGCCGCCATCTTGGGCTGTGCCGACGTGGTCCAGACTCCGGTCCTGATCGGCGGTTTCGACTCGGCCCATGCGGCCGTTGCGCTGACAGTGGCGCCGAACGTGGCGCCGAGCGTGGTGAACGCGGTGACGGAGATGAGCGTGCCGTTGAGCGCGCGTTTGCTGTCCAACTCGATCCTCGCTGTCGGGTCGCGTGCGGACGGGCACCCGAGACGGGTGCCCTGCCGTCCGCGTCCGTGGCTCGGACGCAGAGGGTCCGCGCGGCCCTCCGGGACGGTCCTTCGCCTCCGCCCGGTGGTGCTGGGCGGCCCGGAGGGCACCGCGACGTGTCCTCTAGCACGATTCCTATTACGCGGTGTCACCGCGGGTCATTCGTCAGGACACGCGAAGGACAGGTGTTTGTGTGACCGTTGCGGATAAAGGGGCTGCTCGCTGGGCCGGTTTTGCCCGGTCCGCCGCCCGATTGGGCGGGCCTTGCCGGAAAGAGCGCGCAAGCCTGGGGTTTGGCTCAGTACCAACCGTGGGATTGGAAGTGCCCCCAGGCGCGACACGGGGAGCCGTAACGCCCCTTGATGTAACCGAGACCCCATTTGATCTGGGTGCGGGGGTTGGTCCGCCAGTCACGTCCTGACGAGGCCATCTTGTGGCCCGGCAGCGCCTGCGGGATGCCGTAGGCGCCGGAGCCGTTGCCGGCGCGGTGGTTCCATCCGCTCTCGCGGTGCCACAGTTTCACCAGGCAGCTGAACTGCGTCTCGCCCCAGCCACGAGAGGCCACCATGGGCTTGGCGATGGCCTTGTTCCTGCCGCTGGTCTGGGAGCTCTGCGCCTGTGCGGCCGTGGCGCCGCCCGCCGCCACGAGGGTGGCGGTCAGGACCAGGACGCCGGTACGGCGGAGCATGGGCATGCGGGATCCCTTTCGAGGGGGTTCGTGGACCGCGCCACCCTGCCCGATAGAGACCCTTTACAGCGAATTGACCATGACTACGTAGATCGTCAGTAAAGATCTCGATATATACCTTTTCTTGCGGATTTGTCCGAAAAATGAGAAGTGCGTCACAATTTTGGCCCTGACTCGTTCTGTAGGGTCAGAACATGAGCCTCAGCGACATCCCGCTTCGCACCCTCTCGGACGAGCCGACCACGCTCGCCGAGCTGACCGGCGGCAAGCCCGCCCTCATCGTGAACGTGGCCTCCAGATGCGGGCTCACCCCGCAGTACACCGGCCTGGTCAAGCTCCAGGAGCAGTACGGCCCGCGCGGCTTCACCGTGATCGGCATGCCCTGCAACCAGTTCGGCGGCCAGGAGCCCGGCACGGCCAAGGAGATCCAGCACTTCTGCTCCACCACGTACGGCGTGGACTTCCCGCTGCTGGAGAAGGCCGAGGTCAACGGCCCCGGCCGGCACCCGCTCTACGCCGAGCTCACGAGCACGCCCGACGAGCAGGGCGAGGCGGGCGACGTCCAGTGGAACTTCGAGAAGTTCCTGATCGACGGGCAGGGGCGGGTCGTCGCCCGCTTCCGCCCCCGCACCGCGCCCGAAGACCCGGCGATCACCTCGGCCATCGAGAAACTGCTCTAGCCTTTCGCCGCCGAGGTGTGCGCGAGGACGGCCTCCGCCAGCTCCTCGTGCACCTCCGGCGGCAGCGTGTGCCCCATACCCTCGATCATCAGCAGCCGCGCGCCGGGGATGCCCGCGGCGATGAGCGCGCCGTGCCCGGGCTTGGCCGGCTCATGCGTGCCCTCGATGACCAGCGTGGGCGCCTTGATCCGGTGCAGCACGCCCACCGGCTCGAAGTCCGGCCGGGCCGCGGCGGCCAGGCGGTGGTTGACCACGGCGTCCAGGTCGCGCGCCCGGTCGTAGATACGCTCCTGAAGGCGGCGGGCCGCGTCCTCGTCGAACGGCAGCGCGTCGCCGTGCAGCACCCGCTGCTCGGCGATCATCGTCTCGATCCGCTCCCGCCGGCTCGTCGCCGGCGGAGCGGCGATCAGCGCGCGGAAGAAGTCCACGAACGCCGGCGTCGGCTCCGGCAGGCTGCCCTCCGGCTGCGGCTGCCCCATCAGCGCCCGCATGATCACCCCGCCCTCACCCCCGCCGAGCGGCGAGGACCCGATCACCGTCAGCGTCCGCACCCGCTCCGGCCGCTCCACCGCGACCAACTGGCCCAGCAGCCCGCCCGCCGAATGGCACACCAGGTGCGCGCTGTCCAGCCCGTGCGCGTCCATCACCCGGTACACGTCGTCCTTGATGTCCTCCCACGTGTACGGCTCCTTCCCGAAGTCGTACGTGCGGGAACGGCCCGTGTCGCGGTGGTCGTACCGGATCACCCGCCGCCCGCCGGCCGTCAGCCTGCCCACGAACTCGTCCGGCCACAGGACCCCCTGCGACATCGAACCCATGATCAGCAGGATCGGCTCGTCGGCGGCGCTGCCGAACTCTTCACTCCAGATGTCGTTTCGCATGCCTCAGAGCATGTCCGGTCCGGCCACGGGTGCCTTCCGTAGAACTACTAGCCGCGCCAGCTCCGTACGGGTACCGATGCCCAGCTTCGGATAGATCTTGTACAGGTGGTACTCGACCGTACGAGGGCTGAGGAACAGCTGCGCGGCGATCTCCTTGCTGGACAGGCCGTCCGCCACCAGTCCCGCGATGCGCAGCTCCTGCGGGGTCAGCACGTCCAGCGCCGGAGCGGTCGCCGCCGGCTCGGCGCTCTCGCCCGCCGCGCGCAGCTCGCCCCGCGCCCGCCGCGCCCACGGCCGCGCACCCGCCCGCTGGAACGTCTCCAGCGCCGCACGCAGGTGCGGGCGCGCCTCACCCGGCCGGTGCGCCCTGCGCAGCCGCTCACCCAGCAGCAGCGCCGTCCTGGCCGCCTCGTACGGGTTCCCGTGCAGCCGCAGCGCCTCCTCCAACCCCTCCGTGCCGTCCGCGACCTGCGCCCGGCACCTGGCCAGCAACGCCCGCGACTCGGGCGTCGCCGCGTTCGCCGACCACCGCTCGTACGCCTCCAGCGCCGCCCCCGCCGCCTCCAGGTCGCCCGCGCCCACCGCCGCCTCGATCCGGTCCGGCGTCGAGCGCCACACCACCGTCGGATGCCCCGCACCCGGCCCCGCCGCCGCGATCGCCACGAACCGGTCGTGCGCCGCCGCGAACCGGCCCAGCCCCAGATCCAGCATCGCCAGCGCGTACGCGGCCACCCCCGCCCGCAGGCCCACCCGATGCGGCAGCGCGATCGCCAGCGCCTCCTGAGCCAGCCGGCGGCACTCGTCCTCCTCGCCCCGCAACGCCGCCAGCACCGCGAGATTGGCCAGGTGCGCGGCCACCGTGTTGCCGTAACCGGCCTCGCGGGCCAGCTCCAGCCCCTCCTCCGAAACCGCCTGGCTCTCCGCCAGCCGGCCCGCGACCCGCTCCGCCGTCGCCACGAACTCCAGCACCACCGGCAACTGCCCCACCATCCCCGACACCCTCGCCACCCGCCCGGCCCTGGCGGCCAGCTCGGCCGACAGGTCGGCCTCACCCAGGTAGCTCGCCGCCGCCGTCGCCCACAGCAATCCGGCGGCCTCACTCAGCTCATCGGCCCGCGCCAGCGCCCGCCTGAGGAGCGCGTGCGCGGTCTCGTGGCCGTGGGGCGTGGTGCGGCCGGCGTGCGCTTGCTCGTGACGCACCGTGCGGTCGGCTCGCGCCTGCTTGTGAGGTACGGCGCGCGGCGCCCGCGTGGGCGTGCCCTCGTGCGTCTGCGTCTGGCCCGCACCAGGGGGACCTGCTGGACGGCGGAGGCCGGAGGCGTCAGGGGGCGGGGCGTCGGGGAAGGTGCCGCCGGACAGGGTCAGGCCGATGCCGGTCAGGACGTCGCGCAGGAAGCCCTCCGGGTGGGACGACGCGCGGCGGCCGATCTCGACGATGGCGGCCGTGTCGCCCGCGTACGAGGCCGCCTCCGCCGCGTCGGCCAGCATGTCCAGGCTGTCACCCGCCGCCAGGATGCGCACGGCCTCGGCGGCGCTGCCCGAGTTCAGCTCGAACCGGCCGCGCAGCTGGGCCAGCTCCATCCCCAGCGCCGCGTCACCGGCCGCGTGCTCCCTCGCCTCCGCCAGCAGGGACTCCGCCTGCCCCGGACGGCCGCCCAGCCAGGCCGCCACCGCGGCGTCCTTGAGCCGGGCCGCCCGCACCGCCGGGGCGGGGGTCAGCTCGGCGGCCCTGGCCAGGGCGGTGGCGGCGTCGCCGTACCCGCCGCGGTCGCGGGCCCGCGCGGCCGTCTCGGCGAGCGCGGCGGCGACGCTCTCGTCCTGGCCCAGCGTCGCCGCCGCCAGGTGCCAGGCGCGCCGGTCCCCCTCCGCCTGACCGGCCAGCGCCCGGTGCGCCTCGCGCCGGTCCGCCGGGGTGGCGGCCTCGTGCACGGCCGACCGTACGAGCGGGTGGCGGAACCGTACGGACGGGCCCTCGACCCGCGCCAGCCCGGCCGCCTCCAGCTCGTGCAACGCCTCCCGTCCCGCGCCCATCCGTGCGGCGGCGCGCAGCACCACGTCGAGATCGCCCTCCAGGGCCGCGAGCAGCGCGACCAGCCGGGCCTCCCCGGACAGCGCCGCCACCTGCTCCCCGAAGAGCCTTGTGCCGCCGGGCAACGGGTCCGGCAGCGGCTCCCGCCCGGCGAGCTGCCCGGGGCTCAACCGCCGCACGGTCTCGCGCAGGGCCAGGGGATTGCCCCCGGTCAGCGCCGCAAGCTCCCGCCGCACCCCAGGCGCCATCCCGCCTCCCGCACCATCCTCCGGCACACCCGCCCCGGCCACCCTCGCATCCGGCACCCCGACGCCCGGCACGCCGGTTCCAGCGGCGGCATGGGACGCCGCTGTGTCCTCCTGCCAGGGTGCGGGTGCGGCGGCGTTGAGGAGTCCGGTGGCGGCGGGTTCGGGCAGGCCGTCGATCGGCAGGGACGGGACGCCCTTCAGCGGCGTGTCGCCGCGTACGGCCAGGAGCATCGCGATGCGTTCCGTGCCGAGGCGCCGGGCGGCGAACAGGAGGGCGTCGGCGGAGGCCCGGTCCACCCATTGGAAGTCGTCCACCACGCACACGAGCCCGTGCGGCGCGGCGGCCTCCGCCAGCAGCGACAGGACGCCCGCCGCCAGCAGGAAGCGGTCGCCGGAGGCGCCGCCGCCGAGCCCGAGAGCACCGCCCACGGCCGCGCGCTGCGGCTCGGGCAGGGCGTCCAGGAGGCCGGCGACCGGGCGCAGGAGCTGGTGGAGGGCGGCGAAGGCGAGGTCGGACTCGGGCTCGACGCCGGTCGTGCGGAGCACGCGCAGGTCGCCGCGCCGGGTGACGGCGAGGTCGAGCAGGGCCGTCTTGCCCACCCCGGCCTCGCCGCGCAGCACCAGTGCGGAGCCCGCGCCGGAGCGGGCCCGGGAGATCACGTCTTCGATGGCGGCGATCTCCGCCGATCTTCCGAACAGCACAGACGTCCACTGTAGAGGCCCTGACCGGCCTGTTCGCCCGGGCGGGCACGAAGAGTACGGCTTCGTCACGGTGGGTAACGAACGCTCTGAGAACGTATGGTCGAGGGAGACGCGCGAATGACGACCAATCCGTACGCCGGATCGCCCTTCAGCTATGTCGCCGAGCCGGCCGCGGCCCCGTACGCGATCGTCGAGCTGATGCCCGGCGCGCACAACCTGTGCGAGTACGTGCGGCTGGCGGCGGGCGAGCGGGTGCTGCTGATGATGGAGCACACGGTGGACCCGGTGGTGGTGCAGGCGATCGCCGCGGCGGCGGCCCTGCGTGACGCGGACGTGCGCATCCTGTCGGTGCCGCCGTTCAGCGCGGGCGGCTGGGACCGTGAGGCGCCGCTGCCGATCGAGACGGCCGCCTTCCACGAGGCGGACGTCGTGATCAGCGGCACCTGGTGGGGCGAGGTGCACACGGCGCCGCTGTTCTTCGACCAGATCGCCGCCCGTTCGGTGCGGTTCCTGTCCCTGCACATGACGGCCACGGCCGGCGCGCTGCTGACCGGGGCGCGCCTGCCGGTGCAGGTCTTCCACGCGCTGGTGGCGGTGGCGCTGCGCCGGCTGTCCGGGGCGTCCTCGATCAGGGTGACGTCCGCGCGCGGCACGGACCTGACGTTCTCGGGCGTCACTTTCGAGGACGCCGGCCCGGACGGGTTGCGGCCCGGCGACTGGCGGCCGTTCCCGTACGGGGGCGTGAACTTCTGGCCGACCGGCACGGAAGGGGTGCTCGTCGTGGAGGACAGCACGGTCACCGGCGTGCCGGAGGAGCCGCTGCGCGTCACGCTGGAGGGCAACCTGGTCCGCAAGATCGAGGGCGGCGCCGCCGCCGGGCAGCTGCGCCGCTACGCGCCCGGCGGCTTCTACATGCGGCACGCCCTGTTCGGGCTGAACCCGAAGGTGCGGGTGGCGGGCGGCACGCAGTTCGAGCGGGAGAAGCACGCGGGCGCCTTCTACTGCGGCCTGGACGGGCTGACCGACGGCGTGCCGGTGACGACGGGGCCGGGGTTCGCGCACTGCGACTGCCAGGTGGACCGGCCGACGGTGATCGTGGACGGGGAGACGTTCGTGGAGCGGGGGCGGCTGCTGCTGCTCGACGAGCCCGAGGTCAGAGAGGTGGCGGCGCGGTTCGGGCCGCCGGAGGTGATCCTCGACGACAACCCGGTGATGATCCTGCCACGCCGCTACACGGGGCTCGGGCAGCGGTGGGCGAGCGGCCCCTACGGCGATCCTAGCGGTGGGGGCCGCAGCTTCCCCTGATGATGAGCTCCGTGGGCAGCACGACGGAGCGGGCCCTCCTGCCGCCCGAGCGCAGCACCAGCTCGGCCGCCCGGTAGCCCATGTCGCGGCCCGGCTGGGCGATCACCGTCAGGGGCGGCGAGCACAGCTCGGCCCAGGGCACGTCGTCGTACATGACGAGCGACACGTCGCGCGGCACCCGCAGGTCCAGCTCCCTGGCGGCCAGCACCGCCGCCTCGCCCAGCACGTTCCCGCCGGCGACGACCGCCGACAGGTCGGGGCGGCTCTGGAACAGGCCGGAGGCGGCGGCGTAGGCGGAGTCGCGGCTGCCGGTGCCGAACACGACCAGCTCCTCGTCCACGGGCGCGCCGACGGCCTCCCTGAACGCCGCCACCCGCCGGTCGTGGCCAGGGCCGCCGAGGAAGGCGATGCGCCGGTGGCCGAGGCCGCGCAGGTAGCGGACCGCCGTACGGATGCCGGCCCGGTCGTCGGCGAGCACGGACGGCAGCTCGGGCGGGCGGTGGGCGGCGGGCGGGGGAGCGGCCAGGCCGTCGAGGAGCATGAGGTCGTTGACGGCCGTGGCGGCCGGGTCGTCGTCCTCGGAGAAGGGCCGGGCGGGCAGGCGGTCGGCGAAGACGACCGTCATGCCCGCGCGGACCGCGGGTGCCCAGGTGTCCTCGTCGCCGGAGGGGACGGCGATGAGGCGGTCGACGCTCTGCTCCAGGAGCATGCCGATCAGCTCGGCCTCCTGCTCGGGGTCGCCGCCGGTGGAGCCGAGCACGACGGGCTCGCCGGCCGAGCGGGCGCAGGCGAGCACGCCCTCGGCGAACTGGGCGTAGAAGGTGTCGGTGAGGTCGGGGACGAGCAGGCCCATGCCGCCGGTGCGGCGCTGGCGCAGGTTGCGGCCCAGCGCGCTGGGGCGGTAGTCGAGCTGGGCGGCCACGGCCAGCACGCGCTCCCTGGTGCGCGGGCTGGCCGAGCCGCCCGACAGCACGCGGGAGACGGTGGCGACGCCCACGCCGGCCGCCTCCGCCACATCCTTGATCGTCGCCCGCTTCTCCATGGAAACGATTCCATCATGGTTCCGCGAAAACGGGAAGCCACCTGTGAGGACAAGGGCTGGTCACGCCATAACCCTTGACACCGATGTCCGTTTCGGGTGAGATGCTTGAAAACGTATCCACGCCGAGTGGGAGATTCACTCCGCGCGAGTGGATCTGACGGGACCATCCGGGCCATCCGCCCTGGAGCGCGAAGGAATGTCATGGCATCCATCGTTCTGACGAACGTCGACAAGATCTACGCCGGTGGCGTAAAGGCCGTGAACGGGCTCAACCTTGAGATCAAGGATGGCGAGTTCATGGTGCTGGTCGGTCCTTCCGGTTGCGGTAAGTCGACCGCGCTCCGGATGATCGCGGGCCTGGAGGACATCAGCGGTGGCGAGATCGCCATCGGCGACAAGGTGGTCAACCACCTGCCGCCCAAGGACCGCGACATCGCGATGGTCTTCCAGAACTACGCGCTCTACCCCCACATGACCGTCGAGGAGAACCTCGCTTTCGGCCTCAAGCTGCGCAAGATGCCGAAGCCGGAGATCCAGAAGCGGGTCAACGAGGCCGCCAAGATGCTCGGCCTGGAGACCTACCTCAAGCGCAAGCCGGCCGCCCTGTCCGGTGGTCAGCGCCAGCGTGTCGCCATGGGCCGCGCCATCGTCCGTGAGCCGCAGGCCTTCCTCATGGACGAGCCGCTGTCCAACCTCGACGCCAAGCTCCGCGTCTCCATGCGCGCCTCGCTCAACCAGATGCACGAGCGCCTCGGCGTCACCACCGTCTACGTGACGCACGACCAGGTCGAGGCCATGACCCTCGGCGACCGCGTCTGCGTCCTGCGCGACGGCCTGCTGCAGCAGGTCGACACCCCGCAGAACCTGTTCGACAAGCCGGTGAACCTGTTCGTGGCCGGCTTCATGGGCTCGCCGTCGATGAACTTCGTCACCGCCGAGCTGGTCCGCGGCGACGGCGGCCCCGCCGTGGCCTTCGCCGACATCAAGCTGCCGATCCCCGAGTCGACCTTCTCCGACAAGCCGGGCCTCGACCAGTACATCGGCAAGAAGATCATCCTGGGCATCCGCCCGTCCGACTTCGAGGACGCCGCCTCCGCCGGCAACCACGCCAACGGCTGGGCCACGCTGCCCGTCAAGGCGGAGGTCACCGAGGAGCTGGGCTCCGAGATCAACGTCCTGTTCCTGATCGACGCCCCGCCGGTCGAGCACAAGGACACCGTCGCCGCCGCCGACGCGGGCGACGACGAGGACGCCTCGCTGCCGCTGACCGGCGACAAGTCCCTGTGGACCGCCCGCGTCAACGCCCGCAGCCACGTGCGCCCCGGCCAGAGCATCGACCTGGTCGTCGACACGCACAACCTGCACTTCTTCGACCCGGCCTCCGGCCTGTCGATCGGCCACGAGGCCAACCGCTGAGCCGCTGAGCCCCTGACATCCTGTTCCCGGCCGCGGGCGTGAGCCCGCGACCGCCTGGGCCCCCACCGCGACCCCCTCCCGCGGCGGGGGCCCGCCTTTTTGCTCCGGTACGGGATTCAGTGCGCGATGCGCGCGGCCACCATGTTCTGGAGGCTTCGCGGCACGAGCCGGCCGATCGCGAGGAGGACCTTGTACCGCACGTCCGGGACCGACACCCGCTTGCCCAGCGCCAGGTCCCGCATCGCCGCGCGCACCACGTCGTCGGCCTTCAGCCACAGGAACCACGGGATGGCCGAGGAGTCCATCGAGGCCCGCTGGTGGAACTCGGTGCGCACGAAGCCGGGGCACAGCGCCATGACCCTGATGCGCGACCTGCTCAGCGTGCTCGCGGCCGACTCGCTGAAGTTGACCACCCACGCCTTCGACGCGCTGTAGGTGCTGGCGCTCGGGAAGAACGCGCCGGCCGACGACACGTTCACGATCGCGCCCCGGTCGCGCTCGCGCATGCCGGGCAGCACCGCCAGCGTCAGCCGCAGCACGGCCTCGCAGTGCACCTTGAGCATGCGCAGCTCGTTGGCCACCGGCACGTCGGGGAAGCTGCCCGCGTTGCCGAAGCCGGCGTTGTTGACCAGCAGGTCGACGCCGTCGCGCAGCCTCGACTCCACCCTGGTCAGGCCGTCTTCGGTGGACAGGTCGGCGGGCAGCACCTCGACGCTGACGCCGTACCGGAGCTTGAGCTGGTCGGCGGTCTTGGCGAGGCGCTGCTCGTCGCGCGCCACGAGGACGAGCGAGTAGGCCTCGGCGGCCAGGTGGCGGGCGAAGGCGGCGCCGATTCCGGCCGTCGCGCCCGTGATCAGTGCGGTTGGCATGCCTGCACCTTAACGGTCGTGGCAGGATGGGCAACGTGCGCCTCGTCGTGGCCGGGCTCGTCCTGATGGCCCTCACCGCCTGCACGCCCGAGCAACCGGCCGGGTCGGCGACCCGCGCCCCGGGGAGCACCGCCCCTTCGCCGGCCGAGCGCACGAGCCTGCCCGAGCCGCAGCAGGCCACGCCCGAGCGGGGCGAGCTGCGCTTCACGAAGATCGCCGAGCTGGAGCGGCCGGTCGCGTTCGCCGTGCGCAAGGGCGACGACCGGCTCTACGTGGCCGAGCAGACGGGCCGGCTGCGCACCACCGACGGCAAGACCGTGATCGACCTGTCCGGCGAGGTGAGCTCGGGCAACGAGCAGGGCCTGCTCGGCGTCGCCTTCCACCCCACGGGCCGCTGGCTCTACCTCGACTGGACCGACGCGCGGGGTGACACCCACATCACCGAGTGGGCCTACGACGGCGAGCGGGCGACCGGCCGGCGCGACGTGCTCAAGCAGGACCAGCCGTACGCCAACCACAACGGCGGCCAGCTCGCCTTCGGCCCCGACGGCTACCTCTACATCGCCTTCGGCGACGGCGGCAGCGCGGGCGACCCCCAGCGCAACGGCCAGAGCCTGCGCACGCTGCTCGGCAAGATCGTGCGCATCGACCCGCGCGGCGACCCGTACACGATCCCGCGCGACAACCCGTTCGCCGGCCGGCGGGGCGCGCGCGGCGAGATCTGGGCCTACGGCCTGCGCAACCCCTGGCGGTTCAGCTTCGACCGGGCCACCGGCGACCTGTGGATCGGCGACGTCGGCCAGGACGCGTGGGAGGAGGTCGACCACCAGCCCGCGAGCTCCAAGGGCGGCGAGAACTACGGGTGGAGCCTGCGCGAGGGCAAGGTGCGCTTCCGCGACGGCGACGCCCCCGATCTCGTCGAGCCGGTGATCGTCTACCCGCTGCGCGAGGGCGGCAACTGCTCGGTCATCGCCGGTTACGTCTATCGCGGGCAGAAGATCCCCTGGCTGCGGGGGCAGTTCCTGTACGGCGACTTCTGCGCCGGCTGGGTCAGGGCCGCGCCCGCCGGCGACGTGACGGACTCGGCCGAGGTGGGCAAGGTGGACCAGCTCTCGTCGTTCGGCCAGGGCCCCGACGGCGAGCTGTACGCGCTCAGCCTCCAGGGCCCGCTCTATCGGATCGAGCCCGCCTGACCCGCTCGATCAGCGACTCCACCTGGTCGTTCAGCTGGGCGCCCCGGGCCCAGCCCGCGTAGTGGGTGAGGAAGACCGCCACCTCCCGCAGCTCGGCCTCGCTCAGCTCGCCGGCCCGCAGTGCCACGTCGAGCTGGACGTCGGTCATGTCGTGCAGCCCCTGCCCGACGAGCAGCCCGAGAAGGAGCAGGCGCCGCTCCTTGACCGTCAGCACCGACCGTGACCAGAGGTCGGCGAACTGGCGCTCGGCGGTGATGCCGAAGCCGTCGACGGTCTCCATCGCGGGTTCTGTCATTGTCCGCTCCAGGGCTTGTCGATAGGAGATCCTCACATCTTTCGCTACTTCCTGGGATGAACCAATGGGGGTTGCATGAACGTTGTAGCGGTGCGACGCAGCCCCTGCACGGAGGGCTTTTGGGTCTGTAACAAGTAAAGCCAATGGATGGCCAAGATTTGGTCAAGATTTCTCATCGTGCGGCGAGCTGAATTGCCTCCAAAGCGGGCACAACAACTCCGTTGGTCCGTCATGCGGAGGTAAGCCCTGGTGAAAAAGACACGGGCTTTGATCGCGCTCATGGTCGCGGTCCTGATGCTGTCCGCGTGCGGACAGCCGGAGTTCACCTACGTACGCGACAAGGCCGGCACGACGTACTTCAAGGTGCCCGCCTCGTTCACCCAGCTCGACGCCTACCCCATCGAGCTGTACCTGTCCGGCGACCATCCGAACTCACAGGCGGCGCTGCTGCGGGCGCAGCGGGTCTGGTCGACGGCCTTCGACCAGTCGGCCGATCCGTCGGTCAACCACCTGCTCGGCTCGACGGAGCCGTTCGTCTACGCCGCCGTGCACCAGCTCACGGAAGAGCAACGGGACTCGATCTCCCTGAACAGGCTGCGCGACTTCATCCTCCCGGTGACGGAGGAGATGCGCACCGCCTATTTGCAGCAGGCCCTCGCAGCGAACCAGATGCCGATGTTCAACCGCTTCGAGCCCATCAGCGACGAGGTCCTGAGCCTCGACGGCGGTGCCAGGGGAGTGCACGTCCGCTTCAACTACCAGATCGGCCCCGAGGTCCAGACGTTCGACCACACGGCCATCCTCGACGAGAAGGGGGCCACGGTCTCCGTCATGCTCATCGGCTGCCAGGCGATCTGCTACGCCAAGCGCGCCGCCGAGTTCGACAAGATCGCGAGTTCTTTCAAGCTGCTCCGGCTGCCCGGATGAGGGAGCTTCATGACCACCACAGTTCACCACGAAGGGCTGCGCGCCCCCGGCAGCGGGCCCACTGATCCCGAATCCGTGACCAGGAAGAAGATGCAGTTCTGGGACCGGAGCAAGTTCCTCATCGCCCTCGTCCTGGCCTACCTCGTCCTCACCTGGAAGGTGATGGCGGACTTCGCGGGCATCATCACCTTCCCGCAGGCCGCGCAGCAGATCGCGCTCGCCTACCAGTGGATCTTCTGGCTGCTCGGCGCGGAGCTGATCCGGCAGCTGCACTTCTTCGTCAGCGAGCACTGGTCCGGCTACCACCGCTTCTGGAGCCAGAAGGTCTTCGGCGGGTTCGAGCGCTGGACGCACCGCCGCTTCGACGACTGGACCCGCTTCCGCCTCGCGCGGGCACTGAAGATCGCCTTCTTCGTCGCGCTGGTCGCCCTGGTGCTGGGGGCGGTGCTGGACGTCAGCCCGTTCGCCGCGCTGCTCCAGGCGCCCGCGCTGCTGTGGCAGGCGCTGCCGTTCTTCCTGCAGATCGTCTTCCTGTTCTTCTTCGTCATCATCCAGTTCGTCGGCCTGTTCTGGTTCCTGTCCAGGGGCGGTGTCGAGACGTACTTCCCCGACGACATCAAGACCCGCTTCCACGACGTGTGGGGCCAGGACCACGTGGTCGAGCGCGTCCAGGAGAACATCGTCTTCCTGGAGCGGCCCGACGAGATCGAGCGGCGCGGCGGGTACGTCCCCAGCGGCCTGCTGCTGTGGGGGCCGCCCGGCACCGGCAAGACCCTCATGGCCGAGGCCGTGGCCGGCGAGACCGGCAAGCCGTACGTGTTCGTGGACCCGGGCGCGTTCACGAACATGTTCATGGGCATCGGCATCCTCAAGGTCAAGTCGCTGTTCAGGAAGCTGCGCAAGCTGGCCCTGCGCTACGGCGGCGTGATCGTCTTCTTCGACGAGGCCGACTCGCTCGGCAAGCGCGGCCGGCTCGCCCAGCAGGGCCCGCCCGGCCAGGGCGGCGGCTTCGCCGGGCACTCGACGGGCCTCGACGGCTGCCACGGCATGAGCTACATGTCCGAGGCCACCCGCCAACTGCTCGCCTTCCGCGGCGGGCGCGGCGCCGAGGAGGAGCCGGGCCGCCGCAACCGCTTCATGATGGGCGGCGGCATGATGAACAGCGGCGACCCCGGCACGCTGCAGGCGCTGCTGACCGAGCTGTCCGGGCTGAAGAAGCCGCGCGGGTTCTTCAACCGGCTCGTGCGCCGCCTGCTCGGCATGCGGCCCAAGCCGCCGCCCAAGTACCGCATCCTCGTCATGATGGCCACCAACCGGCCCGACGCGCTGGACGAGGCGCTGCTGCGGCCGGGCCGCATCGACCGCATCTACAAGGTCGGCTACCCGTCCAAGGCCGGGCGGGTGCGCACCTACCAGGGCTACTTCGACAAGGTCGAGCACGAGCTCACCCCCGAGCAGATCGACAAACTCGCCACGATCACCCCGTACGCCACCGGCGCCACGATCAAGGACCTCGTCAACGAGTCGCTCATCACCGCCATCAGGGACGGCCGCGAGGTGATCACCTGGTCCGACGTGCTGCGCGCCAAGCGGCTCAAGCAGCTCGGCCCGCCCGAGGACGTCGAGTACATCGAGCGGGAGCGGCACGCCGTGGCCGTGCACGAGGCGTGCCACGCCGTCGTCGCCTACGTCACCCGCTTCCACCTCGAGATCGACATCGCCACCATCGAGAAGGGCGCCGACTACCTGGGCATGGTCGCCTCGATCAAGCCCGAGGACCAGTTCACCCGATGGAAGTCCGAGCACGAGGCCGACATCATGGTCTCCCTCGCCTCGCTGGCGGGCGAGCGCATGTTCTTCGGCGAGGACAACTCCTCGGGCGTCTCCGGCGACCTGTACTCCGCGACGTACCTGACCGCGATGATGGAGTCGTACTGGGGCATGGGCTCGGGCGTCACCTCGCTGCCCGCGCTCCAGGAGCTGGAGATCATGGGCGGCAAGGCCGTCCGCAAGGCCCCGGGCGGTGGCGGCGGCATCGGCATCACCGACAGGGAGCCGAGCCGCAACCAGCCCGACCTGACGCCCGACGTGCTCGGCGAGCGCATCGAGTTCAACCTCGTGCGGCTGCTGGAGAAGACCGAGCAGCTGCTCCAGGAGCACCGCAGGGAGGTGCTCTGCCTGGCGCACGCGCTGGAGACGCACAAGACGCTCAACGGCGACGACGTGGTCGCCATCATCCGCCGCGAGCCGGGGCCGCTGCTCGACGGCAGCGTCTACGCCTCCGACGAGCTGTACCAGGAGCTGGAGGACTACCACCGGGACGCGGTCAGGGCGCACAAGGAGCACAGCCACATCGAGCGCGAGCTGCCGGGGATCCAGGAGCCGGTGGCGGCCAGCGTGAGCGCGGCACCGGCCGGTCAGAGCGCCTACCTGGCGCCGCCCGGCGCCGCCCCGGTGATCCAGGCGCCACCACCGCCCCCGGGCACGGCCCTGCCCATGGTGCCGCCAGTGGGACCGCCAGTAGGACCGCCGGTGGGACCACCCGTGGGCCCGCCCGCGCAGGACACCCTGGCGGGCTTGCCCGCCGAGCAGTCCGACCGGCCCGAGTTCGTGCCCTGGGCGGCCACCCCGCAACCGGCGGCGGCGCCGCAGCCGGTGGTGCCCGTCGTGGTCGGCGAGCCCACCGCCGCCCCGGCGCCGCAGAGCGCGGGGAAGCGGCGGATCGCGGGCCGGGTCTGGCTGGTCGTCGCCAGCCTGCTCGGGCTCGTGGCGCTGTCCGTCATCGCGGCGCTCGCCGTGACGGGCACGCTGGCGGGCGGGAACGGCTCCGGGGCGGCCGTGTCCGGCGTGGCCTCGCCCGGGCTGCTGCTGCTCCTGCTGTTCGTCGTGGTCGTCGCGGGGATCGTGGGCGCGGGGCTGGCGTTCGTCGCGATCAAGGGCATCCGTGCGGCGCAGGCCAAGGCGGAGCGGGAACGCGACCAGGCCCACGCCCGGGCCCAGCTCCTGGCCGCGGCGATGGACCCGGACACGGCCATGCGGCTGCTCGGCTACGACGGCAACAACGGCATCGACCGGCGTAGCTGACCCGTCGTACCTGACCCGTCGTACGTGACCCGTCCGAGGGGGACAGCGTGCGGGCCGGGGCGTTCCAGCGGACGCCCCGGCCCGCTCGTCCGTCTCCACCGGGTGCTCACCCGCGTTCGTGTTCCTCGTGTTCCTCGTGGGCGCGCCGCAGCAGCGCCGTCAGCTTGTCCTGCTCCCTGATCCGCCGCCGGTACTTCTCCGGCAGCCGCCGCAGCTGCTCCTCCTCGGCGAGGAGCTTGGCGAACAGCTCCGCGCGCAGCTCCGGGTCGTGCTCGACGTCCAGGTACTCCTGGGCGTACCGGCGAGCCCTGGACACCGTGTTCTGCGCCCGTCCCTTGGGGCTGGCCAGCGAGGCCAGCACCGTGACCGCCAGCACGCCGATGATCACCGACAGGGACAGGCCCGTGCTGATCTCCACCACCGGCACCGGCTCGCCGTCGTTGATGAACGGCACGTTGTTCTCGTGCAGCGCGTGCAGGATCAGCTTCACGCCGATGAACGCGAGGATGACGGCCAGGCCGTAGGTCAGGTAGATCAGCCGGTCGAGCAGCCCGTCGATGAGGAAGTAGAGCTGCCGCAGCCCCAGCAGGGAGAACGCGGTCGCGGTGAAGACGAGGTAGACGTTCTGGGTGAGGCCGAAGATGGCCGGGATCGAGTCGAGCGCGAACAGGATGTCGGTGCCGCCGATGGCGATCATGACGAGCAGCATCGGCGTCATGACCCGCCGGCCGTCCTGCACCGTGAAGAGCTTGTCGCCGTCGTAGGTGTCACTGGTCCGCAGCAGCCGCCGCGCCGCCCGCACCATGAGGTTGTCGGGGGAGTGGCCCTCCTCGCTCTCCGGCTTGAGCAGGTTGCCCGCCGTGAGCAGCAGGATCAGGCCGAACGCGTAGAACACCCACGCGAACATGTTGATCAGCGCCGCCCCCACCAGGATGAACCCGCTCCGCGCGAGCAGCGAGAAGACGATGCCGAACAGCAGCGCCTTCTGCTGGTCGGCGCGCGGCACCTTGAAGCTCGACATGATCACGAGGAAGACGAACAGGTTGTCGACCGACAGCGCCTTCTCCGTCACGTAACCGGCGAAGTACTCCGCCCCGGGCTCGGAGCCGCCGAAGAGCCACACGCCGGCGCCGAACAGCAGGGCGACGCCCACGTACAGGGCCGACCAGAGCGACGCCTCGCGCAACGTGGGGATGTGCGCCTTGCGGACGTGGAAGACGAAGTCGAACAGCAGCAGCCCGACGATCCCCAGGATCGTCAGCCACCACACCGCGGCGGAAACGTGCACTCAGAGCTCCATGTGTGCCGGCCGTCGTGAGGGGAGTCGACTGTGAACGCGTGTTTCCGCTGGTGCTACCCGGTAGGCCGGGGCCCATGCCCGATGCGGTAGGAAGGGGATCATGCATGTGATCGTCATCGGCGCCGGGATCGCGGGCGCGAGCGCCGCCTTCGCGCTGGCCCGCAGGGGCGCGGCCGTCACGGTCGTCGACTCGGGGGCGGCCGGGCAGGCCACGGCGGCCAGCGCCGGCATCATCGCCCCGTGGGCCTCCGCCGTGGAGGGGCCCTTCTACGACCTGTACGCGACGGGCGCCGCCTACTATCCCGAGGTCATCGGGCTGCTGGCGGAGGCGGGCGTGGAGCGTACCGACTACCGCCGCAACGGCGAGCTGCTCGTGCACGAGGACCCGGCCCGGCTGGACGAGGCGCAGGCCCGCGTCGAGGCGCGCGCCCGCGACGCCGGGACGATCGCCGCCTCGATCATCGGCGAGGTGCGGCGCATCGGCAACGACGACGTGCGCGCCCTGTTCCCCGTGCTCGCGCCCACGCTGGAGGGCGTGCTCATCTCCGGCGGCGGCCGGGTGGACGGGCGCACCATGCGTGACGCGCTGCTCCAGGGCGCCGCCAGGTACGGCGCCCGGCAGGTGCACGGGCAGGCCAGGCTGCGCCCGCAGGGCCCGCCCCGCGTCGAGGTCGGCTCCGAGGTGCTGGAGGGCGACGCGGTGCTGGCGGCCTGCGGCGCCTGGGCCAACGAGCTGCTGGAGCCGCGCGGCCTGCGCCTGGCGGTCGAGCCGCAGCGCGGCCAGATCTCGCACCTGCGCCTCGACGGCGTCGACACCAGCCGGTGGCCGTCGGTGCATCCGCTGTCGCACCACTACATGGTGGCCTTCGACGACTCGCGGGTGGCGGTGGGGGCGACGAGGGAGACGGGCAGCGGGTTCGACGCGCGGGTGACGGCGCAAGGGCAGTGGCAGGTCCTGTCCGACGCGCTGCGGATCGCGCCGGGGCTGGCCGACGCCACGCTGATCGAGACGCGGGTCGGGCTGCGCCCGCTGCCGTCGGAGCAGGCGCCGATCGCCGGGCCGCTGCCGGGGGAGGACGGGCTGCACGTGGTGACGGGGTTCGGGGCGGCGGGGCTCACCATGGCGCCGTACACGGGGGACGCGCTGGCCCGCTCGATCCTCGACGGTGTCACGGTGCCCGAGCTGGCGGGGTTCGCCCCTTGAGTTACCAGAGGCGTCCCGATTAACACGGCGTTCACATTCGGGCAAAAAGCGGGAAACGGGCATCCGTAAGACTCGGCGTGGCTGAGAAAAACCCCGAAAGGACCGCCGTGAGCTACAAGGCTGAGTACATCTGGATCGACGGCACCGAGCCCACCGCTCTGATGCGCTCGAAGACGAAGATCCTTGCCGACGGTGCCGAGCCTCCGGTCTGGGGCTTCGACGGTTCGAGCACCAACCAGGCCGAGGGTCACTCGTCGGACCGCGTGCTCCGCCCCGTGTTCGTCTGCCCCGACCCGATCCGCGGCGGCGACAACAAGCTGGTCCTGTGCGAGGTCGAGGAGATCAACGGCGAGCCGCACGCCAGCAACACCCGCGCGCTGCTCCGCCCGGTCGCCGAGCAGTACGCCGCCCACGAGTCCTGGTTCGGCATCGAGCAGGAGTACACCTTCTTCAAGGGCAGCCGCCCGCTCGGCTTCCCCGAGGGCGGCTTCCCCGCCCCGCAGGGCCACTACTACTGCGGCGTCGGCGCCGAGGCCGTGTTCGGCCGCGAGATCGTCGAGCTGCACCTCGACCGCTGCCTCGCCGCCGGCCTGAAGATCTCCGGCATCAACGCCGAGGTCATGCCCGGCCAGTGGGAGTTCCAGATCGGCCCGGCGGGCCCGCTCGAGGTCTCCGACCACATGTGGGTCGCCCGCTACCTGCTCTACCGGACGGCCGAGGAGTACGGCGTCGAGGCCACCCTCGACCCCAAGCCCGCCCGCGGCGACTGGAACGGCGCCGGCGCGCACACCAACTTCTCCACCAAGGCCATGCGCGAGAGCTACGAGGCCATCATCACCGCCTGCGAGGCGCTCGGCGAGGGTGACAAGCCGATGGAGCACGTCTCCCAGTACGGCGCCGACATCGAGCTGCGCCTGACCGGCCACCACGAGACCGCCCCGTGGAACAAGTACAGCTACGGCGTCTCCAACCGCGGCGCCTCCGTGCGCATCCCGTGGCAGGTCGAGGTGGACAAGAAGGGCTACATCGAGGACCGCCGCCCGAACGCCAACGTCGACCCGTACGTGGTCACCCGCCTGCTGGTGAACACCTGCTGCGCCGCCCTGGAGAAGGCCGGCCAGGTCTGACCTCTTCGAACAGGGGCCCCCGCCGCGCGGGGGCCCTTGCTCATGCCAGGCGGAAGTCCAGGTCGGGGACGATGTCCGCCACGTCCATCTGCGCCTTCTGCAGGCGCCCCGAGTGGTCCCAGTTCATCGCCTGCCAGCGGGTGAACTGGTCGAGCACCCACATGCCCGACTGGCGGCTGCCGTTGCCCGACTTGCCGTTGCCGCCGAACGGCAGGTGCGCCTCCGCCCCCGAGGTGGAGTTGTTGACGCTGACCATGCCGGCCGAGATGCCCTCGCGGAAGCGGAAGGCGTGCTGCGGGTTCGTGGTGTAGATCGAGCTCGACAGGCCGTAACCGGGCAGGTTGGCCAGGTCGAGCGCCTCGTCCATGGTGGAGAACGAGGTCACGCCCACGATCGGGCCGAACGTCTCCTCCATGAACAGCCGGTCGCCCGGCCGCACGCCGTCGACCACGACCGGGTGGTAGTAGAGCCCCTCGCCGCCGTCGAAGCCGCCGCGCGGGTTGTCCTTCGTGATGCGGCCGGTGGCTCCGGTGACGACCTTGTGGTGCGGCTCGATCCAGGTCAGGTACTCCTCGTACCGGTCGGCGAACTTCCGGTCGAGCAGCGGCCCCGCCAGCACGTCCTCCGCCGGGTCGCCGATCCTGGCCGCGCCCACCGCCCGCGCGAACCGCTCCACGAACGCGTCGTGCACGCTCTCGTGCACGATCACCGTGCCCAGGCTGGTGCAGCGCTGCCCGGCGGTGCCGAAACCGGAGAACAGCGCGCCCTCGACGGCCAGGTCGAGCTCCGCGTCCGGCATGATCACCATCGGGTTCTTGCCGCCCAGCTCCAGGCACGCCGACTGCAGGTGCCGCCCCGTCAGCTCGCCGATCTTCCTGCCGACCTCGCTGGAGCCGGTGAAGCCCACCTTCTGCACCGTGCCCTCGTCGAGCGCCCGCTCCAGCCCGCCGAAGGTGTCGGCGCCGCCGGCGAAGACCACGTTCAGCACGCCGTCGGGCAGGCCCGCCGCCGTGAGCAGCCGGAACAGGGCGTGCGCGGAGGCGGCGGCGTACTCGGCGGGCTTCCACACCACCGCGTTGCCGCACAGCAGCGCCGGCACGAGATACCACGACGGGACCGCCACCGGGAAGTTGCCCGCCGTCACCACCGCCGCCACCCCGACCGGGTTGCGGAAGGTGAACAGGTTCTTGTCCGGCATCTCCGACGGGACCGTCTGCCCGTACAGCCGGCGGCCCTCGCCGAGGAAGAAGTCGCAGGTGTCCACGATCTCCCTGACCTCGCCCAGCGCCTCCGCGTACGGCTTGCCGATCTCCTCGGTCACCAGCCGGGCCAGCCGCTCGGTGTTGGCCTCCACCAGCCGCCCAATGGAGGCGATCACCCGGCCGCGCACCGGCGCCGGCACCTTCGCCCACTCGCGCTGCGCGTCCCTCGCGGTGCGGCAGGCCGC
This sequence comes from Nonomuraea composti, assembly GCF_012034275.1. Lineage (NCBI taxonomy): Bacteria > Bacillati > Actinomycetota > Actinomycetes > Streptosporangiales > Streptosporangiaceae > Nonomuraea > Nonomuraea composti. The sequence continues at coordinate 312,635 of NZ_JAATEP010000003.1, read as the reverse complement.
CGCGAACGTCTCCGCGTCCGCCAGGCCGACCCGCGCCACGACCTCGCCCGTGCGGGCGGGATTGATCGATTCGTACGTGCTCGCGGCCGTCGTGTCCTTGCCGCCCACGATGGAAACGATTTGTCGGCTCACCGCTGCCCTCCTCGTAAGTTCTTTCGTAGACGCTAGCTCTCCCGGGCCAGTTTGCGCAGCTCCGGCCCGTACACCGGATCGGCCAGCGCCGCGGCGAACTGCGCCCGCAGGTAGTTGAGCGGCGAGCCGGTGTCCCACCAGGTGCCGTCGATGACCTGCCCGTACACCGGGTTGCCCGCGGCGTGGCGGTGCAGGGCGTCGGTCAGGTAGATCTCGCCCTCGGGGTGCTCGTGCCAGCGGCGCGTGGCCTCCTCCAGCTCGGCGACGACCCCCGGGGTGACGACGTACCCGCCGATCGCGGCGTACCGCGAAGGGGCCTCCTCCGGGCGCGGCTTCTCCACCAGCCCCGAGATGCGCAGGCGGCCCCCGCCGAGGTCCTCCTCGACGATCGGCACGCCGTAGCGGGAGGCGTCCTCCACCGCCATCGGCATCAGGGCCAGCACCGGCGCGCCCGTCGCCTCGTAAGCGGCCTTGAGCTGCTGCGCGCGCGGCACCTCCGCCACGAACACGTCGTCGGCCCACAACACCATGAACGGCTCGTCGCCGATCACCCGCGCGGCGTTCAGGATCGGCGTGCCGTTGCCGTACGGGCCGCGCTGGTACAGGTACGTGATGTGGGCCAGCGACGACAGCTCCGCCACCGCGCCGGCCAGGTCGTCCTTGCCGGCCGCGCGCAGCTCCCGCTCCAGGTCCGCGTCAGGGGCGAAATGGCGCTGGACGAGGTCCTTGCGGGCCGAGGTCACGATCGTGATGTCGTCGATGCCGGAGTCCACCAGCTCCCGGATCGTGTGCTCGATGACCGGCTTGTCGCCGATCGGCAGCATCTCCTTCGGCAGCGCCTTCGTCAGGGGCAGCAGCCGGGTGCCCAGCCCGGCCACCGGGATCACGGCCTTGCGGATCATGCGAACTCTCCTCGTACGGACGGCGGGGGACGATGAGGACGTTACCGGTCGGAAATATCAGTACGTCTCCATGCCCCTGCCCACTGCACCCGGCGAGCCGGCGGTAAACCCGCCTTCAGCCGCGGCTGCGCACGCCCTCCAGGATGATCCGGATGAGGTGCCGGGCCCGGGTGTCCCACTCGTCCTGCTCCAGCCGGGTCAGGTAGCCGACGAGGAGGATGAGGTCGCGGGCGTCCACGTCGGGACGCACCGTGCCAGCGGCCCTGCCCGCGTCGAGCAGCGTGGTCAGCGCGTCCCCGATCGGGCCGAGACTGTGCGCCGACAGGTCCTTCCTGACCCCCGCCTCGACGGCGGCGAACACGCCGTGCTTGATCCGCGCGTACTCGACCAGCCGGTCGAGCCAGCGGGTCAGGGCGGTGACCGGGTCGTGCTCGGCGAGCAGGTGCGGGGCGGTCGCCACGAGCTCGTCCACGTCCTGCCGGTAGACCTCGGCGAGCAGGTGCTCGCGGGTGGGGAAGTGGCGGTAGAGGGTGCCCTGGCCGACGCCCGCCCGCTTGGCGATCTCGTTCAGCCGCACCTCGTCCGCGGTCGCGACGACCGCCCGTGCGGCCTCCAGGATGCGCTCGCGGTTGTCGGCGGCGTCGGCGCGGCGGGGTCGGTTCATCGGTCCTCACGGGTTGGCTAAGCGGACATGTGTCCGGTACGATGGGAGCTGGTGAAGCGGACACGTGTCCGCTTCGAGATCCTTAAACGGACACGTGTCCACTCTATCGGGGGCTCAAGAACATGCCTGCCATCACTGACCAGGTCGTCGCCATCACCGGCGCCAGCAGCGGCATCGGCGAGGCCACCGCGCGCCTGCTCGCCTCGCGCGGCGCCGCCGTCGTCCTCGGCGCGCGGCGCACCGACCGCCTCGACCGGCTCGCCGCCGACCTCCGCGCCGCCGGCGGGCGCGCCGTCACCCGCGCCACCGACGTCACCCGCCGCGAGGGCCTCGAACGGCTCGTCGACCTGGCGGTCAGCGAGTACGGGCGGCTCGACGTGCTGGTGGGCAACGCCGGCATCGCCAGGACCGGCCCCGTCGCCGACCTCGACGTGGCCGGCTGGACCCAGATGATCGACGTCAACCTCGTGGGCGTCCTGCACGGCATCGCCGCCGCCCTGCCCGTCTTCCGCCGCCAGGGCCACGGCCACCTCGTGACCACCGTGTCCACGTCCGGGCTGAAGATCGTCCCCACCCAGGCCGTCTACGCCGCCACCAAGAACGCCGTGCGCACGTTGCTCGAAGGGCTCCGGCAGGAGTCGACCGACGGCGTCCTCCGCACCACCGCCGTGTCGCCCGGTTACGTCCGTACGGAGCTCGCGGACTGGATCGACAACGCCGAGGTGCGCGAGCAGGTGCGGCAGGACATGGAACGGCTCGCCATCGCGCCGGAGGCGGTGGCGCGGGCGATCGCGTTCGCCATCGAGCAGCCCGAGGACGTGGAGATCGGCGAGATCGTCATCCGCCCCACCGTGCAGGGCTGACCTGAGGGGGCGGGCGGCGGCGCTCGCAGGACTCGCCCGCCCACCGCGGCCACGTCGAGCAGGGTTCGGGCGAGGTCGGCACGGGCCGGACCCTAGGCGTCGAAGTCCGCGAAGTCGAAGCCCGGCGAGACCAGGCAGCTCACCAGCACCTCCGTGTCGCCCGCCGGGCGCGCCGACTGCCACACGCCGCCCGGCACGACCGCCTGCGGCACCTGCCCCCGCTCGACGTCGGGGCCGAGGACCACCGTCTCGTCCCCGATCCTCAGGTCGAGCGGCCCGCCACGATGCCACAGCCAGATCTCCGCCGACCTGACCACGTGCGGCACCGACTCCTCACCCGGACGCAGCAGGAAGTAGATGGCGGTGACGCTGGCCCTCGGGCCGGGGTAGCCGTCCGGCGTGAACGTCACCGGCGACCGGTAGGTCTCCCTGAACCAGCCGCCCTCGGGATGGGGGAGCAGGTCGAGAGCCTCGGCGACGGGCGGGCGCTCGACGAACGCGACGGGGGCGCCCGTGACGTCCCTGCGCAGGAACCGGCTGCCGTCGAGGACGAGCTGGCCGTCGAGGCCGCTCTTCAGGGCCGCCGCCTCGTCGGGCACCTCGACGGACGGGCCGTCCGGATAGATCCGCAACTCCACGGGACAGAGTCTACGGGTCCGTTCACGGCATGATCCCGGGCCGCTTCTGAACTGTCGGTCGGACTGGCTAGTCTGCGGCGGGTGACTGAACGGTGGAGCCGCGACCAGGTGCTCGCCCTCGCCCCCGACGCCTCGTCCCAGAAGGCGGCCCAAGGGGTGGCGACTGCCGGCAAGTGGGCGCTGCGCGGCACGACGGGCACGGTGCTGTACGGCGAGTGCAAGGGCAGCGGCGCCAAGCCGTACCTCGCCGCCGTCGACCTCACCGAGCCCGCATACCGGTGCAGCTGCCCGAGCAGGAAGTTCCCCTGCAAGCACGCGCTGGGGCTGCTGCTCCTGTGGTCGGCCGACGGGGTGCCCGAGCAACCGGCGGCACCGCAGTGGGTGACGGAATGGCTGGACGACCGCGCCGAACGCGCCGCCAAGTCGGCCGCCCGCATCGAGGCCGCCCGTCTGGATGCCGCCCGTTCGGGCCCGGCACGTGCGGAGGCCGCCGCCGCCACCGCCGGCGGCGCTGGTTCTGGCGTCGGTGTAGGTGGCACGCACCTTGACTCCGCGCCCGGAGCCGTGGGCTCCAGCCCGGGCGCGGCCCCTGCCCTCGCCACCGGTACGAGTCTCGGTGGGCGGGCCGAGTCCGTGCGGCACCAGCGGGTCGCCGCTGGGCTGGCCGAGCTGGAGCGGTGGCTGGCCGACCAGGTGCGGCAGGGCTTGGCGGGCGCGCAGGAGCACGACTGGGACGGGCTGGCCAAGCGGCTCATCGACGCGCAGGCGCCCGGCGTGGCGGGCCTGGTGTCCCGGCTGGCCAGGGTGCGCGCCGAGGAGGGCTGGCCGGGCCGGCTCCTGGAGGAGTACGCCCTGGTCAACCTGCTCGCCATCGCCTACCGCCGCCGGGCCGCCCTGCCTGACGCGCTGGCCCAGACCGTCCTGATCCGCGTCGGCTTCCCCGTCACGAGGGAAGAGGTCCTGGCCGGCCCTCCGGTGCGCGACCACTGGGACGTCCTGGGCAGGCGCGACGAGGTACAGGACCGCCTGACGGCCCGCCGCGTCTGGCTGCGGGGCCGCCGCACCGGGCGGCCCGCCCTGGTCCTGTCGTTCGCCCCGCAGGGCCAGCCACTGGACGCCTCCCTGGTCACGGGCACGACCATCGACGCCGACCTCACCTACTACCCGGGCGCCGCCCCCCTCCGCGCCCTGGTGGCCGCCCGCCACGATACCGTCGCCTCGGCCGGCGTGCCGCCGGGGAAGTCGCCCGACGAGGCGCTCGACGAGGTGGCGGGAGCGCTGGCCGAGGACCCGTGGACGGAGTCCTGGCCGCTGGTCCTCACGGGCGTGGTTCCGGGGCGGACGTCGCTCGGCGGCCTGCCCCTCCACCCTCGGGCGCACGACCCCTGGCGGCTGATCGCCGTCTCCGGCGGGCACCCGGTGACGGTCGCGGCCGAGTGGACACCGCAGGGCCTGCGCCCCCTGACGGCCTGGGACGACGAGACGGCGGTGATCCTGTGACTGGCTGGGACGAGCTGACCTCCACGGCCCTCGTGGGCACCGACCGCAGGCCCTACCCTGGCGGCGACCTGCTCGAAGCGGCGGCCGTCGAGGTGGCCCGCCGCCGCGCGGGCCGCCGCGCGGAAACCCCCCGCGACAGCGCCAACGCCAGCGCCGCCAATAGCGGCGGCGCCGACCACGACACCGGCGCCGACCACGACACCGGCGCCGACCACGACACCAGCGCCGAGGACAACGGCCCCAGCGATCCGATCAGCAGCAGCGACGCCATCGATCCCGGAAGCGCCACCAGTGCTGACGACTCCGGCGGGAGCGGCAGGGAGGCGGCGCCCCGTGAGGAGCGGGAGGCGGTTGGCAGGCGGGCGGCCGAGCGGCTGGGCCGGTTGCTCGGCGGTGAGCACGAGAGGCTGATCCCCGAATGGCTGGCCGCCGCCGCGGCCACCGGCCGCAGGGTGCCCCCGTACGTGCTGCCGGAGCTGCTGGAGCGCGGTCGCCGTGACCGTTCGATCAGGGTGCATCTGGGGGTGCTGGCCGGGCAGCGGGGCCGCTGGCTGGCGGGGCTCAACCCCGCGTGGGCGTACCTGCTGGAGGAGCCCACGGGCGAGACGTGGGAGCTGGGCGGCGCCGCCGACCGGCGCGCTCACCTGAGCGCGCTCAGGGCGGCCGACCCGGGTCAGGCGCGGCGGCTGCTGGAGGGCACGTGGGAGCGCGAGACGCCGGACGACCGGGCGGGGTTCGTGGAGGTGCTGGCCGACGGGCTGAGCATGGAGGACGAGCCGTTCCTGGAGCAGGCGCTGGACGACCGCCGCAGGGAGGTCCGCCAGGCCGCCGCGAACCTCCTCACCCGCCTGCCCGCCTCCCGCCTGTCCCGCCGCATGGCCGAGCGGGTGCGCGCCTGCGTGACGATCAGTGGTGACGTGATCGCCGTCGAGGCCCCGGCGGCGTGCGACAAGGAGATGGAACGCGACGGCGTCCGCCCGAAGCCGCCCCGCGGCATCGGCGAGCGCGCCTGGTGGTTGCAGCAGATCATCGCCCGCGCGCCCCTGTCCGTGTGGGGGAGATCGCCGGACGAGCTGCTGGCGATGAAGATCCCCGACTGGGACGCCGAGGTGAAGGCGGCCTGGGTCCGGGCCGCGGTGCTGCAGAAGGACCCGGAGTGGGCGCGGGCGATGTTCGGCTGGGACCCGATCGCCGACCTGCTCGAAGCCCTCCCGCCGGAGGAGCAGCAGGAGCTGGCCGCCCGGTTCGTCCGTGGCCATGACCTCGACAGCCAGTTGATCATGGTGCTCGGCGGCGTGTCGTCCCTCTGGCGTGAGGGCCTGGCGACGGCCGTGCTCAACAAGATCGTGAAGGTGCACACCACGCAGCCGTGGAACCTCGGCGAGCTGGTCAAGCTGGCGGGCGAGCACATCGACCCGGCCCTGTTCGAGCTGGCCGAAGACTACTCGCCCGCCGAGCCCGTCCAGCAGGTCGCCGCCCTGCTGCGTTTCCGTGCTGACATGTACAAGGAGCTTGCCCGATGACCGTTCTGCGCCCGCACGCGGAAGACCAGTACGCCGAGGAGCTGGCCGTCCTCGCCAAGGACGACGACCGGCCGAGGCCGCCGGGCTGGAAGCTGTCGCCGTGGGCGGTGACCACCTACATCCTGGGCGACGGCGAGCGCATCACCCCCAAGTACGTGGGCGCGCGCCGCATCGTCGAGGTCGCCGTGGCCACGCTGGCCACCGACCGGGCGCTGCTGCTGCTCGGCGTGCCCGGCACCGCGAAGACGTGGCTGTCGGAGCACCTGGCCGCCGCGATCAGCGGCGACTCGACGCTCCTCGTGCAGGGCACCGCCGGCACCGCCGAGGAGGCCGTCCGGTACGGCTGGAACTACGCCAGGCTCCTGGCCGAGGGCCCGTCGTTCGAGGCGCTGACCCCGTCGCCGGTCATGCGCGCGATGGCCGAGGGCCGGGTGGCCCGCGTCGAGGAGCTGACCCGCATGCCGTCCGACGTCCAGGACGCGCTGATCACCGTCCTGTCGGAGAAGACGCTGCCGATCCCCGAGCTCAACCGCGAGGTCCAGGCGCAGCGCGGCTTCAACGTGATCGCCACCGCCAACGACCGCGACCGGGGCGTCAACGAGCTGTCCAGCGCGCTGCGCCGCCGCTTCAACACCGTCGTGCTGCCCGTCCCCGCCACCGCCGAGGAGGAGGTCGACATCGTCGCGCGCCGCGTCGCCCAGCTCGGCCGCTCCCTGGAGCTGCCGGAGACGACGACGGGGCTGGCGGAGATCCGGCGGGTGGTGACGGTGTTCAGGGAGCTGCGCGCGGGCGTCACCGAGGACGGCCGCACCAAGGTCAAGTCGCCCAGCGGCACCCTGTCCACGGCCGAGGCCATCTCGGTCCTCACCAACGGCATCGCCCTGGCCGCCCACTTCGGCGACGGGGTGCTCCGCCCGTCCGACGTGGCGGCCGGGATCGTCGGCGCGGTCGTGCAGGAGCCGGTGTCGGATCGGGTGGTGTGGCGCGAGTACCTGGAGACGGTGGTCCGCGAGCGATCCGACTGGCGCGACTTCTACCGCGCCTGCCGCGAGGTCTCATGAACGCCGCCCCCGCTCCCCGCGGCGACCGGACGAGCGGCCTTCCGGCGCGCGATGGCGGCCGCGCGGGCGGCGTTCCGGCGCGTGAGGGCGGTCCTGCGGGCGGCGTTCCGGCGCGTGGCGATGGCCGTGCGAGCGGCGTTCCGGTGCGTGATGGTGGCCGTGCGGGCGGCGTTCCGGTGCGTGATGGTGGCCGTGCGGGCGGCGTTCCGGCGGAGGAGGTCCGGTGAGCGGCGGCGTGTCGATCCTGGGGGTGCGGCATCACGGGCCGGGCTCCGCGCGGGCCGTGCGGCGGGAGCTCGAACGGCTGCGTCCCGACGCGATCCTCATCGAGGGCCCGCCCGAGGCCGACGCCCTGATCCCGCTCGCACCCGGCCTGGAGCCGCCGGTCGCGCTGCTCGCCCACGTGCCGGGCGAGCCGTCGCGAGCCGCCTTCTGGCCGTTCGCCGTGTTCTCACCCGAATGGCAGGCCGTCATGTACGGCACGGCGGCCGGCATCCCGGTCCGCTTCTGCGACCTGCCCGCCGCCCACACCCTGGCCGGCGACGCCGAATCCCCTGCCGGTGACCAGGACGAGAGCTCTCCGGGCGACGAGGCGGCGCCCTCCCTGGTGCGGGTGGACCCCATCGGGGCGCTGGCCGCGGCGGCCGGGTACGACGACCCGGAGCGCTGGTGGGAGGACGTCGTCGAGCACCGGGGCGGCGACACGCCGTTCGAGGTGATCGCGGAGGCCATGGCCGCCGTGCGTGAGGGATATGTGCCGGACGAGCGGGAGGCCCGGCGCGAGGCGTACATGCGCAAGACCCTCCGCGCGGCCCTCAAGCAGGGCTTCGAGCGGATCGCGGTGATCTGCGGCGCCTGGCACGTGCCCGCGCTGAGCGGCCCGCTGCCGTCCGTGGCGGCCGACAACGCCGTCCTGCGCGGCCTGCCGAAGGTGAAGGCGGAGCTGACGTGGGTGCCGTGGACGTACGGGCGGCTGGCCTCGTGGAGCGGCTACGGCGCGGGCATCACCTCGCCGGGCTGGTACCACCACCTGTTCGAGGCGCCGGACCGGCCGGTGGAGCGGTGGCTGGCGCAGGCTGCCGGGGTGCTGCGGGACGAGGGGCTGGCGGTGTCGTCGGCGCACGTCATCGAGTCCGTACGCCTCGCGCACGGCCTGGCCACCCTGCGCGGCAGGCCGCTGGCCGGGCTCGGCGAGGTCACCGAGGCGACCAGGGCCGTGCTGTGCGAGGGCGACGATCTGGCGGTGGAGCTGATCCAGCGGCGCATGGTCGTCGGCGACCGGCTCGGCCACGTCTCCGACGGCACCCCGATGGTGCCGTTGCAGCGGGACCTGCGCGAGCAGCAGCGGCGGCTCAAGCTCAAGCCGGAGGCGCTCGACCGGGAGATCGACCTCGACCTGCGCAAGCCGCTCGACCTCGACCGCAGCCACCTGCTGCACCGGCTGGGGCTGCTCGAGGTCGGCTGGGGCACGCCGGGGCAGGCGCGCGGCAAGGGCACGTTCAGGGAGACGTGGACGTTACGGTGGCGCCCCGAGCACGACCTCGCGCTCATCGAGCACGCCGCCCTCGGCACCACCGTGGCCGCGGCGGCGGCGCAGCAGGCCAGGGACCTGGCGGAGGAGCCGTCGGCGGCGCTGGCCGACCTGGCGTCGCTGGTGGAGAGGTGCCTGCTCGCGGATCTGACGGGCGCGCTGCCCGCCGTGCTGGCGGCGCTGTCGGCCAAGGCGGCGCTCGACACCGACGTCACCAGCCTGATGGCGGCGCTGCCCGCGATGGTGCGCGCCCACCGCTACGGCGACGTGCGCGGCACGCCGGCGGAGGGGCTGGCGGTGATCGTGCGCTCGATGCTGGAGCGCATCTGCGTCGGGCTGCCGGTGGCGGTGACGAGCCTGGACGACGAGGCGGCGGCGAACCTGCTCAAGCACGTGGACGCGGTGCACTCGGCCGTCGCCCTCCTGTCCGACGCCCCTGAGGCGGGCGGCAACGGCGCGGGGCCGAGGGGGCGGTGGCTGGGCACGTTGCGGGGCATCAGCGACCGGCAGGACCTGCACGGGCTCATCGAGGGCCGCCTCACCAGGATCCTGCTGGACTCCGGCGAGCTGGACGACGCCGGCGACCGCATGTCCAGGGCCATGTCCTGGGGGCAGGCGCCCGCCCGGGTGGCGGCGTGGGTGGAGGGGTTCCTGGCGGGCGGCGGGCTGCTGCTGGTGCACGACCCGCGCCTGCTGGGGCTGGTGGACGGCTGGCTGACGGGGCTGTCGGGCGAGCAGTTCACGGACGTGCTGCCGCTGCTGCGCCGCACGTTCGGCGGCTTCGCGGCACCGGAACGCCGGGCCATCGGCGAGCGCCTGCGCGCGGCGGACCGCGACGAGGAGGCGGGGGAGCAGGCCGTGGACGAGCGCCGCGCGGCGCCCGCCGTCGCCACCGTCCTGTCGATCCTCGGGAAGACCAGCGTGCGCGAAGGGACGACGGGGCGATGAGTGCGGCGGGCGGCTGCGGAGGGCGGGGCGATGAGCGTGGCGGGCGGCTGCGGAGGGCCGGGCGATGAGTGTGGCTGATGAGCGGATGCGGCGGTGGCGGCTCGTGCTCGGCGGCGGGCCGGCCGACGGCACCGGTGTCGGGCTCGAGGGTGTGGACGCGCGCATGGACGCGGCCCTGGCCGCCGTCTACGACCAGGGAGGTGAAGGCGGCGGGGGCGGGGACCGCAGGCAGGGCGGGCTGGGGGCGTCGGCGCCGCGCGTGGCCAGGTGGCTGGGCGACATCCGGACGTACTTCCCGTCCACGGTCGTCCAGGTCATGCAGAAGGACGCGATCGAGAAGCTGAACCTCACCAGGCTCCTCCTGGAGCCGGAGATGCTGGAGGCGGTGGAGCCGGACGTGCACCTGGTCGGCACCCTGCTCGCCCTCAACAAGGTCATGCCCGACCAGGCCCGCGAGTCGGCCAGGGCGCTGGTGCGCCGGGTGGTGGAGGAGCTGGAGCGCAGGCTGGCGCAGAAGACGAGGGCGGCCGTGTCGGGGGCGCTGGACCGCTCGGCCAGGACGCACCGGCCGAAGCGGGTGGCCGACATCGACTGGGACCGCACGATCAGGGCGAACCTGAGGAACTACCTGCCCGACAGGAACACGGTGGTCCCGTCCCGGCTGGTCGGCTACGCGCGCCGGCAGCGGTCGGTGCAGCGGGAGGTGGTGCTGTGCATCGACCAGAGCGGGTCGATGGCGGCGTCGGTGGTGTATTCGAGCGTGTTCGGGGCGGTGCTGGCGTCGATGCGGTCGTTGCGGACGTCGCTGGTGGTGTTCGACACGGCGGTGGTGGACCTCACCGACCAGCTGCACGACCCGGTGGAGGTGCTGTTCGGCACCCAGCTCGGCGGCGGCACCGACATCAACCGCGCCGTCGCCTACTGCCAGGGGCTCGTCACCCGCCCGGCCAACTCGATCTTCGTGCTGGTCAGCGACCTGTACGAGGGCGGGATCAGGCAGGAGATGCTGCGCAGGGTGGCGGCGATGACGCAGGCCGGGGTGCAGGTGATCGTGCTGCTCGCCCTGTCGGACGAGGGCGCCCCGTTCTACGACCACGACAACGCGGCGGCGCTGGCGGCGATGGGCGTCCCGGCGTTCGCGTGCACCCCCGACGCGTTCCCCGACCTGATGGCGGCCGCGATCGAGCGCCGCGACATCACCCAGTGGGCCGAACGCCACCTCGCCCGCTGACCGCCCGCCCCGCGCGGCAAGGCGCGGCGCCGGGTGCGGGGTGCAGGGCGTGTCCCGCTGGGCGCGGGACGTGCTCGCGTGTGGCCCGCCGCCGGCGGCTGGGTGGCAACCGCCGGGGCGGGGTCATGCGCCGTGCGCCTGCTGGTCCGGGCGGGCGTGCCGGGGCAGCAGGTACGACAGGGCGAACGTGAGCAGCAGCAGCCCGACCTCGACCCAGACCGTGACCTCCATGGACGCCCCGAACTCCCACTGGTCGGCCAGCAGGTTGAAGAAGAGGGTGCCGAGGACGGCGGTGCCGAAGGCGCCGCCGAGTTGCTGCACGCCGGTGAGGGTGCCGGAGGCGGAGCCGGTTTCGTGCGGTTCGACGCCGGCGAGGACGATGTCGAAGAACGGCGCCATGGTGAGCCCCATGCCGATGCCGACGAGGGCGAGGCCGGGGGCGAGCTGCCAGGTGCCGACGTCGAGCCCGGCGAGGTGGATGGTGAGGGCGAGGACGGCGGCGCCGGCGGCCATGACGACGGTGCCGATCTGCATGAGGCCGCGGCCGAGCTTCTGCTGCAGGCCGCTCATGGCCAGGCCGAAGCCGGCGACGCCGCCGAGGGCCTGCGGGAGCGCGGCCAGGCCGGCCTGGAGGGGGGTGAAGCCGAGCCCGGCCTGTGTGTAGAAGCTGAAGACGACGCCGAAGCCGGTCAGGGCGGAGAAGAAGGCGAGGCCGGCGACGAGGCCGCCGACGAAGGAGCGCTTGCGGAACAGGGTGGGGGTGACGAGGGGGTCGCGGCCGGAGCGGGCGCGGCGGGACTCGTACCGGCCGAAGAGGGCGAACACGACGACGGAGGCGGCCATCGACACGAACGTCCAGGCGGGCCAGCCGGCTTCGCGGCCCTGGATGAGCGGGAAGATCAGCAGGAACGCGGCGGTGGAGACGAGGGCGACGCCGGGCAGGTCGAGCCGGGTGGCGTTGGACAGGCGGAACTCGGGCAGGAAGCGCAGCGCGGCGAGGACGGCGGCCAGGCCGATGGGCAGGTTGATCAGGAAGATCATGCGCCAGCCGGTGCCGAACAGGTTGGCGTCCACGAGCCAGCCGGCCAGCACGGGGCCGCCGACGGAGGAGATGGTCATGACGGGCCCGAACATGCCGAACGCCTTGCCCATCTCGTCGGGCGGGAACATCTCCCTGATCAGCCCCAGCCCTTGCGGCAGCATCACGGCGCCGAACAGCCCTTGCACGGCGCGGCCGGCGATCAGCATCTCGGGGCTGACGGCGATGCCGCACAGCAGCGAGGAGACGGTGAAGCCGGCGGCGCCGATCACGAACATGCGCTTCTTGCCGAACAGGTCGCCGAGCCGCCCGCCGGTGATGAGGCCGACGGCCATGGCCAGGGTGTAACTGGCGCTGAGCCACTGCACGAGGCTGTCGGAGCCGCCCAGCTCCTTCTGGATGGTGGGGGCGGCGATCGCGGTGACGAGCGCGTCGAGCAGGTCCATCACCTCGGCGGCGAGGATCACGAAGAGGGCGACGAAGCGCCAGCGGTAGGGCTGGACCTCGGTGGCCGCCCCTGAGGCGGTAACGGTCATGACATCTCCTGAAAAACGGTGTTCTAGGTAACGAACGGCGTTCGTTCACGAACACTGTTTTAGTGACGAACACCGTTCGTGTCAAGTACAGTGTTCGTATGGCAGCCAAGGAACCCAGTGACGTGCCGGCGCCCCCGTGGCGCAAGTCGCGCCGCCCCGCTCCGCCCAAGCGGCAGCTCAGCCAGGAGCTGATCGTCGAGACGGGGCTGCGCATCCTCGACGACGAGGGGTTCGACGCGCTCAGCATGAGACGGGTGGCCCAGGAGCTCGACACCGGCCCCGCCTCGCTGTACGCGCACGTCTCCGGCAAGGAGGAGCTGCTGGAGCTGATCTACGACCGGGTGCTCAGCGAGATCCACCTGCCGCAGCGGCCCGACCCGGCCCGGTGGAAGGAGCAGCTGCGGGAGTACTCCCTGGAGGTCCACCGCGTCTTCCGCGAGCACGCCGACGTGGCCAGGGCGGCGCTGGCGAACATCCCGACGGGGGAGAACTCGCTGCGCGCCGGCGAGTTCACCTACGGGCTGCTCGTCGAGGCGGGCATGCCCCCGGCGGAGGCGTCCCTGGCGATGGACCGGCTCTCGCTCTACCTCGTCGGCGACGCCTACGAGGGCTCGCTGCACCGGGCGCGGATGCGCGCGGCCGGGATGTCCAGCCCGGAGGAGTACTTCCAGGCGTTCGTCGGGCAGATCAGCGCCTACTACCGGGCGCTGCCGGCCGAGCGCTTCCCGCACCTCCAGGCGCACGTGGCCGACCTGACCGCCGGCGACGGCGAGGACCGCTTCGCGTACGGGCTGGAGCTGATGCTCGACGGCATCGAGGCCCGCATGCCGAAGAAACCGGTAAGGCCTTAGGCCCAATTGCCTAGGCCCTGCGCCCGATGCGCCTACCTGGGTCTTCGCCATAGTTTGCCGGGTATGACAACGACTGTTGAAGGACCCGTGGAGACCCCGGCGAGCGTGATCTCGCCGCAGTACCGCGCGCTGAGCATCGGGCTGGTGGCGCTGGTCACGCTGCAGGCGTTCGAGGCCATGGCGGTGGCCACGGCCATGCCCGTCGTGGCCCGCGAGCTCGACGGCATGTCCCTGTACAACCTGGCCTTCAGCGCCACCCTGGCGGCCAGCGTGATCGCGACGGTGCTGGGCGGCAGGTGGAGCGACGTGCGGGGGCCGCTCCAGCCCATCGGCGCCGGGGTGGCGACGTTCGTGGCGGGGCTGCTGCTGGCCGGGCTCGCGCCGACCATGGAGGTGTTCGTCGCCGGACGGTTCGTGCAGGGCCTCGGCACCGGGTTGACGCAGGTGGCCTTGTACGTGCTGGTCGCCAGGGCGTACCCGCCGTCGATGCATCCCCGGGTGTTCGCCGCGTTCTCGGCCGCCTGGGTGGTGCCGTCCATGATCGGGCCGGCGATCGCCGGGTTCGTGGCGGAGAGCTTCGACTGGCGGTGGATCTTCCTCGGCGTGACGGTGGTCGTCATCCCGTCGGCGCTGCTGCTGTGGCGCGGCACCGCGGGCCGGGCCGTCCAGGACGGCGTCGCCGAGCCGGCTCCGGGCCTCGGCCGCAAGCTCGTCTACGCCACGCTGACCGCCGTCGCCGCCGCCCTCATCCAGTACGGCAGCGCGCTCAAGCTCGCCGGCCTGCCCCTGCTCGCCGCCGGCATCGTCCTGCTGGCCGTGTCGCTGCCCAAGCTGCTGCTGCCCGGCTCGATGCGGGCCGCCCGCGGCCTGCCGACCGGCCCCCTCCTGCGCGGGCTGGCCTTCGGCTCGTACACGGCGGCCGAGGTGCTCATCCCCCTCATGCTCAAGTACGAGCGCGGCCTGAGCGTCACCGCGGCCGGCATCGTGCTCACCATCGGCGCCCTCGGCTGGTCCACCGGCTCCTGGATCAAGGGCCGCGGCATGATCGGCAACATGGCGGCGCTGCGCGGCGGCGCCGTGCTGATCGCGGCCGGCATCACGCTGGTGACGCTCGTCCTGATCGACCCGGTGCCGCTCGTGCTCGCGCACGTGGGCATGGCCGCCGTCGGGCTCGGCATCGGCGTGCTGCACCCGACCGTGTCGGTGCTGGTGCTGGAGATGTCGAAGGAGGGCGAGGAAGGCGCCAACTCGGCGGCCGTGGGCGTCGGCGAGTCGGTGTTCACCGTGGTCGCCGTCGCGGTCAGCGGCGCCCTGTTCACCGCCGCCGCCCAGAACTACGCCGTCGGTCTCGCCTTCACCGTCGCGCTCGCCGTTCTGGGCGCCGTGCTGGCCCCGCGTTTCGTGCACTCCCCGGCAGCGGGCACTATGGAGAGAACCGCGTCATAAGGGGGGTACATGCCGCGAGTGCGGGAGCTCGAGGTCTTCCGGCTGGTCCTGCCGTACGGCAGGAAGACGGAGACCCTGCTCGTGAAGCTCACCGACCACGGTGGCATGACGGGCTGGGGCGAGGCCACCGCCCCCGAGGCGAAGACCTGGTCGAAGCTGGAGGAGTCGCTGTCGGCGCTGCTCGTCGGAGTGGACTGGGAGCACCCCGACACCGTCGCCGGCGGCGACGCCGCGGTCGACATGGCCTGCTGGGACCTGTGGACCAGGATGCGCGGGGTGCCCCTCGCCGAGGCGATCGGCGGCACCCGCACCTCGCTCATGGCCACGGTCCGGCTGGCGCCCGACCCGTCCGTCGAGAGCCTCGTCTCCCGGGTCAACCAGCAGGTCTGCGCCGGCTACGGGCACGTCACGCTCGACGTGCGGCCCGGCTGGGACGTCGAGCCCGTCCGCGCGGTGCGCCAGGCGTACCCCGCGCTGACCCTGGCCGTCGACTGCGGCAACGCCTACACCGACCTCGGCCAGCTCGTCGCCCTCGACCACTACGGCCTGGAGGTCATCGAGCGGCCCTTCGCCACCTCCGACGTCCACGCCCACGCCGCGCTCCAGGACGAGGTGGCCGCCTCCGTGGCGGTGGAGGCCGGCTCGTCCGCCGAGCTCGACGACTACCTGACGCTGCGGGCGGCGCGCGTGCTGCTGCTGCGGCCCTCCGCGTTCGCGTCGCTGTCGGAGGTCAGGCGCGCCCACGACAAGGCCGCCGCGGCGGGCTGGGACATCCAGTGCACCGGCGGCCAGGGCGCCGGCCTGGCCAGGGCGGCCACGGTCGCGGTGGCCAGCCTGCCGGGCTGCACCCTCCCGTGCGACGTCACCCAGCCACCCCGTCAAAACCAGATCGTCACCCCGATCGTGGGCGCGAACGCCGGGGTCATCGCGGTGCCGCTGACCCAGTCGGGGCTCGGGCACGCCATCGACGAGACGCGCGTGCGGCGGCTGGCCAAGGAGTCGTTTCGTTCGTGACTGACGTCAGAGCGTGAGCTGGTGGTGCCAGTTGATGCCGCCGATGATGTCCGACAGGCGGTAGAAGTGCCGGCCCGCCTGCATGAGCGCGTGCCGTACGGCCTGCGTGCCACGGATCACCCCGGGCGGGGTGGGGCGGTCGATGGCGACCACCGGCGCGAGGGCGGTGGCCAGGGCGGCGGTGGCGAGCAGCAGCTGGACGCGGTGGCGCATGTCGGACCTCCTGTGTGACGGCTTTCCGCCCAGCAGACCACGGCCCGTGACCGTCCCGCCGGGTACGCCACAGCGGTCAGGCCCGTTCTTTACGCTCCTACAGCCCCCGCTCGTTCAGGCCCCGCTGGCTTCAGGCCCCGCTGGCTTCAGGCCCCGCTCGTTCAGGCCCCGCTCGTTCAGGCCCCGCTCCTTCAGGCCCCCGTGCCCAGCCGCGTCTCCAGGAGGCGGGCGATCTCGGCGTGGCCGGTGCCGAGGCGGGTCTCCGAGCGCGGCCGTCCCCCGGCGTCGTGCACCTCGGCCACGACCAGCTCGCCGCCCCCTTCCGCCGGCTCGCGCCGCACGCTGATCCGCGCGCCCTCCGGCGCGTACTGCCCGGCCCGTGCCCGCACCTCGGCCTCGATGTCCTGGCCGGCCAGGCTCCGGGCCAGGTCGAGTGAGCGCGGGTCCGGGGCCGCCCCGTGGTCGAGCAGGGCCCGCACCACGGCCGTGGCGCCGCGTTCGGCGGCGCGGGAGAGCGGGGTGTTGCCGGCGGAGTCGCGCAGGTCCGGGTCGGCGCCCCGGGCGAGCAGGGCCTCCACGACGGCCAGGCGGTCGTTGGCGACCGCCCAGTGCAGGGCCGTCATGGCGCCGGGGCTCTCCTGCCGGTCGGGGTCGGCGCCCGCGTCGAGCAGCGCGTTCACCGCGTCGAGATGCCCCCAGCAGGCGGCGGCGCACAGCGGCAGGCCGTCCTCGGTCTCCTGGTCGGGGTCGGCGCCGGCCGCCAGCAACGTCCGGACGATGTCGCCATGCCCCTGCACGGCGGCCTGGTAGAGCGCCGCCGGCGCCGTCATCAGCCCTCCATTTGTGATCTACAACGTAAAGGCGCGATCAGCCCTTGGCGGACGAGCTGCCGCACCCTTCGGTGAGCCCCTTGGTGGGGTCGTCACCGGCCTTCTTGGACTTCTTCGGCGAGGGGGAGATCGACGAGGACGGGCTGGCGGAGGCCGCCACGGCCGCCTTCGTACGGGTCGAGTCCTCGATCGCCTTCGCCGCGATCTGGCGGATCTTCTCCCAGTCGGGGTAGCCGGTGTTGATCAGCGGCGGCACGAACTGCACGCTCGTCACCTTCGCGTCCTTGACCTTCAGCGCGAGCGGCACCAGGTGCTGCAGCCAGGTGCGCGGGATGTCGGTCCTGATCAGCTCCTTGGTGGCCAGCGCGACCTGGTTGAACCTGGTCAGCACCGTCGCCGGGTCCGCCTGGTCGAGCAGGGCGCCGAGCACGCACCGCTGGCGGCGCATGCGGGTGTAGTCGTCGCTGTAGGTGCGCGAGCGGGCGTACCACATGGCGTCGGCGCCCTTGAGCTTGCGCGTGCCGGCCTTGACCAGGCCCTCGTTGTACTTGCCGAAGACGACGTCCTGCTCGACGGTGATGGTGACGCCGCCGATGGCGTCGATGAGGCGGGCGAAGCCCCACATGTTGACCAGGGCGTACCAGTCGACCTTGAGGCCGAGGGTGTAGCCGATCGTGTCCATGAGGACCTTGGGGCCCTGGTTCTTCTTGCCGTCGAAGAGCTCGGGGTGGGCGTCGGCGTACTCCCAGACGCTGTTGAGCAGGTCGCTGGCGCCGCCGCCCGGGTCCTTCGGCAGGTCGAAGCCGTTGGGGAAGCGGCGGGCCATCGGGGTGCCGGGGCGGAAGCGCACGTCTTCGAGGTTGCGCGGCAGGCTGAACAGGACGGTGTTGCCGGTCTTCACGTCGATGCTGGCCAGGTTCATGCTGTCGGTGCGCACGCCGACGCGGTTGTCGTCGGCGTCGCCGCCGAGCAGCAGGATGTTGACGCGGTCGCGGCCGGCCCACGGGTCTTCGGGCTTGGGCTCGGGAGCGGGGGGCTGGCCCTCGTTCTCGGGTGCCTGGAAGATGTTGTCGAGCGCCTGGCGCGAGGTGCTGGCGGTCTGGGCGGCGAACCCGAAGGGGACGACGACCACGACGGCGAGCAGCCCGGCGAGGGTGCCGGTGAGGATCTGCTGCGACTGCGCGAGCCGGCCGGGCCGCAGCACCACGAACGAGTGCACGATCAGCGCGAACCAGGCCAGGCCGAGGGCGATCGCGCCGAACATGAGGGCGGCGAGCGTGGAGTCTTGTGTGGCGGAGCCGATGAGGTTGCCCAGGTCGTTGGTGAGGACGAAGGCGAGCAGGGCCAGCAGCAGGACGGCGTAGCAGGACAGGAGGACCAGGCCGGTCCTGCGCCATCCGGCACGCAAATGGGCGGACCCGGGTGCGAGTGCCGCCAGCACCAGCCACCCGAGGACCGCTCCGGCGCTCAGTGGTTCCTTAGCCTGCCGCACGCCTTCCCCGTTTCCCCGCGACTTCCACCATAGGCGCAAACTCCGCAACCTGCGGTGAACCGCAGGGGGCGCGGTCGCCTCAGGCTCCCATAGAGGCGGCAGCCTATGCGTCAGATACGAAATATGTCTTTATCGGTAGGTGAACATCGGTAACCGAATAACATTCGGGGCATGGCCTTCACGGAGATCGAGTACGGGGTGACCGATCGCATCGCCACCGTCACATTGAAGCGTCCCGAGCGGCTCAACGCGTTCACCTTTACGATGCGCGGGGAGTTGATCGAGGCTTTCGATCGCGCCGACGCCGATGACGACGTGCGCGCGGTGGTGGTCACGGGCGCCGGGCGGGCGTTCTGCGCCGGTGCCGATCTCAGCGGCGGCGGCGGCACGTTCGGTCATCTGGGCGAGCGCCCGGGCGAAGGCGAGACCGTGGACGGCGCGCCGCGCGACGGCGGCGGCACCGTCGCCCTCAGGGTCGCCCGCTCGCTCAAACCCGTCATCGGCGCCATCAACGGCCCCGCCGTCGGCGTCGGCGTCACGATGACGCTGCCCATGGACGTGCGGCTGGCGTCGGAGACGGCGCGCTTCGGGTTCGTGTTCGCGCGGCGCGGCATCGTCACCGAGGCGGCGTCGAGCTGGTTCCTGCCCAGGATCGTGGGCATCGCCCAGGCCATGGAGTGGGCGGCGACCGGGCGCGTCTTCCCCGCCTCCGAGGCGCTGGAGGGGCGGCTGGTCTCGCGCGTCTACCCGCAGGAGGAGCTGCTGCCGGCGGCGTACGCGCTGGCCAGGGAGATCGCCGACAACACCTCGGCCGTCTCCGTGGCCGCCGTCCGAAGGCTGATGTGGTCGGGTCTGTCGGCGTCGTCGCCGTGGGAGGCGCACGCCGCCGACTCCCGCCTCATGGCCGAGCTCGGCGGCGCCGCCGACGCGGCGGAGGGGGTGACGGCGTTCCTGGACAAGCGGCAGGCCGACTTCCCGATGAGGGTGAGCCGGGATCTGCCGCCCGGTCTGCCGTCGTGGCCCGACAATCCTTATGGTGTCTAGCATGTACGAGACCACCGTGCTGCCCATGCCCGACGACTTCGAGGGCGAGGTCGTCGCGACACTGGTGACCAGGAGGGCCGAGACCGACTCGCGCCGTGCGGTGCTCTACCTGCACGGCTTCACCGACTACTTCTTCCAGGACCACCTGGCCGACCACTACGTGCAGCGCGGCATCGACTTCTACGCGCTCGACCTGCGCAAGTACGGCCGCTCGCTGCTGCCGCACCAGACCAGGGGCCTGATCAGGAGCGTCACCGACTACTTCCCCGAGATCGACGAGGCGGTGCGGATCATCCGCCGCGACCACGACGAGCTGACGATCAACGCCCACTCCACGGGCGGCCTGATCGCGCCCCTGTGGGCCGACCGGGTGCGCGGCCGGGGCCTCGTGCAGGGGCTGGTGCTCAACAGCCCGTTCTTCGACCTCAACGTGCCCGCCCCGCTGCGGCTGGCCGCCGACCTGCTGAAGACGCCGCTGTCGTACACGCGCCGGCCGCTGCCGCTCGGCTCCAGCACCGTCTACGGACGGACGCTGCACCGCAGCGAGCAAGGCGAGTGGGACTACGACCTGGAGCTGAAGCCGCTGGGCGGCTTCTCGGTGCACGCCATGTGGCTGGCCGCGATCAGGCGCGCGCAGCGGCGGCTGCACAAGGGCCTGTCGGTGGACGTGCCCGTGCTGGTGCTGGCCTCCACCAACGGCCTGCGGGTACGCGACTTCGTGCCCGAAGCGCGCTCGGCCGACATCGTGCTCGACCCCCGGCACATCGCCCGCTGGTCCACCTCGCTCGGGCCGCACGTGACCTGCGTGCGGATCCCCGACGGGGTGCACGACCTGGTGCTGTCGGCCGAGCCCGTACGCAAGCAGGTCTTCGCCGAGCTCGACCGCTGGATGGGTGCCTATATAGAGCCTCGGTCATAGACCGGCTCACCAGGGGAACGAGAACAGGCCGTAGTAGGCCGCCGCCACCAGCAGCAGGCCGGTGCCGCCGAGCACGCCCCCGACCGCCACGTACTGCCAGCGGCCCGGCTGCAGGCCCTCGCGCAGCGCCGACAGGTACGCCGCCACCGCCGTGACCTCCTGGATCAGCATGAGCACCGCCAGCAGCCGCACGACCAGCCAGCCCGCCAGCACGGCGGGCCAGGCACCCGCCTGGTTGACCGAGAACATCACCAGCAGCGTGATGAACGCGACCACCGAGGCCAGCAGGCCGAGCCCGGTCCAGGCCATCCGGCTGAGCCGGCGCCTGATCGGCGGCCACAGCCGGGCGTTGGTCTCGACGGGGGTCTGGTGGCGGTGGCGCAGGCGTACGACGACGGCGGCGACCGGGCCGGCCACGTAGCCGACGGCGGCCAGGCAGATCGTCAGGCCGAGCATCGTGCCGCCGGCGTACCAGGGGGCGGCGGGCACGTCGCTGGCCTCGAACCGCTGGACGGGGGTGGCGCCCGCCATGTGCACGGCGGGCCGGGCGGTGCCGGGCAGGCCCTTGATCCAGTTGGCCAGGGTTTCGAGATAGCCCTTGGTGAAGGGGCCGCCCTTGACGCGCATGGCGTGGTCGCCATTTGCCATGAAGCGGATCGTGTAGTCGTCGTTGCCCGCCTTGTGCATCGCGGTGATGAGCGCCTTGGTGGACTCGACGAAGGGGATCGAGGGGTCGGTGGTGCCGTAGAAGGCCAGGACCGGCTGCTTGACCTGGCTTAACGCGGGCATCGCGTCGTAGCGCAGGAAGTCGAAGCCGACCCCGCCCATCGCCCTGGTCAGCAGGTCGCGGGCGCCGATGGGGGCGCGCAGCCGCAGGAGTTGCTCGTTCAGTGCCCAGGCGACCTGGCGCAGCGGGGAGACGTTCGGCGAGGACACCAGCACCATGAACCCGACCGACGCGCTCTTGGCCGCCGCGATCGGCGCCACCCAGCCGCCCTCGGAGACGGCCCAGATGCCGACCCGGTCGGGATCGACCTCCGGGCGGGTGCGCAGGTACTCGACCATGCGCAGCGCGTCGTCGGCGAGCAGCCCGAAGTCGCGGTGCCGGAAGTCGTAGCCGATCGTGCGCTTGTCGAACGCGATCGTCGCCACCCCCGACTTCGCCAGGAACTCCGCCTGCGGCGTGAACTCGGTGCGCGAGCCGTTGCCCGAGCCCGACACGAACACCATCGCCGGATGCCGCCCAGGGGTGAGCGGCACCCGGAGGGTGCCCTCCAGCCGCTGCGCCTCCGCCGGGACGGAGATCTCCTCGCTGCGGACCGGATCGGCGGCCACCACGGGCTTCAGCTCGTCGGCCGGCTGCGCCGGGATCGACTGGAAGGCTGGATCGGCCTTGAGCGGCGGCGGGTCGAACGCGGGTGGAAGCACGTATCCGACCGAAGCGAGAGCCACCAGCACCAGACCGGCGGCGACGCTCAAGGTGCCACGGCCAGTGCGCATTGGCCTCCCCATGTGCGTTGGTTTGCCCGCTGATCTTCCAGCCTACTCCCGCTGAGTGGGGCTGGAGGTACCTCATTTGTCAGTGAGACCTGTTAGCTTCCTGCGACATGCGGATCCTGCACACCTCCGACTGGCACCTCGGCCGCTCCTTCCACCGGGAGAGCCTGCTCGCCGGGCAGGCGGCGTTCATCGACCACCTGGTCGAGACCGTGCGGGCCGAGCGGGTCGACGTGGTGGCCGTGGCCGGCGACGTCTACGACCGGGCGCTGCCGCCCGTCGACGCGGTGGCCCTGCTCGACGAGGCGCTCGGGCGCCTGCGCGCGGCCGGCGCGCGGGTGGTGCTGATCAGCGGAAACCACGACTCGGCGCTGCGGCTGCGGTTCGGCTCGGCGCTGTTCGAGGCGGCGGGCGTGCACGTGCGCACCTCGCCCGACCAGTCGTGGGAGCCCGTGCTGGTCGACGACGTCGCCTTCTACGGCATCCCCTACCTGGAGCCCGAGCTGGTGCGGGCCGCGTGGGAGCTGCCCGACCGCAGCCACACGGCGGCCATCTCCTACGCGATGACGCGCGTCAGGGCCGACGCCGCCCGCCACCGGGCCTCGGTGGTGCTGTCGCACTGCTTCGTGACCGGCGGGCAGGCCAGCGACAGCGAGCGCGACATCAGCGTGGGCGGCGTGGCGCACGTGCCGCTGCAGGCGTTCGACGGGGTCGACTACGTGGCGCTCGGCCACCTGCACGGGCGGCAGCGCATGTCGGAGACCGTGCGTTACTCGGGCTCGCCGCTGGCCTACTCCTTCTCCGAGGTGGGGCACCTCAAAGGGTCGTGGCTGGTGACGCTGGGGGAGGGCGCCGAGTTCGTCCCCGCGCCGGTGCCGCGCCCGGTCGGCCGGCTGCGCGGCGAGCTGGAGGAGCTGCTGACCCGCCCCGACTACGCCGCCTACGAGGACCACTGGCTGCAGGTCGTCCTCACCGACGCCGTCCGCCCCAAATCCGCCATGGACCGGCTGCGCGCCCGCTTCCCGCACACCCTCGCCCTCTCCTTCGACCCGGTCGGCGCCGCGCCCGCCGCCGCCCCCGTGCGGCTGAGCGGGCGCCCCGAGGCCGAGGTCGCGCTCGACTTCGTCCGTGAGGTACGCGGCGAGCCTGCCGCACCCGAGGAGGAAGACCTGCTAAGACAGGCCATCGAGGCGTCCAGGGTGAAGGAGACGATGGCGTAGATGCGGCCGCACCGGCTCACGCTCACGGCGTTCGGGTCCTTCCCCGGCACCGAGACGGTCGACTTCGACGCCCTGTCGCAGGCGGGGCTCTTCCTCGTCCACGGTCCCACCGGGGCGGGCAAGACCACCATCCTCGACGCCCTCTGCTTCGCCCTCTACGGCCAGGTGCCCGGGCAGCGCAACAGCGCCCGCAGCCTGCGCTGCGATCACGCCCCGCCCACCGTCGGGCCGTCGGTCACGCTGGAGGTGACCATCCGGGGCCGCTTACTGCGCATCCAGCGCTCGCCCGCCTGGCTGCGCCCCAAGCTGCGCGGCTCCGGCACGACGGAGGAGAAGTCCAAGGTCGTGCTGTCGGAGTGGCTGGCGGGCGACTGGCACGGGCTCACCACGCGGCTCGACGAGGCCGGGGATCTCGTGGGCGGGCTGCTCGGCATGAACGCCGACCAGTTCTGCCAGGTGGCGATGCTGCCCCAGGGGGATTTCGCGCGGTTCCTGCGGGCCGACGGGGAGGAGCGGTCGAAGCTGCTGGAGCGGCTGTTCACCGTCAAGATCTTCACGGCCGCCGAGGCCTGGCTGGCCGAGCATCGCAAGCTGGCCTGGCGGGAGGTGCAGGGGCTGCGGCAGGAGGTCGACTTCGCCGTCCAGCGGGTGGAGGAAGCAGCAGGCGACGACCTTCCCCTCCTGCTGACGACCACCGTCACCGCGCCCGCGTCGGACGCTTCCCCGGCCGGGGCCGAGGCCGCGCCGCCGGCCCTCTTCGACCTGCCCGCCGTGTCGCAGGACGTGGCCGAGGCGGAGGAGGAGGTGCCGACGCCCGAGAGTGATCCGTTGCGGTGGGCGGGGGCGCTGCTGGACGCCGCGCGGGCCGTCGTGCGGCGGGCCGACGAGGAGCACGTGGCCGCCGGGCACGAGTTGCGGGCGGCGCGGACGCGATTCGAGCGGGCCGCCGCGCTCGCCGACCGCCAGCGCCGCCACGCCGAGGCGCTCACGCTGCGCCGCACCCTCGACGAGCGCGCCGACGAGCGGGCCGACCTCCAGGCGATCCTCGACGACGCCGCCAGGGCCGACCGCGTGCTCCCGCTCATCACGGCGGCCCGGCAGCGGGCCGAGGCCGCCACCAAGGCCCGCACGCTGGCCGCCGACGCCCTCGCCCGCGCCCGCCCCCTCCTGCCTTCCGCCACGAGTACGCCACACCAGAGCCAGGATCGGGGGTGGGAGCCGTCCGTGGCGGAGCTGGCCACCCTGGAGAGGCGGCGGCAGGACGAGATCGC
This sequence comes from Nonomuraea composti, assembly GCF_012034275.1. Lineage (NCBI taxonomy): Bacteria > Bacillati > Actinomycetota > Actinomycetes > Streptosporangiales > Streptosporangiaceae > Nonomuraea > Nonomuraea composti. The sequence goes on along the minus strand of NZ_JAATEP010000003.1, from coordinate 288,270 downwards.
GCGCCTGTCCGAGCTGCTCACCGAGGAGGCCAGGCTGTCGGTGGTGCGGCGGGACCTGCTGCGGGTCGAGCAGGAGCTGGCCGACCTCGTCCGCGCCGACGAGGAGGTGGCGGCGCGGCTGGCCGTGCTGCCCGGCCTCATCGAGCGGGCGGAGGCGGGCCTGGCCGAGGCGCGCGTGGACGCGGCCAGGATCCCCGCGGTCCAGGCCGTGCGCGACGCCGCCGTCCACCTGATCGAGATCGACAGGGAGCTGGCCGGGCTGGCGGCGGAGCTGGACGCGCTGGCCCAGCGCGAGGCCGAGGTGGCCGCCGCCGACGCCGAGCTTCCCGGCCGGCTCGCCGACGCGAGTGCCGCTCTGGCCGAGGTACGCGCGCAGGCGGCGGCCATCCCCGCCGCGACCGCGAGCCTCGACGCCGCCAGGGCCGCCCTGGAGGCCGCCCACCGGCGGGAGGCGCTGGCCGCGGAGCTGGAAGCGGCCGTCGCCGCGCACCAGGTGCTCGTGGACCAGGCGCAGGCGTCGCGGGAGCGCTGGCTCGACCTGCGGCAGGCCCGGCTCGACGGGATGGCGGCCGAGCTGGCGCGCGACCTGTCCGACGGGCAGCCGTGCGCCGTCTGCGGCTCCGAGCACCACCCTCGACCCGCCTCCCCGGCCCCGAGCGCTCCTTCGGCCGACGACGAGCGTGAGGCCGAGAGCGCCCACGAGGCGGCTTCGGCCGAGCGTGAGGCGGCCGAGCGGGCGCTCGCGTCGCTGGAGTCCCGGCACGCCGACGCGGTGGAGGCCACCGGCGGGCTCGACGTGGCGGCGGCCGAGGAGCGGGTGGAGCGGGCCGAGGAGGAGGTGGCGCGCCTCCAGGCGGTGGCCGACCGCGAGCCCGCGCTGGCCGCCGCGCTCGAACGGGTGGAGGCGGAGCGCGAACGGGTCCGCGACCAGGCGAGGGAGCTCGCCGAAGCCCTCGCCGCCCACCGCGCCCACCACCGCCACCTGGAGTCCGAACGCGCCCGCGTCGCCACCCAGCTCGCCCAGACGAGCACATCCGGAGCCCTGGCGAGCGGCGAGGACGTGTTCATGGCCGCCGCAGCAGGTGAGGGGGCCGCGCTCGTGACCCCGGAAGCGGCCGTGACCCCGGAAGCCGGCGAGGTGGACGGGGAGCGGATGCTGGCCGTTGTCGAGCGGGAGCTGCGCAGGCTGGAGGCGTCGGCCGGGCGGGAGCGGACGCTGGCCGGGCAGGTGGACGGGCTGCGGCGGGAGCGGCAGGAGCTGGAGGAGCGGGGCCGTCAGGTGACGGCGCGGCTGGCGGCCGGGCGTACCAGGCATGAGGAGCTGAGCGGCGACGCGGGCCGGTTGAGCGCGCGGCTGGATGCGGCGCGCGGCGACGACGCCACGCTGGCGGCCCGCCTGTCGAGGCTGAACGACGAGGCGGAGCTGCTGCGCGAGGCGCTGGAGGCCACGCAGGCGGCGGTGGCGGCACGGGAGGAGCTGGACAGGGCCGGGCGGGCGGCCGAGGAGGCGGCGGCCGAGGCCGGGTTCGGGGACGTGCGGGAGGCGGAGGCCGCGTACCGGAGCGTGGCGGAGCGGGAGCGCAAGGCGGAGCTGCTGCGCCGGCTGGACGACGAGCACGCGGCGGTGAGCGGCGTGCTGGCGGACCCGGAGCTGGTGGCGGCCGCGGCCGAGCCGGCGCCGGACCTGGCGGCGATCGGGGCCGATCGTGACGAGCTGGAGCGGGCGTACACGAGGCTGGCCAGCGCCCGCGACCGGGCGGAGGCGCGGGTGCGGCGGCTGGAGGAGCTGTACGGCGAGCTGGCGGAGCGCATCGAGCGCTGGCGTCCGGCGGCGGAGCGGCACCGGCTGGCGGAGCGGATGGCGGCGCTGGCCAGCGGCACCTCCAACGACAACCAGTGGAGCATGAGCCTGTCGTCGTTCGTGCTGGGGGAGCGGCTGCGTCAGGTGGTGGCGGCGGCGAACGAGCGGCTCGACCACATGTCGGGCGGCCGTTACCTGCTGCGCCACGACCTGCGCAAGACGGCGGGTTCGCGGGCGCGGGCGGGCGGCGGGCTGGGCCTGCGGGTGGCCGACGGGTGGACGGGCGTGGACCGGGATCCGGCGACGCTGTCCGGTGGTGAGAGCTTCATCACCTCGCTGGCGCTGGCGCTGGGCCTGGCCGACGTGGTCACGGCGGAGGCGGGCGGCGCGGAGCTGGGCACGTTGTTCGTGGACGAGGGGTTCGGGACGCTCGACGAGGACACGCTCGACGGCGTCCTCGACATCCTCGACGGGCTGCGTGACGGCGGCCGGGCGGTGGGCATCGTCAGCCACGTGGCGGAGCTGCGCTCCAGGATCACGGCGCAGCTGAAGGTGACGAAGACGCGTACGGGCTCCACGCTCAGAGCGGTGGGAGTGTGACTGGCGCTACCCTGAACCCCACCCCCTGAAGGAGTCATTGATGCGTGTTGTCGTCACCGGAGCCCACGGCAAGGTCGGCAGGGCGGCCGTCAACGCCCTGGTCGCGGCGGGTCACGAGGTGACCGCGACCGATCTGACGCGGCCGGTCTGGGAGCGGCACGAGCCGGGCGAGCCGCGTTACGTGCAGGCGGACCTGACGGACGCCGGCCAGGCGTTCGCCGTGGCGCGGGAGGCGGACGCGGTGGTGCACGCGGCGGCCATCCCCGACCCGACGGCGAACGCGCCGCACGTGGTGTTCCAGAACAACCTGATGGCGACGTTCAACATGATCGAGGCGGCGGTGCGGTTCGGCGTCTCGCGGTTCGTGAACATCTCCAGCGAGACCGTCCCCGGCTACTTCTTCGCCGAGCGGCCGTTCCTGCCCGACTACGCGCCGGTGGACGAGGAGCACCCGGTCCGGCCACAAGACCCGTACGCGCTGTCCAAGCACTTCGGCGAGCAGCTCATGGACGCGGCGGTGCGTCGCTCGGACATCCGGTGCATCTCGCTGCGCCCGAGCTGGGTGCAGCACGAGGGCAACTACGAGCGCAACATCGGGCCGCAGGTGCGTGACAGCACGCAGGCCGGGCCGGGGTTGTGGAGCTACACCGACGTGTACGACCTGGCGGACGCCATCGTGCTGGCCACGGAGTCGGACCTGCCGGGGCACGAGGTGTTCTACATCGCCGCCCCGGACAACGCGGGCGGGCACGACTTCGCCGCCATGCTGCGCCGGTACTTCGGCGACCGGATCGAGCTGCGGCCGCTGGCCCGTACCGACGCGTCGGGCCTGTCGTGCGCGAAGGCGCACCGCCTGCTGGGCTGGACGCCGAAGCGGTCGTGGCGCGACTACCTGGACGAGAACGGCCGCACCCGCTCCGCGTGAGCCTCAGAGCGCGCGCCGCATGACTCAGTCGAGGGCGCCGATCAGGTCGGGCAGCTTGGCGGGGTCGTGGAAGAGCGTGGCCCCGAGGCCGGACAGGCGGGCGGCGGGCGTGAGGCCGCCGGCGAAGGCCAGGCAGCGCATGCCGGCCCGGATCGCCGCCGTCACCCCGAACGGGCTGTCCTCCACCACGACGCAGCGCTCGGGCTCGGCGCCCATCGTGGCGGCGGCGTGCAGGAACAGGTCGGGCTCCGGCTTGCCGGCGGCGACGTCCTCGGCGCTGAACACCCGCCCGGCGAACCGGTCGGCCAGCCCGGTCAGCTCCAGGCTGCGGCGGATGGTGCGGTGCCGGCCGTTGGAGGCCACGCAGAACGGGATGTCCAGCCGGTCGAGCGCGGCCTCGATGCCTTCGACCGTGCACAGCTCGGCGGCGACGGCGGCGGCGTAGTCGGCGTTGACCTGCTCGCGCCAGCCGGGCGGGGTCTGGCCGATCTGCTCGGCCCAGTACTCGTTGGTGCAGCCGACGAACCGCTCGGCGTACTCGGTCTCGTCGATGTCCCAGCCGATGCGCCGCAGCGCGGCGGTGCCGACGCGTACGGAGATCGGCTCGCTGTCCACGAGCACCCCGTCACAGTCGAAGATCACCAGATCGACAGCCAAACCGTGGCCCTTTCTCCCCGTTTTCTACCCGGCGCAACGTGACATTGCGCAGGTGGTAGCGTCTGTGTATCGCTTCACAAGACGCTAGTCCGCATAGTGAGACATCCATGACGACATCCCCCCAGACCGCGGCGCCCCCGAGCCGGTCGCGGATCGCGGCGGCCAGCCTCATCGGCACCGCGATCGAATTCTACGATTTCTACATTTACGGCACCGCCGCGGCCCTGGTGCTGAACACCGCGTTCTTCCCCAAGATGGACTCGGTGGCGGGCACGCTGGCCTCGTTCTCGACGTTCGCCGTGGCGTTCATCTCGCGGCCGCTCGGCTCGGCCGTGTTCGGGCACTGGGGCGACCGGGTCGGCCGCAAGTCCATGCTCGTCGTCTCGCTGCTGGTGATGGGGCTGTCCACGGTCCTGATCGGCCTGCTGCCCGGCTACGCCACGATGGGCGTGCTCGCGCCCGTCCTGCTGGTGCTGCTGCGCTTCACGCAGGGCATCGGCCTCGGCGGCGAGTGGGGCGGCGCGGCGCTGCTGGCCACCGAGCACGCCCCGCCGGGCAAGCGCGGCCTGTACGCGATGTTCCCGCAGCTCGGCCCGTCGGCCGGGTTCATCGTGGCCAACGGGCTGTTCCTGATACTCGGCGCGGCGCTGAGCGACGGGCAGTTCGAGAGCTGGGGCTGGCGGCTGCCGTTCGTGGCGAGCCTGCTGCTGGTCATCGTCGGCCTGTACGTCCGGCTGAAGATCTCCGAGACGCCCGTCTTCCAGGCGGCCATGGAGGAGCGCAGGATCGCCAAGGTGCCGTTCGCCGGGCTGATGCGGCACCAGTGGCGGCGCGTGCTGCTCGGCGCCGGCGCCATGACCGTCGCCTACACGCTCTTCTACACCGCCACCACCTACTGCCTGGCCTACGGCACCGACACCCTCGAGATCCCGCGCACCACGATGCTCGCGCTGACCATGGTCGGCGTCGTGTTCATGGCGGCGGGCACGGTGGCCTCGGCCATGGTGGCCGACCGGCTGGGCCGGCGCCGCACGCTCATCTGGGGCACGGCCGTGGCGGTCGCGTGGGGGCTGGTGATGTTCCCGCTGATGGAAACCCGCTCGATCTTCCTGGTCGGGCTGGCGCTGGCCGGGGCGCTCGCGCTGATGGGCCTCATCTTCGGGCCGATGGGGGCCTACCTGCCGGAGCTGTTCAGGACCGAGTACCGCTACAGCGGCGCGTCCGTCGCCTACAGCCTCGGCGGCGTGCTCGGTGGCGCGGTGCCGCCGCTGGTCGCCACCGGCATGCAGGCCGGCGGGCTGGGCGTCATGGCCATCGGCGGGTACGTCTCCGCCATGGCGCTGCTGAGCCTGCTCTGCCTGCTCGCCCTCCCGGAGACCGGCGACCGGGCGCTCTGAAAACTCCTTGCCGGACATGTCACGAACGGCGGCGCTGGCCCGTCCATGAAGTGAGAACCACTCATGAGGAGACGGGACAAATGACGAAGCACATCCTGATCGTCGGTGGCGGATATGTCGGCATGTACACGGCCATGGGGCTGCGCAAGCTCGTCCGTACCGGGGAAGCGACCGTCACCGTCGTCGACCCGCGCGGCTACATGACCTACATGCCGTTCCTCGCCGAGGCCGTCGGCGGCTCGATCGAGCCGCGCCACGTGGCCGCCCCGCTCGGGCAGGTGCTCAAGGGCATGCGGGTGCTGACCGGGCGCGTCACGCGGGTGGACCACCAGGCGCGCAGCGCCGAGTTCCAGCCCGTCCAGGGCCCCGCCAGGACCCTTCGGTACGACATCCTCGTCATGGCGGCCGGCTCGATCACCCGCGCGCTGCCCATCCCCGGGCTGGCCGAGCACGCGATCGGCTTCAAGAGCATCGGCGAGGCCGTCCACCTGCGCAACCGGGTGCTGGCCCAGCTCGCCGCCGCCGACTCCACCGACGACGAGCGCATCCGGCGCAGGGCGCTGACGTTCGTCGTGGTCGGCGGCGGGTTCTCGGGCGTCGAGGCGCTGGCCGAGATGCAGGGGCTCGCCGACGAGGCCGTGCGCTACCACGCCGGCATCCGGCGCTCCGACCTGAGCTGGACCCTCGTCGAGGCCACCGACCACATCCTGCCCGAGCTGCACGCCGACCTCGGCCGCTGGACCGTCGACGCCCTGCGCGAGCGCGACGTGGACGTCCGGCTCGGCACCCGGCTCACCTCCCTGGCCGGCGGCGTCGCCGTGCTCTCGGACGGCACCGAGATCGACGCCGGCACCGTCGTCTGGGCGGCGGGCGGCCGGCCCAGCCCCCTCGCCGCCGCCAGCGGGCTGCCCGTGGACCGCACCGGGCGGCTCCTCGCCACCGAATACCTGACGGTGGCCGGCGTCGAGGACGCCTTCACCGCCGGCGACGGCGCCGCCGTGCCCGACCTGACCCGCCCCGGCGAGTTCACCGGGCCCAACGCCCAGCACGCCGTACGGCAGGGCAAGCTGCTCGGGCGCAACCTCGTCGCCTACGTGCGGGGGCGGCGGCTCAAGCCGTACCGGCACGCCTACCTCGGCTCGGTCGCCGGGCTAGGCCACCACCAGGGGGTCGCCCAGGTGTACCGGCTCAAGCTCACCGGGGTGCTCGGATGGCTCGCGCACCGGGCGTACCACCTCGGCTGGGTGCCGACCGCCCGGCACAAGGCCGCCGTGCTCGCCGACTGGCTGCTGGCGGGGCTGTTCCGGCGCGAGACGGTGCAGCTTGAGGCGATCGAGCACGCGGACGAGGACTTCCGGCACGCTTTCACAGCGGGGCAGCCGGACGAGGGCCTGCGCCACGTCGTCGCGGCCGGGGAGGCCGGTCCGGCGGAGGCCGCTCGTCAGGCGCCCGCCGCATGAGTGTCGCTCACCGTCCGACAACACGCGTGAGCGTCACTCGTAACCAGGGAACATCAGCGACAACTCGCGCGGGTAGGCCGCGATCAGGCGCAACTCGTCGTCCGTGAGCGGCCTGCCCGTCATCGCGTTGCACAGCTGCACCAGCCGGAACGACCCCTCCTCATCGGCCACCTCCACCCCGAGCCCGTCCATGACGTGCCGGAACCCGGCCTTGCCGCCGTACTCGCCGGTCAGCACCACCCGGCCCGGCCGCGCGTGCCAGTCGTCGGGGAACGGCCCCAGCGTCGCCTCGTCGTACAGCTCGTAATTGCCGTGATCCTTCAGTGCGCCGTCGGCGTGGATGCCCGACTCGTGCGCGAAAGCGTTGCGCCCCACCCCCACCTGGTTGTACGGCAGCGGCTGCCCCAGCGCGTAGCTCGCCCACAGGCCGAACCGGCGAGCCCACTCCAGGTCGAGCGCGTCCCCGATCTGCGCCGCCTCCAGCCCGAACCCGTGACGGAAGGCCAGGATCGTGGAGAGCAGGTCGGCGTTGCCCGAGCGCTCGCCGACGCCGTTCACGCAGGTGTTGATCCAGGCGTCCTGCCCGGCGTCGAGGTCGCCGAGCGCGCCCGACACCGAATTGGCCACGGCCATGCCCAGGTCGTTGTGGCAGTGCGTCTCGACCGGCATCGCGGTGGCGGCGGCCAGCTTGGCGAAGCGCTCCCGGATCCGGTCGGGCGTGTCGCCGCCGATGGTGTCGCAGTACCGTACGCGGTCGGCGCCCGCCTGCTTGGCCGCCAGCGCGAACTCCAGCAGGAACCCGTCGTCCGTCCGTGAGCCGTCCTCGGCGTTCACCCCGACGGTCAGCGCGCCCGCGTCCTTGGCCACGCGGACGGCCGCCGTCATCTCCCTGATGATCGCGTCCCGGTCGAGCCGGCCGCGGAACTTGTTCTGGATCATGTAGTCGGACGTCGAGATGGACAGGTTGTAGTGCCGCAGCCCGAGCGGCGCCGCCTTCTCCACGTCCTGCGGCACGCCCCGGCACCACCCGGACAGCCGCAGCTCCCCGAACGCGCCCGCCTCCGCCAGCGCCACCTGCGCACGCACGTAGGGGACCTCGTGGAAGAGGAACGGGAAGCCGATCTCGGACTGCGCCACCCCGAGCTTGGCCAGATAGAAGTTGACCATGGTCTTGCCGAACTTCGACAGGCCGGTGCGCGCGGTCTGCACGCCGTCCCGGTTGGTGACGTCGAGGAAGTGAACTTTTGGCATGCCCTCACGTTGACACGCCCGCTCAACGTGGATCAATATTGATTTTCATCAACCATGAGAGGGGTGGGCGGCTGTGGAGTGGATCGACGCGGCCACGGCCGCGCGGCGGCTGGGCATCAAGCCCGCCACGCTGTACGCGTACGTGAGCCGGGGAGTGCTGCGGCGACGGCACGGCGAGGACGGGCGGCGCAGCCTCTTCTCGGCCGAGGAGATCGAACACCTCGCCCGCCGCGGCCGGCCCCGCAGCCAGCCGCCGGAGCTGGTCATCGAGTCAGCCGTGACGGCACTGGGCGTCGACCGGCCGTACTACCGCGGCATCGACGTCCTGACCCTCGCCGGAACGACCCCGTTCGAAACGGTCGCCGAATGGCTCTGGACCGGCGACCCGAGCGTCCGGCACCCCGCGCACACCGGCACCGGCACCGGCACCGGCACTGACGTCGGCGCTGGCGTCGGCACCGGGGCCGGCGTGCGTGCCGCAGGACCACGCGAACGACGGCGCGCCGGACCGGCCGCGCCCCTGCCCGAAGCCCGGAACGGCGAGCCGGGCACGGCGACGCGTGGCGAGCCCGGCGCGAGGGCGCACGAGGGGCGGCGCGGCACGTCCGGCCCGCCTCCCCCCGCAGAGCGGAACGGCGACGCCGACACGCATGCGCACCGCAGACCCGGCCCGACACGGCACCGTGAGGGCGATGCCGCGGCCGGTGCGGTGTGGCGGTATGAGCCTGAGGAGGCGGTGCGGGCCGCCGTCACCGCGCAGCGCGGCCTGCCGGACGACCTGCTGCCCCTCGACCGCCTCCAGGTGATCACCACGGTGCTCGGCGCGTCCGACACCCTCCGCTACCAGCTCGACCCCGCCTCGGTAGCCGCCACCGGCCGCCGCCTGATCGCCGGCATGGTGGACGCGCTGCCCCCGCTGTCCGACCCCCAGGGCGATTCCATCGCCGAGCGGCTGTGGTCCCGCCTGTGCCCGCGCCCCGCCACCCCGGCCCTGCTCACGGCCATGGAGGCGGCGCTGGTGCTGCTCGCCGACCACGAGCTGGCCGCCTCGACGCTGGCCGCCAGGGTCGCCGCCTCCGCGAAGGCGGACCCGTACGCGGTGGTCCTGACGGGCCTCGGCGTGCTGGGCGGCCCGCTGCACGGCGGCGCCTCGTACGGCGCGGAACGCCTGCTGGGCGAGGTCGCCGAGCCGCGCGACGCCGCCCGCGTCATCGCCGAGCGGGTACGTCGCGGCGAGCGCATCCCCGGCTTCGGCCACAGCGTCTACAAGAACGGCGACGGCCGTGGCGCCGCCCTGCTCGACCTGGTCAAGCGGGCCGCGCCGGACCATCCCCGGATCGCGGCGGCCGAGGCGGTGCTGGCCGAGATGCGGCGCCGCCGCCTCCCCGACCGCAACATCGACTTCAACCTGGCGCTCCTGTCCGCCATCAGCGGCATGGTGCCGGGCGCCGGCGAGGCCGTCTTCGCGGTGGCGAGGGCGGCGGGCTGGCTGGCCCACGCCATGGAGGAGTACGAACGCGGCTCCCTCCTCCGCCTCCGCGCCTCCTACACCGGCCCGCCCATCACGTGACCACGCACCCCCACCGCCCGCCCGCCACGCTCGCGTCCGGCCGGCCTCGCGCCCGCCACGCTCACGTCCGGCCAGGCTCGCGTCCGCAGCCCCGCGCCCGCCAGGCTCGCGCCCGCCACGCTCGCGCCCGCCAGGCAACGGACCGGGGAGCGAGGGGCCGGGCCGCATGGGCCCGGGCGGCACGCCACCTCACCGATCCTCCGACGACATGCCGTGGCCGGTCTGCGGTCACGTGAGGGCGGGCGTGCCCCGGTCCACGTACGCCGCCAGTGCCCGCACCCGCTCGGCATGCTGATCGTGCCCCACGATCACCGGCGGCTCGTTGTACGGCATCGCGTCGGACGACCGCCGCAGCTTGATGTACTGCCCGCAGGCGTCGATCGCGTACGGCTCCATGTCGTCCTGCAGCGCCCCGATCACCGTGATCCCGTACGTCTCCCCGATCCTCCTGAACAGCGCCACCGCCTCCCGGCGGTGCTCCTTGCCGAGGTTGCGGCCGAGCTCGTCGAGCACGAGGCACAGGTGGCCGCCGCCGGACGACGCGATGGCCGCCGCGCACACCAGCTTGACGGCCTTCTCGTCCATGAGCGCCGTGTTGGCCCGCCGGTTGTACGGCACGAACCCCTGGCCCTCGCCGCGCCGCCACTTCGGCGTGACCCGCCACTGCCAGCGCTGCTCGGGGTCGGCGGGCGCGGGCGGCACGGGGAACTCGAGGGTCGCCCCGTAGCCGCCGTAGGAGGTGTCGAGCTTGTCGAACTCCTCGGCCACCCGCGTCAGCCGCGCCTTGATCGCGGCCGTCAGCGCCGCCCGGTGCACGGCCGTGGACTGGGCGGCCTCCTCGGCGCCCCTGGCCGCCGCCGACAGGTCCCGCTGGCGGGAGACGAGCTGCGCCTCGATCTGGCGCCGCTGGTGCCGCTCGTACTCCTCCTGCCCCCGCAGGTAGGACGCCAGCGCTCCGCACACCGCCGCGAACGTGGCCTGCTCGCGGGCCGTGCTGCCTTCCCGCTCGCTGAGCAGGAACCGCAGCTCCTCCGGGATCTCCGTCTCGTCCTCCGACGGGAACGTGTCGCGCAACGCCTGGTCGAGGTGGCGTTCGGCGACCCGCCACCACTCCTCGGCCGCCCGGGGCCGCTCTTCCTCGGGCAGGGCGTCGAGCCACTCGCGGGCGGTCTCGACCGTGCCGCCCCAGTCGGCGGCCAGCGCGTCGATCCTGAGCGCCTCCCGTTCCGTCGCGACCCGCGCCTCCTGCTCGCGGGCCTGCGCGCGCTCCGCCTCGTGCCGGTGCCGGCGGCCCTCCAGCCGTTCGATCTCCATGTCTCGGGTGCGGGCGCGGAAGTCGAGCGCGCCCGCCTGCCGCTCGGCCTCGGCGACCTGCGGCGCGAGCTCCTCGACGGCGGCGACCAGCTCGGCCAGCCTGGCCCGCCGCTCGCCCAGGCGGGCCTCCACCTCGGCGAGCCGCACTCCGGCCCTGGCGCCCTCCAGCCGCCGCTGCGCCTGCGCGACCGCTTCCTCCCCCTCGTGTACGGCCTGCGCCGCGCTCTCCTGGGCGTCCTTGGCGCGGTTGAGCCGCTGCTCGGCGGCCTTGATGCGGGCCTCCCGCCCGGTCGCGACCCCGTCGAACGCCCCGACGACGCTCACCCCGGCCGCGCTGACCAGCACGGACCCGGGCAGGTCGGCCAGGGCGGCGGCGGCCTCGCCGAGCCGGTCGGCGTCGACGATCACGGCGTGCTCGTTCGGCCAGCCGCGCAGCTCACCCAGCGCGAGCCCCCGCCCCTGACCCGCCTTGCCGTAGCGGGCCTTGAGCGCCTCGCCCAGCGCCCGCTCGTCGTCGGGCCCGGGTGCGAGCGGTGGGGTGTGGGCGGCGTCGCGGGCCTGTTCGGCCACGTCGAGGGCGTCGAGCAGGCCCGTGGCCGGGATGCCGGTGGCCGCGAGCGCGTTGAGCTGGGCGGCGGCGGGGCCGCCCTCGGCGTCGTCGAGCGCGGCCTGCGCGGAGGCCACCTCCTGGTCGGCCACGCCCAGCGCCTTGAGCGCCTCGTTGAGGCGCAGCCGCACCTCGCGCAGCTCCTGCTCGGCCGTGGGCACGTCGCGGCCGTCGGCGAAGCGCCGGCTCTCCTCCAGCGCGGGGATCTGCCCGCGCAGCTCGTCGGCGGAGTTCTCCGCCACGGCGCGGTCGGCGTCGAGCTTGGCCGCGCGCGCCTGCAGCGCCGACAGCTCCTTGCGGGCCTGGGAGACCTGCCGGTCGAGGGTGTCTTCCCGCAGGGTGGCGATCTCCGCCTTCACCATGGCGATCGCCTCGGCCGCCGCCTCGCCGGCGGCGCGGTGGCGCTGGAGGTCGGCGGCCAGCGCCTCGTCCTTGGCGGCGGCGTCGGCGAGCTTGCGGGCCTGCCGCCCGCGCCAGCACCGCAGCGCGTCGGCCAGCCGGATGCGCGCCTGGTCTCTCCGGTCGAACGTGGTCAGCAGCGCCTTCGACTCGGCCTCGAACTCGGCCAGCCGGTCGGCCGCCTGCGCCGCGCGCACCCGCTTGGCGTGCTCGTCGCGGCGGGCCTCGCGCTCCTGCTCCAGCTCGGCGTCGAGGCCGGTCAGCGCGGCGATGGCCTCGAAGACGCGCTCGGGGGAGATCTCGTTGAGCGGCTGGGAGAGCAGGTTGGTGGCGACCTTGCTGCGCACGGACGTGGACAGGAACGACACGCACCTGACCTTGTCGCCGTAGAGCACCTTCGTCAGGTCGCGGGCCACGACGTCGCGCTTGCCGGCGGACTTCGGCAGCGACGCCCAGATCTCGTCGGCCCGCGCCACCCGCTCGGCCTCCGACGGGGACGCCGCCAGGTGCACGCCCTCCCGCCAGCGGATCTCCAGGTGCGGCGCCTCCTGGTTGACCTTCAGCCACACGGTCAGCGCCCCGCCCGAGGTGTCGGGCACCTCGAACAGCTCTCCGCCGTCCTCGGCGAGCACGAGCTCCCCATCGGCGCTCGTCGCCTCGGAGCCGCCCTGCTCGCCGCTGGAAGCGGTGTCGTGCGTGGGCGAATCGAAGCCGTTCATGCCGGGCGGCCCGAAGACGCCCACGATGTAGCCGTGGTCGGCGCTCGCCCACTGCCGGGACCCGGCGCCGCTGGCCAGCTCCGCGTTGAACAGCAGCTCCGACACGGCCTTGGCACCCGAGGCGAAGCGCCACTGCTCGTCACCGAGCAGCGCGGTGATCGAGGCGATGAACGACGACTTGCCCGCCCCGTTGGAGTCTTTCGGCCCGGCGCCCGCCACGACGATGAGCGTGCCGGGGACGGTGGGCACGGGATGGGTGGACAGCCGTGAGATGTTGACCGCCTGCATGGCGATCAGCACCCGGTCTCCGACGACGTTCTCCACCTGCGACACCTCGAACCCCCGTAACCCTTCCATCCGTGACGAACGCTGACATGGCCCTCATCTGGCCGATCTTCGGGCGAGTACGGCCGCCGCGAGCGGGGTGTTGGGCCCGGCCGCCAGGATCAGCTCCTCCTGCAACCGCCGCCGCGCCGCCGGGGTGAGCCGGTGGAACTGCGGCCCCGGCACGTAGCCGCCCGCCTCCTCGCCCGCCTTCACCTGGCCGAGCAGCCCCGCGTGCCGCAACGACCGCAGCGCCGACTCCAGCTCGCCGATCGGGAGCTGGGTGTGCCGGCGCAGCTCCTCGACCGGCGTGGGGTGCGGCGACAGCCACGAATCCTCCGGCAGTAGCCCCTCGGCGCGCGGGATGGCCACGGAGTGCACCAGCACCAGCGTCAGCACCGCCCGCTCGCTGACCCCCAGCGGCCCGCGCGCCGTCTCGGGCAGGTCGCCGGCGCCGAGCGCGCCGATCGCGGCGGCGACGCCGTCGTCGTAGCCGGAGGTCCAGCGGTCGCGGTGCTGGATCAGCGTGCGGCCGCGCCTGGCCAGCATCTCGCCCAGCGTGTGCCGCAGCGCCGGGTCGCGCAGGGCGGCGAAGCGCACCTCCGGCACCGGCTCGGCGGCGTGCTCGACCACCATGAACGCGGCCACCAGCTCGGCCCGCCGCCGCTCGTCGTAGCCGCCCAGCAGGTCGTCGAACTCGGCCACCCCGCCCTCGACCCGCCCGCCCCCTCCGGCGCTCTCGGGGACGATCTCGACCACGTCATCCGGCGGTGGATCGGAGGTGCCCGACCGGGCCGCCGCGACGATGTCGGCGTCGCCCACCACCGTCAGCTCCGCGCGTTCGGGCTCGGGCAGCCGCCGCACCAGCTCCTGGAGCTGCGCGTGCGCCTCGACCGGCCACAACGCGCACCGCGGCCCGAGCAGCACCACGCCGTCGTCGAGCACGATCCAGGCCGAGTCGTGCAGCCGCCGCAGCGCCCCCCGCGCCCAGTTGCGCATGAGGTCGTCGGTGCGCCCGATCAGCTCCCGGTAGGTGTCGAGCACCAGCTCCACCGGCGCCGGATCGCCCGGCCAGGGATCCACGGACAGGTCGGTCCAGCAGCACTTGAGCACCGCGGCCAGGACGCGGCGGGTCTCGCCGGACCGCTCCACGGGCACGGGCGCCACCTGGTGCTCCTCCAGGAGCGACGGTGTCGCCCCGTCGGGCCACACCGGCAGGGCCTCGCCGGTGGAGTCGGGCCGGGTCAGCCGCGCCATGCCGGGCGGCGCGGGCACCCCGGCGCCGAGCCGCGCGGGCCCGTACGCGCGCACGAGCGCGTGGGCGACAGCGGATTGGCGGGCGGTCATGAGGCGCGCTCCAGGTAGCCGTGGGAGAGCCAGGCGGGCTCGCGGTCGGGATCGACGCTCAGCCCGTCGGACCAAACGAGCCGGTAGGGCAGCTCGGGCCGCAGGTCGACGGTGGTCAGGTCGGCCAGCACCCGCCGCGCCGCCACCCAGTCGGAGCCCAGCACGTCGGCCAGCGCCACCCGGGAGGCGTCGCCGAGCAGCGACTCGGCCATCTGGGTGAGCCGTTCGAGGGCGGCGCTGGGCGAGGAGTCGAGCGAGGACTCGGGGCCGGGGTCGGGCAGCGTGGAGCGTGGGGGAGTGGGCTGGGCGGGGGCGGGCCGGGGCGCCTCGTCGACGGCGCGGGCGACGGCGGCCGGATCGTGCCAGGGCGCGGGCGCGTCGAAGACGAACCCGTCGAGCACGGCCGCCAGCCGCTCTCGGGAGGCGGTCTGCGCGAACGTCCGCCACGTCTCGGTGGGCAGCAGCGTGAGGTTGCGGGTGGTGCCGGCGGAGTCGGCCAGCCGGCCGGCGGCGCGGCGCGAGGCGTCGCTGTAGGCGTAGATGGCGGCCCGCAGGTCGGTGCAGACCCGGTCGAGCTCGGGCCAGCGGGTCAGGATCGTGCCGTGCAGGCTCTGCGCCCGCCGCGCGATCTCCTCGGTGCCCCACAGCTTGGGCGCCTGCTCGCGCAGCTCCTCGATGGTGCCGGTGGTGAGCGTGATCAGCTCCAGCGCCCACAGCCGGAACGCCCGCGCCAGGTTGAGCGCGCTCTGCCGGGCCTCCTCCATGGTGGTGCGCGGGTCGGCGACGTTGAGGTCTTCGAGCGCGAGGAGCCGGTGCATCTCGGACTGGCCGCCGTCGTCCATCATCCGCCTGATGAACATCAGCCCCACCACGCTGGTGAACGAGGCGCGGTAGCGCAGCTGGTTGGGCTTGGGGAACACCTCGCGGATGGCGCCGAGCCCCTTGAGCACGCGCAGCCGGTTGTCGAACTGGTCGGTGGGGTAGGCGCGGCAGGCGAAGCGCATCTGCTCGTGCGTCAGCCACTCCTCGCCCGCCTCGGCGAACGCGGCGAACAGTGTCTCGACGATGTCGACCAGGGCCGGATCGTCGACCACGGCCCCGCTGTCGCGGGCCAGCGCGGCGAACATGCGGCGGTAGGTGGACAGGACCGCCTCGTCGGTGAGGACGGAGTCGAGGGTCAGGGGCTGTTCGGACACGGGCTCTAAGGTACGGCTTCGCACCGACACTCTTGGCACTGTCGCCCCGGCGCTCCCATGGCTACCAGCCGGTACATACACGTAAGGGACGCCTGGGCGCTAGGGTGATGCCCGTTATTCCGGGGCGAAACGCTCCCTAGTCGTACAAACCGGGGTGGGTAAGCAAGGTGGGCGTGCTCCGAGGCGATCGTGCCACGGCGGTGATCGCCGGGGCCGCGGCCGCAGTCCTGGTCGCCGCGGCGGCGTGGTTCGGCGTGGGCGTCTCCAGCGCCAACCCCAAGCTGGCCGACGTCGGCGCCTGGCTGTGGACCAAGGCCCGCGGCAAGATCGTGCACGTCAACGGCCTGTCCGGCGAGGTGGACGGCTACCTCGACGACAAGGCGGGCCGCCAGCTCCGCGTCGTCCAGGACGGCGGCGACGTCCTGCTCGTGGACGACCGCACCGGGTACGTCAGCCGCGTCGAGCCCAGCCAGCTCAGCGTCACCGGCACCCGCGACTTCGGCGCCGCCGGGACGCAGCTCGCCATGTCGGGCGGCACCGCCTACGCCGTGGACCCGGCGGCCGGCAAGGTTCAGCAGATCGACCCCGTCACGCTCGACACCGTCGGCGCCCCGCTCACCCTGCCGGGGCCGCTCGGCGCCGCCCGCGTCGACGGCGGCGGCCGCCTGTGGGTGCCCGTGACGGCGCGCGGCCAGGTCGTCCCCGTCGCGAACGGCACGGCGCAGAGCCCCGTCAAGGTCGGCGAGCCCGGCGAGGAGCTGTCGGTCACCATCGCCGACGGCCGGCCCGTCGTGGTCAACACCCGGGCCGCCACCGCCACGATCATCGGCTCCGACGGCGGCGTCGGCGAGATCACCCTGCCCAAGGGCGTGGCCCAGGCCGCCAAGGGCGGCGCGCTCACCCCGGCCACCACCGAGGGCCCCCTCGTGCCGATCCTGTCGCCCGGCGACTCCGGCCTGCTCGTCGTCATCGACACCGGCTCCAACGCCGTCCTCAGCACCAAGTTCACCACCGCGGACCCGGCCGAGCTGGGGGTGCCGCAGGTGCTCGGCAGCAAGGTGTACGTGCCGGACCGGGGCAGCGGCTCGCTGATCGTCTGGGACAGCGCGGCGGGCGGCCGCCCGACCACGCTCCAGGTCGCGCAGGGCCCCGGGCCGGTGGACGTGTTCGTCAAGGACGGCCTGCTCTGGGCGAACGACGAGAACGGCGACAAGGCCGTCGTCATCGACCCCGAGGGCCGCAAGCACGACGTGGACAAGGACGACTCCGACGTACCGGGGCCGACCAGCACCCCCAAGCCCAGGCAGACCCCCAGCACCCGCCCCACCCAGCCCGAGCGGGAACCGGACGCGGACCCGAACCCGGACCCGGATCCCGTCAGGACCACCCAGCGTCCGACGACCACTCCGACGCCCCCGCGTGAGACGCCCACCAGGACGCCCTCCCAGACGCCCTCGGCCGCCGCGCCCTCCGCGCCCGGCGCCGTCACCGCCAGGTCGGGCCCCGGCAAGGTGACGATCACGTTCAGCGCGTCCACCGGCGGCAAGGTCGAGCGGTACACGCTGAAGACCTCCGGCGACGGCAGGTCCACCCCGCAGTCGGTGGACGCGGGCGGGCCGTTCCAGTTCGAGTTCACGGGCGGCGACTGCGCGAACGAGTACACCTTCACCGTGGTCGCCCACTGGTCGGGCGGCGAGGTCGAGTCCGAGCCCAGCGCCGGCGTGCGGCCGTGCGTGGCGCCCGGCTCGCCGACCGGGTTCGCCGCCAAGGCCAGGAACCGGGGCGCCGAGCTCACCTGGACCGCCCCCGAAGGGGCCGACGACGCCACCACGTACGAGCTGACCGGCGCCGCCACGAACAGCGGCATCAAGGGCACCTCGTTCACCGTGGACGGGCTCAAGAACAACCAGAAGCACACCTTCAAGCTCAAGGCCAGGAACGCGGCCGGCGATAGCCCCGAGGTGGCCACGGCCGAGGTGGACCTGGCCTACCCGCGCCAGCAGTACAAGAACGCCAGCAACAACGACACGAACACGCTCATCCGCCCCGGCCCCTCGGCCAGCGGCGAGGCCGGCAGGATCCCGAAGGGGGAGTACATCACCCTGACCGTGATCTGCCAGGTCAAGGGCGCTTCGTACACCGACACCTCCACCGGGAAGACCAGCGACATCTGGAACCGGATCGAGAGCCAGTACGGCAACGGCTACCTGAACGACACTCTGGTCGCGACTCCGGACGGCGGTTTCCCCGAGGGGCCGCTCTTCGAGTGCACCGACTGAGAAGGGGGACTCAGTTGACCCAGTACAACTTCGACCAGCAGCCGTACCAGCAGCAGCCGGGGGCGGCGGCGTACGAGCAGCCCTACCAGCAGCAGCCTGTCTACGAGCAGCAGCCCTATCCGCAACAGCCCGCCTACGACCAGCAGGCCCACCAGCAGCAACCTTCCTACGACCAGCAGGCCCTTCAGCCGCAACAGCAGCCGCAGCAGCAGCTCGCCGGCCAGTTCGCGCAGCGCTTCCAGCTCCTCGCCACCAACATCGAGCGGATCATCCGCGGCAAGCACGAGGCCATCGAGCTGGCCCTGATCTGCCTGTTCGCCGAGGGACACCTGCTCGTCGAGGACGTGCCCGGCACCGGCAAGACCACGCTCGCCCGCTCCCTGGCCGCCAGCGTGGACGCGGAGTGGCGGCGCATCCAGTTCACGCCCGATCTGCTGCCCAGCGACATCACCGGCGTGTCGATCTTCAACCAGGCGCACCAGAAGTTCGAGTTCCACCAGGGGCCGGTCTTCGCCAACATCGTGCTCGCCGACGAGATCAACCGCGCCTCGCCCAAGACGCAGGCCGCGCTGCTGGAGGTGATGGAGGAGCGCCGGGTCACGGTCGACGCCGAGCCGCACCCGGTGCCCCGGCCGTTCCTCGTCGTCGCCACGCAGAACCCCGTCGACATGGACGGCACCTACCCGCTGCCCGAGGCGCAGCTCGACCGGTTCCTGATGAAGATCTCCGTCGGGTACCCGGACCACGCGTCGGAGGTCGAGGTGCTCAAGGGCATGCCGACGGGGCCGCAGGTGGAGCGGCTGCCCGTGGTTGCCCGGTCGTCGGACGTCGCCGGCATGATCGACTTCGCCTCGCGCATCCACGTGGCCGACCCCGTCTACGACTACATCGTGGCCGTGTGCGCCGCCACCCGTACCAGCCCGCACCTGCGGCTCGGCGCCAGCCCCCGGGGGAGCCTCGCGCTGCTGCGCGCCGCCCGCGTCAAGGCCGCCGCGGCCGGGCGGCACTACGTGGTGCCCGAGGACGTCAAGGCGCTGGCCGTCCCCGTGCTGGCCCACCGCCTGATCCTCACGCCGGAGGCCGAGCTGCGCGAGGTCACCGCGGCCGCCGCGCTCGGCGAGATCCTCGCCGGGATGCCGGTGCCGCAGGCGGCGTAGGTGCACCCCCAGCCGCCGGCCCCGCACACCTCGCCGCCGGCCCCGCCCGCCTCGCCGCCGGCGGCTCCGCCCGCCTCCGCACCGGTTCCGCCCGCGTCGGCGCAGCCGCTGGCGGTCGCCCGGCCCGCGTCGGCGGAGCCCGCGCCGGTCGCGCGGCTCGTCGCAGTGCTGACGCCGCTGGGGTGGGGGACGCTCGCCGGGGCCGTCGTGCTGTACGCCGCCGGATTCGTACTCGGTTACCCGGAGCCCGTCGTGCTCGCCACGGGCGCGGTGCTCGCGCTGGTGACCGCCCTGGCGTGGACCGCTCCGAAGCCCCGGCTGGAGGTGCACCGGGAGGTCACCCCGCTCAAGGTGCCGCGCGGCGACGCGGCCGTGGCCGTCCTGCACGTGACCAATCTCGGCGGCCGCAGCCTGTCCGGGCTGCGGGCCCAGGACCGGATCGGCCCGTCCGAGCACACGATCGACCTGCCCAGGCTGCCCAAGGGGGCGGCGCGCACCGTGTCGTACCCGCTGCCGACCGGCACGCGCGGCGAGATCCCCGTCGGGCCGCTCGTGCTGGTGCGCGCCGACCCGTTCGGGCTGACGCGCCGGATCCGCGAGTACGGCCTGCCCGCCACCCTCCTGGTACGCCCGCGCACCGTCCCCCTGCCCGTCCCGCCCTCCGGCAAGGCCCACCACCTGGAGGGCCCCGCCAGCGACAACGCGCCGGCCGGCACGGTCACCTTCCACACCCTGCGCGAGTACGTCGTCGGCGACGACCTGCGGCACATCCACTGGCGCTCCAGCGCCCGCACCGGCACCCTCATGGTGCGCCAGCTCATCGACGCCAGCCTGCCCACCACGACGGTCCTGCTCGACACGCGCGTTCTGACGGAGCCGGCCGTGGACGCCGCCGCCTCGGCCGCCGTCGCCGCCGCCCGGGCCGGCTTCCCGGTACGCGTCCTGACCGGCGAGGGGCCGGTGGCCGACACCAAGACCGACGCCGACAGCGTCCTGGACCGGCTCGCCCTGGTACGCCCCGGCACGTCCGGGGTCACGGAGGCGCTGCGGATGGCACGCGGCGGCGGGGCGCTGGTGCTGGTGACGGGCGACCCGGCGGAGGCGGGCCGGGCCGCGGGGGCACGCCGCCGCTTCGACCGCGTCATCTGCGTGTACGTCGGCCCGGCCCCGGCCCCGGCCGGCCCGCCCGGGGTGACGGTCGTCCCGATCACGTCATTGGACGAGCTGCCCATGGCCTGGGGGGCCCGATGACCCACGGCCCCCACCCCGTCCCCCCACCCATCACCCCCACCGACGCCCACCTCGGCGCGCCGGCCGATCACGGCCTGCGGAGCGGCCCAGGCAGGCACAGCGCCCCGAGCGGTCACGGCGTCCCGGCCGATCACAGCGCCCCGAGCGGGCAAGGCGGTCACGGTGCCCCGAGCGGCCAAGGTCGGCACAGCGCCCCGAGCGGGCACAGCACCCGGAGCGGGCGCGGTGACCGGAGCGGGCGGGGTGGTGGCGGTGGTGAGGGCGGGCCGTGGTGGCGGCGTGCCGCCGGGCTCGGGGTGGTCGCCGCGCTGGCCGCCGTGGCGGGCTGGGGTTTTCACCGGGTGTTCCCCGGCACCGAGCTGGTCCTGGCGATCGTCCCCGCCGCGACCGCCCCCGCCGTCGTCGCCGCCCTGACGCGCACCCGCCCGCTCTGGCTGGCCCTGATCCTGGACGTCGTCCTCTGGGTGGCCGGCACCGTCCCCCTGTACGGGACGCTGTCCCCGACCGTCCCGGCCGATGTCGCGAACGCGTGGCACGCCCTGCTGACCACCCTGCTCCCCGCCCAGCCGGACCCGGAGCTGCTGGTCCTCGTGCACACGCTCGTCTGGGCGGCGGCCGTGGCAGGCGCCGAGACGCTGACCCGCACCGGCACGAGGGTCGCCGCCGCGCTGCCCGCCCTGGCCGTCTACGGTGTGGCGCTGCTGCTGGGCGTGGACGGTGAGGGCTCGAACCTGCCGGTGGCGGCGGCGCTGTTCGTGCTGATCGCGGCCCTGGCGGTGATCAGGGACGGCCGCCCGCCGGTGTGGCTGCTGGCCGGGGTCCCGGCGGCCGCCGCGATGGCCGCGCTGGCCCTGGTGGCGGGCCCGCTGCTGCCGATCGCCGCCGAGCCGTACAACCCCCGGCAGGACGCCGACCTGCCCCCGCCCGCCCGCGTGGACAGCGTCAGCCCTCTCGACCGGGTGTCGGCGTGGTTGCAGATCCCGGACCGGGAGTTGTTCACGGTCAAGGCCGACCGGCCGCAGAACTGGCGGCTGGCGGTGCTCGACCGTTATGACGGCGTTCGCTGGACCTCCGGCGCCCGCTTCCAGCCGACCGGGGGCCGTGTCCCGGCGGGGGAGTGGACGGGCGCGGCCGAGGTGGTGCGGCAGCGCGTCACGTTCGGGGGGCTGCCGGGCACGTGGCTGCCCGCCGCCGAGCGGCCCGAGGAGGTGACGGGCGTGCGCGGCCTGGCGGTGGACCCGTCGAGCGGGTCGCTGCTGACCACGACCAAGCCGGCCAAGGGGCTCAGCTACGAGGTGACCTCGCGCGTGCCGGAGCCGACCAAGCAGGACCTCCTGGCCGCCGCCCCGGTGCGGGACGCGGCCCTGACCGCCTTTCCCGACGGCCCCCAGGAGCAGCTGTTCCGGCGGCTCGCCCGGCAGGCGGTCAAGGGGGCCGAGGAGCCGATCAGGCAGGCGTACCGGCTGCAGAGCTATCTGCGCACGAGCGCCGCCTACGACGTGACCGCGCCGCCCGGGCACTCGCTCAAGAGCCTGGAGTTCTTCCTGCGGACGACGCACAGGGGGACGTCGGAGCAGTTCGCGGCGACGTTCGCGCTGATGGCCAGGACGCTGGGGCTGCCGTCGCGGGTGGTTGTGGGGTTCAGGCCGGGGCAGGCGTCCGGCGGCGTTTATCACGTTAAGTCCGGACATGTCATGGCGTGGGCGGAGATCAAGTTCGAGGGGCTGGGGTGGCGACCGTTCTACCCCACGCCGGGACGCAGCGGCGCCAAGGACGACCACGAGGTGGCCTCCTCGGCGATCGAGGAGAGCGAGAAGCTGGAGGACGAGCTCGCCCGCGGCGGCGGCGACCGGCCGAAGACGTCCGAGCCGCAGGCCGCCGACCAGGGCGAGGAGGCGGCGGGCGGTCCCGGCCCGTGGCTGGTCGCGGCGGTGGCGGCGGGCGGGCTGCTGGTGGCGTACGCGGGGGTGGTGGCCGTCGTGCCGTGGCGGCGCAGGAACGGCCGGCGCCGCGCCCCGGACGCGGGGCAGCGGGTGCTGGGGGCGTGGCGGCAGGCGTGCGACGACCTGGGGTTGCGGGGCGAGCACGCCCTGACGGCGGGCGACGTGGTGTCCCGCCAGCCGGGCGATATTTCCGTACATCTCCAGCCGTTGGCCGAAATTTACAATCACGTGCGGTACGCCCCCGAAAGCGGCACCGACGCCGCCGCCACCGAAGCCTGGCACCACAGCGACGCCATCCGCAGAGCCGCCCGCGCCCGCACCCCCTTCCTCACCCGCCTGCGCACCCGCCTCCTGCTCCGATGACCCCCGCCCCGAGCAGCACCGAGCCCCTGCGACGACGGCCCGCTCGCGAGGGACGTGCAGTCCGGCGACGGCCGCTCGCGAGGGGCAGCCAGTCCCACAGCGGCGCGCTCGCGAGCAGCGTTCAGCCTGGCGGTGGCCCGGCCGCGAGAAGTGCCGGGCCCCTGCGATGATCCCTTCATGAGAAGTGTCGAGGCCCAGCTCCTGCACCGCCCGCCCGGCCTGACCGCGGGCGAGATCGTCCGGGCGCTGGGGGCCGTGCAGGCGCAGGACGTCCCCTCGGCGCTGCTCGCCTTCCGCGCCCGCTCCGCCACCCTCACCCCGGCGGACGTCGAGGCGGCCTGGGAGGCGCGCGAGATCGTCCGGACGTGGGGCCCGCGCGGCACCCTCCACTTCGTGCACGCCGACGACCTGCCCTGGCTGCACGCCCTGACCGGCAGCGTCACCGGCACCCTGCGCCGCCTCGCCGAGGAGGGCGTCACGGGCGACGACCTCCTCCCGCTCATCACCGGCGCCCTCGAAGGCCAGGGCCCGCTCACCAAGGCCGACCTGGAGGAGCGCCTCAAGGGCCGGGCCCGCGGCCAGGGCGTCGTGCACCTGGTGGCGCTGGCCGCCCACCACGGCCTGGCCGTCCTGGGGCCGCAGCGCGCCGGCAAGCCCACGTACGTGCACGCCGCCGACTGGCTCGGCGCCCCCGTCCGCCCCGAACCCGACCGCGACCGCGCGCTCAAGGAGCTGGCCACCCGCTACCGCCGCGCCCACCACCCGGCCACCCCCGACGACCTGGCCGCCTGGTCGGGCCTGCCGCTCGGCGCGGCCCGCACGGCCTGGGGCCTGAGCGCCGCGCCCCCGCCGCCGCCCGCCGAGGAGCCCGCACTCGTACGCCTCGCGCCGGCCTTCGACGAGTACGTGCTGGGCTGGCGCAGCAGGGACCCGGTCCTGGCCCCCGAGCACGCCAGGAAGGTGTTCCCAGGGGGCGGCGTCCTGCGGCCGGTCGTGGTCGTCGGCGCCATGATCAGGGGCGTGTGGGCGAGGAAGGGCGCCCAGGTGACCGTGCAGCCGTTCGGCGAGCTGCCCGACGTGGACGGCGAGATCGCCGACGTGCGCCGCTTCCTCAACAACTCCCCGCGAAAGCCGTGAAAGCGATCCGGTGCATCGGGTGATACCTGATGAGAACCGATCCATCGGAAGGTTGCACATGACGGGGGAGACCATCGCGGCCACGGTGCCCTGGGCGGCCCGCGCGCCCGGGGCCGCCCAGCACACGCTGGACGACGCCGACGCGTTCGCCGCCGTCTTCGACACGTACTTCGGCGAGATCCACGCCTACGTCGCCCAGCGGCTCGGCCCCGACATCGCCGAGGACATCGTGGCCGAGACGTTCCTCACCGCGTTCCGCAAGCGCGCCCAGTACGACCCGTCCCGCGCGGGGGTGCGGGCCTGGCTGTACGGGATCGCCACGAACCTCATCGGCAAGCACCGCCGCCTGGAGGCGCGCACCCTGCGCGCGCTCGGCCGCTGCGGCCCCGACACCGACGCGCCCGGCCACGAGGAGGCCGTGGCCGTGCGGGTCAGCGCCCAGAGCCTGCGCCCCGAGCTGGCCGCCGCCCTGGCCGCGCTGGACCGGCGCGACCGCGACGTGCTGCTGCTGGTCGCGCTGGCCGGGCTCAGCCACGACGAGATCGCCACCGCGCTCGGCATCCCGTACGGCACCGTCGGCTCCCGCCTGAGCCGCGCCCGCAGGAAACTGCGCGGCCGGCTGGGGGAGGTGCGCGACGATGGATGAGCTGATCCGCGAGCTGTACGGCAAGCCGCAGCCCGGCCCGCACGCCCAGACCAGGGTGTGGCGGCGCGTCACGGCCCGCCGCCGGCGCCGCCGCCTGTCCTGGCTCGCCGTGATCCCGGCGGTCGCCGCCGCCCTCGCGCTCTTCCTGCTGATCCCGCGCGAACAACCCCTGGAGCCCGGCAGGCAGATCCTCCTGACCGCCGCGACCTCGGCCGCGTCCGCCACCTCGCGGGGGACGTACTGGCACGTCAAGAAGCTGCACGACGGCGCCAGGCAGACCGAGCTCTGGGTGACCAGGCAGGGGCGGGCGTGGACCGCCGAGCAGGGGCGCGTCACCCGCGTCACCGGCCGCTCGCCGTTCAGCATGGCGGGCCGGGACCTGACCTACGACCAGATCCAGGCCCTGCCCGCCGACCCCGGCGAGCTGCGCGAGCGGGTCGCCGCGATGCTGCCCGCCGGCTCCGAGGGGCTGCTCGCCGACGCGCTCAGCGGCCTGCTGTGGACGAAACCGTCCCCGCCGGGCGTGCGCGCCGCCGCCTACCGGGCGCTCGCCGACCTGCCCGAGGTCCGCTACCTCGGCCCCGCCACGGACGAGCGGGGGCGGACCGGCTCGGCGTTCTCCTTCGGCCTGCCCTCCGGCTCCCGCCGGACCCTGATCATCGATCCGGGCACCTCGCAGGTGCTGTCCAGCGAGGACGGCACCCGCTCCGAGCTCGTCCTCGTGGCCGGCTGGACCGACGAGGGCCCCCGCTAGAAACCCGCCCTCATGGCGCCGCGCGTGGGTTCCGCGCGCCCTGAAACAGGAGTGACGACGTGTTCCGGCGTGCCAGAACGACCTCGGGCAAGGCCATCTGCCTGAGCGACCAGTTCCCGGGGATCGACGTGAAGGAGGTGATGGACGGCCTGGTGACGTTCGTGAAGCTGCCACCCGTGCGGCTCGGCACCCCCATCGACTGGACGGCCGACCCGCACGGCAACCGCTCCTGGTCGCTGCACCTGCACACGCTGCGCTGGATGGGCCGCCTCGTGGCCGCGTACGAACGTACCGGCGACCGGGCGTGTCTCGACCGGGCCGGCGCGATCACCGACGACTGGATCCGCGCCAACCCGCGCGGCGGCCCCGGCGTCAGCCCCTGGGCGTGGGCCGAGCACGCGGTCGCGCTGCGCTCCCCGGCGCTGGTGTGCCTGAGCGAGCACGTCCAGACGAGGGAGCTGTGGGACAGCCTGGCCGAGCACGGCGAGGTCCTGGCCGACCCCGCCCTCTACCGCGAGGGCCACAACCACGGCCTCGACCAGGACATCGCCCTGCTCGTCGTCGGCTGCCGCCTCGGCCGGGCGCGCTGGCGGGACCTGGCCGTGCGCAGGATGACGGCCTCCACCGAGCTGGCCGTGGACGCGCAGGGCGTCCTGCACGAGCAGGCCCCGCGCTACGGCCTGTACGTGCACCGCCGCCTCGGCGTCGCCCTGCGCGCCATCCGCGAGAGCGGGGCCGAGGTGCCGCAGCGGCTGCTGGAGCGGCGGCGGGCGCTGGAGTCGTACATCGCCCACGCCACCCAGCCGGACGGCCACCTCGTCCCCATCGGCGACAGCCCGGCGGACGCCCGCGCGGACGGGTTCGCGCACGAGGGGCCGGCCGTGCGGGTCTTCGACGGCGGCTACGTCTTCGGCAGGACCGCCTGGGACGACCCCGCCGCCTCCTACTACTCGATCAGGTTCGGCCCGGGCCGGCGGCTGCACGGCCACGAGGACCATCTCGGCGTCACCTACTACTCCCACGGCCGCCGCATCCTCGTGGAGGCCGGCTTCCACTCCTACGAACGCACCGGCTACGTCGACTGGACCCGCACCCCCGAAGCCCACAACGTCCCCGTCCCCACCTCGGGAACGTTCCGCCCCGGCACCGCCACCCGCCTCCTGCACTCCTCCGTCGGAGCGTCCGGCCAGGCGTACGAGCTGGCCGACGACGCCTACGGCGTGCGGCGGACGCGGCGCGTCACCGTCAACCACGACCCCGCCACGATGGCCGTCCACGACACCGTCTCCTCCGGAACCCTGCGCAGCCTGTGGCACTTCGACCCGGCGCTCAAGGTCGTGTCCCGGCGCCCGGGCGCGGTGGTGCTGGCCGGCCCCGACGGCTTCCACGTCACCGTGCTGCAGTTCCCCGGCGAGGGCCTGGCCGTGCGCCCCGCCCTGATCTCCACCGGCTACCTGCGCACCGCCGAAGCCGTGACCGTCCTGTCGCCCGAGGCTCCCAGTGTCCTGACGGTGATCGTGCCGGGCAGTACTAGCATCCTCCTGTGAAGAACAGGCCCCCGTACGCCCTGGGCTCGGTGGACAACGCGCTTCTCGTCCTGCACATGCTCCGCGACCGGGGCCGCGTCCAGGTCACCGACGTGGCGGGGGAGCTCGGCATCGCCCGCTCGACCGCCCACCGGCTGCTGGCCATGCTGGTCTACCGCGACTTCGCCGTACGGGACGAGGACCACACCTACCTGCCCGGCCCGTTCCTCGCCTCGGCCCCCGCCATCCCCGGCGGCTCCGCCCTGCGCGAGTTACGCGCCCGCACCCGCCCCGCCATGGAGTCCCTGTGCGCCCGCGTCCAGGAGACCGTGAACCTCATGGTCCGCGTCGGCACCGAAGTCCGCTTCCTCGACAGCGTCGAGTTCCCCCGCATCCAGCACGTCACCGACCGCCGCGGCACCATCCTGCCCGCCCACCTCGCCTCCGGCGGCAAAGCCCTCCTCGCCACCCTCTCCCCGGACGAGCTGCACGCCCTCTACCCCGACCTCACCGACCGCGAACGCGCGGCCCTGATCCGCGAGCTCGCCGAGATCCGCACCAGCGGCATCGCCCTCAACATCGAAGGCACCGAACGCGGCGTCTCCGCCATCGGCGCCGCCCTCCGCAACGGCCGCGGCTCCGCGGTGGCCGCCCTGTCGATCTCCGTCCCGTCGGCCCGGTTCGCGGCGGACGAGCTCGGGACGTACGTGGACGAACTCCGCCACGCCGTCGCCGAAGCCGAACGCGCCCTGACCCACTTCCCCGGCTGACTCCGCCGGAGCCCACGCGGGCGGTCAGAGCCAGTCGCGGCGTTTGAAGACCGTGTAGAGGGCCACGCACACCGCCGCCATGAGCACGATGGCGAACGGATATCCGAACACCCAGTGCGTTTCCGGCATGAAGTCGAAGTTCATTCCGTACACGGTGCCGACCAGGGTGGGGGCGAACAGGATGGCGGCCCAGGCGGAGATCTTCTTGACCTCCTCGCCCTGCTGGATGCTGGCCTCGGTCATCCGGGCCATCTCGGCGTTCTGGGCCTGGGTGACCAGGGTGGAGTTGACGACCAGGATGTTCTGGAGCATCTGGCGGAAGGAGGAGATGCGCTCGGTGACGGTGATGGCGTGGTCGGCCACGTCGCGCAGGTAGCTCTGCAGCTCGTCGGTGACGCCGTACTTGCGGGCGCCCGCGATGAAGCCGTGGATCATGCCGACCAGGGGTGCCGTGGCGCGCTGGAACTCGATCACCTCGCCCGACAGCTCGTACACGCGGCGCGACACCGACGGGTCGCCGCCGAAGACCTGGACCTCGATCTCCTCGATGTCCTTCTGCAGCCCGGCCACGACCGGCGCGTAGCCGTCGACCACGGCGTCGACGATCGCGTACAGGACCGCCTGCGGGCCCTGCCGCAGCAGGTCGGGGTCGGACTCCATGCGCTTGCGCACGCCTTGCAGGTCGGGGGCCTCGGCGTGGCGGACGGTGATCACGAAGTTGGGGCCGACGAAGACGTGCAGCTCGCCGAACGCGACCTCCTCCACCTCGTCGAGGTAACGCGCGGCGCGCAGCACCACGAACAGCGTGTCGCCGTAGCGGTCGGCCTTGGGGCGCTGGGAGCCGACGATGGCGTCCTCCAGCGCCAGCTCGTGCAGCTCGAACTCCTCGCCGAGCTTGACCAGCTCCCACTCCTTCGGACGGTAGAGGCCGATCCAGGCCATCGCGTCCGGCATCTGCTTGAGGCGTTCGAAGGCGTCGGCGAGCGAGCCGGGGTTGTCGACCCGCTCGCCGTTCTGGTAGATCGCGTTGTCGATGACCGTCGGCCGGTAGGGGTGCTCCTCGCTGGCGCGCGGGTCCATGGAGTGCTCAGGTGGCTCCTCGCGCACGTCCCCGCCGCGCCTGAAGCCCTTGACCCTGGCCATCGCCCCTCCTCACGTCTACGACGGACGCATCTCGTCGAGCTGCTGCGTCGCACGGTCTCTGATGGTCTTGCGCCACATGGGTGTCCATCCGAACAAAAGCCCATGTGGCCTGCCTAGTGCCATTTTCGACCATCGGCGGAAATCGAAGTCGTCGTGGTGGCGAACAATCAGGTCGTCCTCGAACCTGAACAGCGAGTCGATCTCGTTGACGACCTCGCGCCCGGTGCTGTGGAAGGTGTAGCGGGAGGTCCAGTGGGCGGTGCCGGTGAAGTCGTCGGCCGTCACGTCGCGGTACTCCGACTTCAGCCCGTCGCGCACGCCGAGCTGGATCCGCCACATCCTCATCACCCTGTCGCGCCCCTCGACCTCCTGGAAGATGGGGTCGCCGAAGCTCACCTCAGGGTGGTAACAGCGCTCCATGGCCGCGAAGTCCGCCCGGCCGAGAGCGTCGTAGAAGGCGCTGATGAGCGCCACGTGCCGATCGTTCACTCTCCTATCAGACCACGGCTTTCCGGGAGTTCCGGACGGGGGAGAGCCCGGTGATCAGGTCTGCGGCGTCGAGCAGGCGGGCCTCGCCCAGCCCGTACGGATGCAGCGCGTACGCCTCGGCGCCGGCCGTCAGCTCGACGTCCCCCGAGACCAGCACGGCCAGGCCGACGCCGTCCGGCCCATCACGAAGCTCCGGCGCCGAGGTCAGGTCGCCCGAGTGGGTGAGCCCCTCGCCCAGGCGCAGGCGCGGGGAGCCGCACATGCCCACGAACCCCCAGCCGGCGTCGAACGCGGCCACCGGCAGGTCGAGGTCCACCCGCGTGTCCTGCGGCTGCGCCCGGTGCAGGAAGAGCCGGATCCGGTCGTGGGGGGACGGGCTGGACGCTGCCGCGCGCGAGCCGGACGAGGGCGGCGCCGGCCGTCCGCTCCGAGGTGGGCGCGAGCAGGTCGGCGAGCCCTTCGTCCAGCAGGGCCCGGCACCGCCAGCAGCACGCCGGGCGCGACCAGCTTGCGCCGGCGCAGCAGGATCGTCGCCGGACCGTCCGCCCGAACCACCCCCTGAAGCCAGAGGCCGCGCGGGAGGTCCCGCGCGGCCCGAGCCGGCGGAGAGCGGGCACGCTGTTCATGCGAAGTGAAGGAGAAGGAAGCACACCCTTGAGCCGCCTGACCGGCACCTTGCCCGGCTTGATCGGGAAATGTCGGGCATTTTCTCCGGGGGTCCCTGCCGCCCTTGGACGAGCTCCGGCGGCCCGGTGTCGCCTCACCGGGACAACCCTGACTTTCCCCGCCCCGTACCGGAACCTGACCCGTTAGGGTTTGTCCTCGATGGACAAGTTCTGGGCCCACCTGATCAAGGTTCAGCCTGACCCCGACCCCTGGGTGGTGGTGGTCTCGGCTCTCGTCGCGCTGGTGATCGTCGGTTTCCGCATGCCCTGGCAGGTGTCCAGGGGGCTGATCACGATCGCCCACGAAGGCGGCCACGCGCTGATGGCGCTGCTCACCCGGCGCAAGCTCGAAGGCATCCGCCTGCACTCCGACACCTCCGGCGTGACGCTGACCAGGGGCAGGCCCACGGGCCCCGGCATGGTGCTGACCGCGCTCGCCGGCTACCTGGCGCCCCCGCTGCTCGGGCTCGGCGCCGCCTGGCTGACCGAGCAGGGCCACATCACGCTGCTGATCTGGGGCGTGCTGCTGCTCCTGGTCTGCATGCTGCTGCTGATCCGCAACCTGTACGGCGCGCTCATCCTCCTCGTCACCGGCGGCGCCGTGTTCGCCCTGATCATGTACGCGCCGGCGGACGTCCAGCAGGTCGTGGCCCTGGTCGCGGCGTGGTTCCTGCTGTTCGGCGGGGTCCGGCCGATCATCGAGCTGCAGCACAAGCGGCGGCGCAGGCAGGCCAGAGACTCCGACGCCGACCAGCTCGCCCGGCTGACGGTCCTGCCCGGCGGGTTCTACGTGTTCTTCTTCCTGCTCGTGTCGCTGACATCCGTGGCGTTCGGCGCGTACCTCATGAACCCGCTCTAGTCCCGCTATTTCGCACTAAACTCCTCAGCAACAGGGGGAGAGTGGAGTGCTGCCAGTCGAGGACGCGCCCGGCTACCGGGTACTCGATCAGGCGGGCCAGGGCGGATTCGCCGTCGTGTACCGCGCCTACCAGGAGCGCCTCGACCGGGTCGTGGCGCTGAAGGTGCTGTCCGTGGACCGGGTCGACCAGCGCACCATGCGCAGGTTCCAGCGCGAGCTGCAGCTCACCGGCCGCCTCACCGGCCACCCGAACGTCGTGACCGTCTTCGACACCGGCGTCACCCGCTCCGGCAAGCCGTACATCGCGATGGACTTCTTCGAGAACGGCTCCCTGCGCGACAAGATCCGCAAAGAGGGCCCGCTCCCGCTGCCCGACGTGCTGCGGGCCGGCGTCAAGCTCGCCGGCGCGCTGGCCGCCGTCCACGAGGCCGGTGTCCTGCACGGCGACATCAAACCCCAGAACATCCTCATCTCCCGGTACGGCGAGCTCGCCATCGCCGACTTCGGCGTGGCCCGCGTCGTCGACTCCTCGGAGATCTCCGTCACCTCGCAGGCGTTCACCCCGCTGCACGCCGCCCCCGAAGTGCTCACCGGGCAGCCGCACTCGGCCTCCACCGACATCTACTCGCTCGGCTCCACCCTCTACCACCTGCTGGCCGGCCAGCCCGCCTTCCACAACCCCGCCGACCCGTCGATCGCCCCGCTGATGTACCGGGTGCTCAGCCTCGACCCGCCGCCCATCAACCGGGCCGACGTGCCGGGGGTGGTGTTCGAGACGATCGTGCGGGCGATGTCCAAGCAGCCCGAGACCCGGTACGGGTCGGCGCGCGAGCTCGCCCGCCACCTCCAGGCGCTGCAGGCGGAGCTCGGCCTCCCGGTCACCGACCTGGTCGGCCAGGACCCGGGCCCGGCGACACCTCCGGCATCGCGCCCGGACCTCGGCGCCCCACAGGCTCCGCGCCCAGGCCTTGGGGGCCCTCAGCCTTCGCGTCCGGATCTCGGCGTCCCGCAATCTCCGCGCCAAGACGTCAGCGCCTCGCCGCCTCCGCCGGCGAGCACCGGCTTCCCGGCCACCGGCCAGCACCTTCCCGCGCCCCAGCAGCCCGGCCGGCACCTTCCGGCGGCGGCCCAGCCCGACCGGCACGCGGGCCCCGTCCAAAGCTCCCCCTTCGCGCCGCCCCAGCAGGATGGCTTCGCGCCGCAGCCGCCCACCGGCGCGCATCCGGGGGCGCAGGGCGCGGGCTACCCCGCTCCGCACACCTCCGCCCCGCCCGGTCCGTACGCGCCTGCCGAGCCCAGCCCGTACGCCCCCGCCGAGCCGAGCCCGTTCGCGCCCGAGTACCCGGGCTCGCCCGCCCCCGCCCATCCAGGCCCGGCGCGACGGCCGACCGGGGAGATCGCTCCGCCGGCCGCCACGATCCCGCCGCCCGGCGGCGCCTCCCGTACCGGCAGGATGGTCCTGATCGGCGGGGCGGTCGCGGCCGTCGTGGTCGCCGGCACGGCGCTGGCCGTCCACCTCTCGATGCGCCCGCCCGCCACGACGACCACGACCACGACGACGGAAGGGCCGAAGACGGGCACCGGCGAGCAGGAGCCCATCGGCAAGGAGCAGGTGGCCGCCCTGGCCCCGCGCCAGGTGAAGGTGACCTCCGACCGGGGCGCGCTGGTGGAGCTGCGCTGGTCGCTGCCCGCCGGCGCGCGCGACTACCCGGTGGTCGTCCAGCGCTCCCCGGTGAAGAAGGGCGAGCAGGCGATCACCCCGCTGGCGCAGGGCGCCACCTCGACGCGCGTCGCGGGCCTGGACCCGGACAGCGGCTACTGCTTCCTGGTGGGCGTGCCGCTGCGCATCTCGGAGAGCTCCACGGTCGCCTGGTCGAAGCCGACCTGCATCAGAGGCGCCGTGGCCCGCTCCACCCAGTGACAGCCCAGGGGTCAACCCAGGAGCTTGCGCGCCGCCTGCTCGATCTCCTCCTCCGACAGCAGCACGTGCTCGGCCGCCCTGCCGAGGGGGATGAAGCTGTCGGACGAGGTGACCCGCCCGACGGCCCCGGTGAAACCGGCGTCGAGCAGCTCGGCCACGATGCCTTCCGAGACGGCGCCGCTGTGCCGGGTCTCGTCGGCGATGAGCACGTTCCCGGTCAGCTCGGCCGCCCGCAACAGGTCCTCGACCGGCAGGGGCGCCAGCCAGCGCAGATCGAGGACGCGGCAGCCGTACCCCTCCTGGGTGAGGCGCACGGCGGCGCGCAGGCTCATGCGCACGCCGTTGCCGAACGTGACGATGGTCAGGTCGCGCCCGTCGCCGTAGGAGCGCGCCCGCCCGATCGGCACGTGCGTCTCCGCCCACCGGGCGGGCGGCGCGTACGGCGCGAGCCAGCCGCCGTCGCCCGGGTCGAACAGGTCGCGGGTGTGGTAGAGCGCGATCGGCTCCAGGAACACGCAGACGGACCCCGAGGTGCGGGCCGCGGCCAGGCAGGTGCGCAGCATGGCGGAGGCGTCGTCGGGCCGCGCGGGCGAGGCGATGACCAGCCCGGGGATGTCGCGCAGCGCGGCCACCGCGTTGTCGTTGTGGAAGTGCCCGCCGAACCCCTTCTGGTAGGCGTAGGAGGCGACGCGCACGACCATCGGGTTGGTGTAGGCGCCGCGCGAGAAGAACGACAGCGTGGCCGCCTCGCCGCGGATCTGGTCGAGGGCGTTGTGCAGGTAGGCGAGGTACTGGATCTCGGGCACCGGCAGCAGCTTCGACACGCCCGCGCCGAGCGCCAGCCCCAGCACGGCCTGCTCGTCGAGCAGCGTGTCGAACACCCGCCCCGCCCCGAACCGCTTCTGCAGCCCGCGTGTCACGCCGTACACGCCGCCCTTCTTGGCGACGTCCTCGCCGAACACGGTCATCTCGGGGTAGACGGCCAGCGCGTCGGCGAGCGTGCGGTTGATGGCCTGGGAGAGCGTCATCGGCTTGTCGTTCTCGGGCAGCGCGCCGGCGAACGCCTTCTCCCTGGCCGCCGCGGGCGCCGCCATCGGGCTGATCTT
This sequence comes from Nonomuraea composti, assembly GCF_012034275.1. Lineage (NCBI taxonomy): Bacteria > Bacillati > Actinomycetota > Actinomycetes > Streptosporangiales > Streptosporangiaceae > Nonomuraea > Nonomuraea composti. The sequence continues at coordinate 254,694 of NZ_JAATEP010000003.1, read as the reverse complement.
GGCGATCAGCTCCGGCCGGCGGGGCGCGATCGGCTCCATGATCTCCTTGGCGGAGCTCAGCCGCGGGCTGCGCGCCGCCTCCTCGGCGATCTTCAGGACGTGCTCGCGGTCCGACTCGTACGCCTTGAGCAGCTCGTCCGGCGTGATCAGCCCGGCCTCCACCAGCAGGGCGGCGGTGCGTACGAGCGGGTCGCGCTCCAGGTCGGCCCGGATCTCGCGCTGCGTGCGGTAGGCCGACTCGACGTCGGACCCGGCGTGCCCCATGAGCCGCACGGTCGACAGGTGCAGGAACACGGGGGCGCGCCGCTCGCGTACGTGCTGGACGGCCTGGACGGCGGCGTCATAAGCGGCGGCGAGGTCGCAGCCGTCGGCGGCGATGTACTCGATGCCGGGCCGCCGCGCGGCGGCCTCCACCCAGCCCTTGGGGGTGCGCACGCTGATGCCGATGCCGTTGTCCTCGCACACGAACAGCAGCGGCAGCGCCTGCCCCTGGTAGGTGGCGTAGGCGGCGGTGTTGAGGCCGGACAGGGCGCTGGCGTGGTTGATCGAGGCGTCGCCGAAGCTGCACACCGCGATCGCGTCGGACGGCCACGCGCCCGGCACGCCCAGCGCGCGGGCCCGCTCGATGGCGAACGCGACGCCCACGGCCCTGGGCAGGTGGCTGGCGATCGTGGAGGTCTGCGGGATGACGGCCAGGTCGGGATGGCCGAACACCTTGTGCCGGCCGCCCGCGATGGGCTCGTCGCGGGCGGCGGTCAGGCCCATCAGCACGTCGCGGATGCCCTGCTCGGGCACCCGCCCGGCCTGCTCGGACCGGGCCAGGTAGAAGGCGCCCGAGCGGTAGTGCAGCAGCGCCGGGTCGGTGGGGCGCAGGGCGGCGGCGACGGCCGCGTTGCCCTCGTGGCCCGCCGAGCCGATCGTGTAGTAGCCCTCGTCGCGCTCGCGCAGCCAGCGGGCCGCGATGTCGAGCAGCCGGCTTTCGAGCTGGCGCCTGAACAGCGACCTGCATCGCTCGCCGGTCAGCGACGTGCCCTCGCGGACCGGCAGCCCCGGATCTCGCGCCGGGCCGGCCCTGAGCGTCGAAACCGTCTCGGTGAAGTGAGTCTCAACTGTGTCGCGCGCCACAGCATCGATTATGTCTTTGATCGGCGCCGACGTCTGCCGGACGCCGGTGACATGTTGTGGACCGGTCCTTTTGACCCACCTTCATAACTGTTTGTCAGAAATCACAACTTCACCGTCGGCGTGCACGTCTACTTGTAGTGCACACGTGGCACCCTCAATGCCGCGTTGAACCAATGGGGTCTCCAGGAAGGAACCCGCATGTTACAACGCATCCGTGTCGCCGCCCTCGCCCTCGTGCTCGGCGTCTCCGGGGCCATCGCCCTGGGCACCCCCGCAGCGTCGGCGGCTCCCACCCCCACCATCACCAGGGTCGAGCTCAGCCCGGCCGCGCCCATCGTGGTCTTCGACAGCGATGTCAGCGTCACGTTCACGTTCACCACGACGAACGCGACCACGGCCGCGCTCAAGCTCAACGGTGACACCGTCAACGTCACCTCGACCGCCGTCACCGGCGGGCTGAAGTGGACGGGCACCAAGTCCTTCGGCGCCGGCGCCGCCGGCAAGTGGAACTACGCCGCCACCGCCAAGGGCGACGGCGGCGAAGTCACCCAGACCGGCTCGTTCGACGTCGTCAAGGCACTCACCACCAAGATCGTCGACTTCGACGCCAGCCCGGACCTCGTCGCCAAGGGCGACACCATCCGGGTCACCGGCCGCCTGCTGGCCGACGGCAAGGGGTACGACGGTCAGACCGTCTCCATCACCTTCCGCGAGCGCGGCTCCGACAACTACCGCGAGGTCACCAAGGTGACGACCGGCCGCGGCGGCTGGTTCGGCGCCCGCGCCGAGGCGAACGCCACCGGCTGGTGGCGGGCCGAGTTCGCGGCCACCGGCACCGCCAGGGCGTCCGTCAGCGACGCCGACCGGGTGGACGTCCGGCGCGCCGCCCTCGGCAGCCGCATCGCCGGCTTCGACGCCACCCCCGAGCCGGTCGACAAGGGAGACACGCTCTCCTTCAGCGGCGCCCTGCGCGTCGAGGACCGCGGCGGCCTGGCCGGCCAGCGCGTGTCCATCTTCTTCAAGGCCGACGGCTCGCGCCGCTGGGAGTACGTCACCAGCGACGTGACCGGCCGCCACGGCCGCTTCTCCGCCTCCGCGGAGGCCGTCACCTCCGGGTGGTGGCGCGCCGAGTACCGCGGCGCCCGCGGCATCAACGGCTCGGTCAGCGAGGCCGACTGGGTGAAGGTCGACCAGCCCGCCCCGCAGCCGCCCGCCGAGGAGAAGGCCGACACGCGGCTCATCAAGTTCAACGCCTACCCGGAGCCGGTCAAGCGCGGCAAGTACCTGAAGTTCAAGGGGCTGCTGCAGATCGACGACGAAGGCTCGTGGGAAGGCTACTCCGGCAAGGTGGCGCTGTTCTTCAAGCCGGTGGGCTCGAAGAAGTGGCAGCTCGTCAGGACCACCTGGTCCAGTGACAGCGGCCGGCTCTCCACCAAGGCCAAGGCCTGGAAGTCGGGACACTGGAAGTTCGTCTTCAGCGGCGACGACGACGCCTACGGCGACTCCAGCCGTACGGACTACGTCCGAGTGAAGCGCTGACCACCTGAAACACCGGAACGAGGCCCGGGCGGCACCTGCCCGGGCCTCGTTCTTCTTGAAGCTCAGTTGGAGCGGTCGTCGCCCAGCTTGGCGTCTATGCGCGCGAGCAGGGCTTCGATGGTGTCGAGCCGCTTCTCGACATTCTCGAGCCGCTCGTCCATCTTCTCGAAGCGCACATCGATCTGCTCGAAGCGTTCGTCGACTGCGGCGAAGCCCGCCTTCATCTGGGCCTTGAGGCTGTCGACCTCGCGCCCGATCCGTGCGTTGATGTTCTGCCCGACTTCGCTGATGCGCGTGTACTGCGTCTCGAAGCGAGTGGCGATGCTCTGCTGGGGCACGCCACTGACAATAGCCTCTTCCAGGGCTTCGACCCGAGCTTCCAGGTCAAGGTGCTTCTCTGCACAATCCAACATCGGATGATGCTCCTCGGGGACGGAGGGAAAGGACGAGCCGCGCGGCACATCGGGAAAGCTACCCTCCGTCCATGATCGATCGCAGCGAGATACGTGGTTCAGTCGTATCTACTCGGCCTTCCGGAACTCCACGACCGCCACCAGCAGCAACACAACCCCCAGCCCCGCCACGAGCCCGAGTTCCAGCCCCACCGGTACCTGGAAGTCGAACCAGCGCACCCCGGGGTTGAGCATCGACGCCGCCGCGGCCGGGACGTCGAGGTGGGCGAAGACGGCCTCGCGCATCGGGTCCACCGCGTACGTCATCGGGTTGACGACGGTCAGGAGGTGGAGCCACGACGGCAGGTTGGCCAGCGGGAACATGGCCCCCGACAGGAACATCATCGGCATGATGGCCATCTGCATCAGCCCGAAGAAGGTCTGCATGTTCTTCATGCGGGCGGCGAGCGTCACCCCGAAGGCCGTGATGGTGAAGGCGGCCAGGAACATCTCCAGGAGCAGGGTGACGATCAGGCCGGGCGCGTACGGCACGCCCACGAGCCCCGCCATGGCCACGATGATGACGCCCTGCCCGACGGCCACGACGGCGCCGCCGAAGCATTTGCCGATGACGATCGCCCCTCGGGAGACGGGGGCGACGAGCATCTCGCGCAGGAAGCCGAACTCGCGGTCCCAGACGATGGAGCCGGCCGAGAACATGGCCGTCATGATCACGGTCATGGAGATCATGCCGGGGTATATGAAGGTGCGGTAGTCGACGCCGGGGATGGAGCCCCGGACGAGGGAGCCGAGCCCCGTCCCCATGACGAACAGCCACAGCACGGGCTGGACGAGCATGGACAGCATGCGGGTGCGGTCGTTGACGAAGCGCAGCATCTCGCGGTGCAGCACGATCTTGACGGCCCGCAGGTCGTGCCCGGCGCTGCGGGCGGGCACCCGCACGCCGACGGCCTCTGTCGCCATGGCTATCGCCTCGCCATCGCTCTCATCCACGTCATGGTGTCGGCGCCGGCCTCGGCGTCGCGGATCGTGGAGCCGGTGTAGGACATGAAGACGTCGTCGAGCGACGGCCGGGACACGCTCACGGACTTGATGGGCATGCCGAGCTCGGCGAACAGGCGGGGCACGAACTCCTCGCCGGAGGCGACCGCGAACGTCACGGCGCCCTCGCGCACGGCCGCCTCCAGCCCGAACCGCTCCCGCAGCGCCTCGATCGCCGCGCTGTCGTCGGCGGTCTGGATCTGGACGCGGTCCTCTCCGACGCTGGCCTTGAGCGCTTCGGGCGAGTCGATGACGACGATGCGGCCGTGGTCGATGATCGCGATCCGGTCGCAGTACTCGGCCTCGTCCATGTAGTGCGTGGTCATGAAGATGGTGATGTCCTCCATGAGCCGCAGCTGGTTGATGTACCCCCAGATGGCGGAGCGGGTCTGCGGGTCGAGGCCGACGGTGGGCTCGTCGAGGAAGAGCACGCGCGGCGAGTGCAGCAGCCCGCGGGCGATCTCCAGCCGCCGCTTCATGCCGCCGGAGAACGTCATGACCTTGGCGTCCTTGCGGTCCCACAGCGCGACCATCTCCATCACCTTGCGGATGCGGTCGCCGACGACGTTCTTGGGCACGCCGTACAGCTCGGCGTGGAAGCGCAGGTTCTGCTCGGCGCTGAGGTAGCCGTCGAGGGTGGGGTCCTGGAAGACGAGGCCGATGTTCCTGCGCACCTCGTCGCGCTCCTTGACGACGTCGTGCCCGGCCACGGTGGCGCTGCCGCCGGTCGGGTTGACCAGGGTGCAGAGCATGTTGATGGTGGTGGTCTTGCCGGCGCCGTTCGGGCCGAGGAAGCCGAACACCTCGCCGGGACGCACCTCGAAGTCGACGCCTCCGACGGCCTCGACCTTCCCGTACGCCTTCTGTAACCCGCGTACGGACACTGCGGCGTCCGCGGTCATCTAGTCCTCCGCGAGGATCTGGAAGATGGACTTGCGCGTCTGCTTGATGAGCTTCTTGGCCTCGGCGAGCTGCCGGTCGCCGCCGGTGCGGACGAGGTGCCCGAACGCCTCGTTGAGCTGGGCCCACAGCAGGCGCAGCTCGTGGTGGTCGTCGGGGACGGTGCGGGCGACCTCGTCCCAGGGGGCCGCGCCGGCGTGCCTGGCCGCGAGGTCGCGGCCCTGCTCGGTCAGCCGGTACGTCCGGCTCCCGCCGGATTCGTCGCCGGTCACCAGGCCCTCGTCCTCAAGCTGTTGCAGGGCGGGGTAGACGGAGCCGGGGCTGGGCCGCCACACGCCGCGGCTGCGCTCCTCGATGCCCTGGATCATCTGGTAGCCGTTCTGCGGCCCTTCGTGGAGGAGGGCGAGCAGGGCGGCTCTGACGTCGCCGCGGCGGATGCGGGGGGCGGGCTGCTCCCAGTGGACGACGTGGTGCGGTGGCGGCGGCGGTGCTCCGGGCGGGCCGGGGAAGGGCATGGGACCCGGCGGGAACGGCGGGGGTGGGGGAGCGTCCCAGAACTCGTGGTGGTCGCGCATGATCGCCTCCAACTATCGAGATATGGTGACGATATATCTAGATAGTTGAGCCGACAAGGCGACGCCAGGAAGTTAACGAGCCTTAACCAATGGCGGCGGCGATGGCCGCCCGCGCCATCGCGTGCAGCATCGGGCGCATGTCCTGCGCGGGCAGCTCGCCCGCGCTGTGCGGCGTGGAGTTGAGCAGGCCGAACACCGCGTGCGTGGCCGCCCGCAGCCGGGCCGCCGGGCAGGCCGGATGCAGCTCGGCCAGCACCGTCACCCACTCCTCCACGTAGAGCCGCTGCAGCCGCCTGATCTGGCGGCGGGCCGGCTCGGGCACGTTGCCCAGCTCCCTGTCGTGCACGGTGATCAGCGCCGGGTGCTCGGTGGCGAACGCGATCTGCACGTCGAGCAGCGCGTCGAGGGTCTCTTCCGGGCCGGCCGCGGCGGTGGCGACCGTGACGGCCGACTCGCGCAGCCGGGAGCTGATGTCGAGCAGCATCTCCGACAGCAGCGCGTCCTTGCCGTCGAAGTGGCGGTAGAGGGCCGGGCCCGAGACGCCGACCGCGCCCCCGATGTCCTCGATCGAGACGCCGTGGAAACCGCGGGCCGCGAACAGGCGGGCGGCCGCCTCCAGGATCTCCGCGCGCCTGTTGCGCCGGCTGCGGGTAGGGGTGTCAGAGGCGGTGGTCACGTCTCACATGCTAGACGATGACGTTAATGGTGACTAACATTTGGTGTCATGAGGAGCGACTGGCCGGTGCTGAAGACGGCGGTGGAGCCCGCGGGCGAGGCGTACAAACGCAACGCCGAGCTCAACGAGCGGCTCGCCGCCGACCTGCTCGAACGCCTCGCCGCCGCCGCGCTCGGCGGCCCCGAGCGGTCGCGGCGGCGGCACGTCGAGCGCGGCAAGCTGCTGCCGCGCGACCGCGTCGACGGCCTGCTCGACCCGGGCTCCCGCTTCCTGGAGCTGTCGCCGCTGGCCGCCAACGGCCTCTATGACGACCAGGCCCCGGCCGCGGGCATCATCACCGGGGTCGGCCGCGTCTCCGGCCGCGAATGCGTGATCGTGGCCAACGACGCCACCGTCAAGGGCGGCACGTACTACCCGATCACCGTCAAGAAGCACCTGCGCGCGCAGGAGGTGGCGCTGCACAACCACCTGCCCTGCGTCTACCTCGTCGACTCCGGCGGCGCGTTCCTGCCCAAGCAGGACGAGGTGTTCCCTGACCGCGAGCACTTCGGGCGCATCTTCTACAACCAGGCCACGATGTCCGCGCGCGGCATCCCGCAGATCGCCGCCGTGCTCGGCTCGTGCACCGCGGGCGGCGCGTACGTGCCCGCCATGAGCGACGAGGCGGTCATCGTCCGCGGCCAGGGCACGATCTTCCTGGGCGGCCCGCCCCTGGTGAAGGCGGCCACCGGCGAGGAGGTCACGGCCGAGGAGCTGGGCGGCGGCGACCTGCACGCGCGCGTCAGCGGCGTCACCGACCACCTCGCCGAGGACGACGCGCACGCGCTGGCGATCGTCCGCGACATCGTCTCCACGCTGGCGCCGCGCGCCCCCAGGCCCTGGGAGACGATCGCGCCAGAGCCGCCCCGCCACGACCCCCGCGACCTCTACGGCATCGTGCCCGCCGACACCCGCCAGCCCTACGACGTGCGCGAGGTGATCGCCAGGATCGTCGACGGCTCGCGCTTCCTGGAGTTCAAGGCCGAGTACGGCACCACGCTCGTCACCGGCTTCGCCCACGTCCACGGCCACCCGGTCGGCGTCGTGGCCAACAACGGCATCCTGTTCAGCGAATCGGCCATGAAGGGCGCGCACTTCATCGAGCTGTGCGACCAGCGCCGCATCCCCCTGCTGTTCCTGCAGAACATCAGCGGCTTCATGGTCGGCAAGGCGTACGAGGCGGGCGGCATCGCCAAGCACGGCGCCAAGATGGTGACGGCGGTGTCGTGCGCCCGGGTGCCCAAGTTCACGGTCGTGATCGGCGGGTCGTTCGGGGCGGGCAACTACGCGATGGCCGGACGGGCGTACTCGCCCAGGTTCCTGTGGATGTGGCCGAACGCCCGCATCTCCGTCATGGGCGGCGAGCAGGCCGCGAACGTCCTGACCACCGTCGGAGACGCCGACCCCGACGCGATCAGGGCCCAGTACGAGCACCAGGGCAACCCCTACTACTCCACGGCCAGGCTCTGGGACGACGGCGTGATCGACCCGCTCGACACCCGCACGGTCCTCGGCCTGGCACTGTCCGCGGCGGCCAACGCGCCGCTCGAGCCCGCCGGTTACGGCGTCTTCCGGATGTGACGCATGCTGTTCGACCGTGTTCTGATCGCCAACAGGGGCGAGATCGCCGTACGGATCGCGCGCACGCTGCGCCGGCTCGGCATCGCGTCCGTGGCCGTGCACACGCCGTCCGACGCGGGGGCCAGGCACGTCCGCGAGGCCGACCTCGCCCTTGAGGTGCCCTCCTACCTGGACATCGAGGCCATCGCCGGCGCGGCGGTGGACGCGGGGGCGGGGGCGGTGCATCCCGGTTACGGGTTCCTGGCCGAGAACGCCGCGTTCGCCCGCCGCTGCGCCGAGGCGGGGGTGGTGTTCGTGGGGCCGCCCGCCGCCGCCATCGACGCGATGGGCGACAAGATCCGCGCCAAGGCCACGGTGTCGGCCGCCGGGGTGCCGGTGGTGCCCGGCGCGGCAGAGTCGGAACCTGGGCCGGGGCTTGAGGCGTGGCGCGACTTCCCCGCCCTGATCAAGCCGTCCGCCGGCGGCGGCGGCAAGGGCATGGTGCTCGTACGGTCGGCCGCCGAGCTGCCCGAAGCCCTGGAGTCGGCGCGGCGCACGGCGCTGGCCGCGTTCGGCGACGGCACCCTGCTCATCGAGCGCTACGTCGAGAGCCCGCGCCACATCGAGATCCAGGTCCTGGCCGACACCCACGGCAACGTCGTGCACCTGGGCGAGCGCGAGTGCAGCCTCCAGCGCCGGCACCAGAAGATCATCGAGGAGGCCCCTTCGCCGTTCGTCACCGACGCCATGCGGGCGCGCATGGGGGCGGCGGCGGTGGAGGCCGCCCGCTCGGTCGGCTACGTGGGTGCGGGCACCGTCGAGTTCATCGTCGACGGCACCAGCGGCGCCTACCACTTCATGGAGATGAACACCCGGCTGCAGGTCGAGCACCCGGTCACCGAGCTGGTGACGGGGCTCGACCTGGTGGAGCTGCAGCTGCGGGTGGCGGCCGGGGAGCGGCTGCCGTTCGGGCAGGAGGACGTGCGGCTCGACGGGCACGCGGTCGAGGCCCGGGTGTACGCCGAGGACCCGGCGCGCGCGTTCCTGCCGACGGGCGGGCGCGTGCTGGCGCTGCGCGAGCCCGGCGACGCGCTCCCGAGTGGCGAAGGCGGCGCGCTCCCGGGCGGCGAAGGCGGCGGGCTCCCGGGCGGCCGGGGCGGCGTGATTCCGGGCCGCCAGGGCGGCGGGCCGGTCGTTCGCGTGGACTCCGGGCTGGTCGAGGGCGGCGTCGTCGGCAGCGAGTTCGACCCCATGCTGTCGAAGGTCATCGCCTGGGCCCCCGACCGGGACACCGCGCTCAAGGCCCTGGACCGGGCGCTGGCCGGCACGGCGGTCCTCGGCGTGGTGACCAACGTCCCGTTCCTGCGCGCCCTGGCCGCGCACCCGGCCGTCGTCAAGGGCGAGCTGGACACCGGCCTGGTCGAGCGCGCCCTGCCAGAGCTGCTGCCCGAACAGAGCACGACCCCGCCCGGCGACGTGCTCGCCGCCGCCGCGCTGACCTTCCACGCCATGCCGCAGGGCGACGACCCCTGGGAGGTCACCGACGGGTGGCGGGTCGGCGAGCGGGCCTGGACGACGTGGCGGCTGGAGACCAGGGACGGCGTGCACGCGGCCCAGGTCCGCGGCCTGCCGGAGGAGTCCGCCGACGTGCTGCTCGACGGCGCGGCCGTCCCGGCCAGGATCAGGCGGAGCGGCGCCGAGCTGGCCGTCACGATCGGCGGCCGCACCGCGCGTTACCTGTGCGTACGCGACGGCGACACCCTCTGGCTCGGCCGCGACGGCGCCTCCTGGTCGTTCACCCGGCACCTCATCGGCGACCCCGGTGACCGGGCCGGCGCCGCCGCGGCGGCCGACGGCGTCGTCAGGAGCCCCATGCCCGGCACCGTCCTGGTGGTCAAGGCGCAGCAGGGCGAGCGGGTGAGCGAGGGCCAGCCGCTGCTCATCGTGGAGGCCATGAAGATGGAGCACACGGTCACGGCCCCGCGCGACGGCGTCGTCTCCGAGCTGTCCGCGCGGCCCGGCCAGCCGGTCGACATGGACGCGGTCCTGGCCGTGGTCACCAGCGACGCCGTGGTCACCAGCGAGGAGGCGTAGGTGCCGTACCCGATGGAAGGTCTTCCGCACCAGGTCACGATCTACGAGGTCGGCCCGCGCGACGGCCTGCAGAACGAGTCCGCGGTCATCCCCGTCGAGGTGAAGGCCGAGCTCATCGACCGGCTCGCCGACGCCGGGCACAAGGTGATCGAGGCGACCAGCTTCGTGCACCCGAAGTGGGTGCCGCAGCTCGCCGACGCCGACGAGCTCCTGGCCAGGCTGCACAGGAAGCCCGGCGTGCGCTACCCCGTGCTCGTGCCGAACCTGCGCGGCCTCGACCGCGCCCTCGACCTCGGCGTGGACGAGATCGCCATCTTCGCCAGCGCCACCGAGACGTTCGCCGCGAAGAACCTGAACCGCAGCCTGGAGAGCCAGTTCGAGATGTTCGAGCCGGTCGTGGCCAGGGCGCTGGACAACGGCGTCCGGGTGCGCGCGTACGTCTCGATGTGCTTCGGCGACCCCTGGGAGGGGCCGACCCCGATCGCGCAGGTCGTCGCGGTCGGGGAGCGGCTGCTCGGGCTGGGCTGCTACGAGCTGTCGCTCGGCGACACCATCGGCGTCGGCACTCCCGGCCACGTCACGGAGCTGATCGGGGCCTTCCGCACGCCGGAGCGGCTGGCCGTGCACTTCCACGACACCTACGGACAGGCGCTGTCCAACACCCTGGCAGCGCTCAGATGCGGCGTCACCACCATCGACGCCTCCACGGGCGGCATCGGCGGCTGCCCGTACGCGGAGTCCGCCACCGGCAACCTGGCCACCGAGGACCTGGTCTGGATGCTGCGCGGGCTCGGCATCGAGACCGGCCTCGACCTGGGCAAGCTCGTGTCCACCAGCACCTGGCTGGCGGAGCTGCTCGGCAGGCCCAGCCCGTCCCGCGTCGTACAGGCGCTTTCGAAAGGCTGAGACATGCTCACCGACGAGTACGAAGAGCTGCGCAAGACGGTCGAGGCGTTCGCCCGTGAGGTGGTCGCGCCGGTGATCGGCGACCTGTACGAGCGGGAGGAGTTCCCGTACGACGTGGTGCGGCAGATGGGCGCGATGGGCCTGTTCGGGCTGCCGATCCCCGAGGAGTACGGTGGGATGGGCGGCGACTACTTCGCCCTCTGCCTGGCCCTGGAGGAGCTGGCCAGGGTCGACTCCAGCGTGGCGATCACCCTGGAGGCGGCGGTGTCGCTGGGCGCGATGCCGATCTTCCGGTTCGGCAGCGAGGAGCAGCGCCGGCAGTGGCTGCCCCGGCTGACCTCGGGGGAGCGGCTGGGCGCGTTCGGGCTGACCGAGCCGGGCGGCGGCTCCGACGTGCCGGGCGGGATGCGCACCACGGCCGTGCTCGACGGCCAGGAGTGGGTGATCAACGGCACCAAGGCGTTCATCACGAACTCCGGCACCGACATCACCGGCGTCATCGGCGTGGCCGCGCTGACCGGCGAGCGCGAGATCTCCACGATCCTCGTGCCGAGCGGCACGCCCGGGTTCGCCGTGTCGAAGAAGTACTCCAAGGTCGGCTGGAACGCCTCCGACACGCGGGAGCTGTCGTTCACCGACTGCCGCGTCCCGGCTGCGAACCTGCTCGGCGAGCGGGGCCGCGGCTACGCGCAGTTCCTGCAGACCCTCGACGAGGGCCGGGTCGCGATCGCGGCGATCGGCGTCGGGCTGGCGCAGGGGTGCGTGGACGAGTGCCTGACGTACGTGCGCGACCGCCGCGCGTTCGGCCATCCGATCGGCCACTACCAGGCCATCCAGTTCAAGATCGCCGACATGGAGGCCCGCGCGCACACCGCCCGCCTGGCCTACTACCACGCGGCCGAGCGGATGCTGGCCGGGGTGCCGTTCAAGAAGGAAGCGGCGATCGCGAAGCTGGTCTCGTCGAACGCGGCCATGGACAACGCGCGCGACGCCACGCAGGTGTTCGGCGGCTACGGGTTCATGAACGAGTTCCCTGTCGGCCGCTTCTACCGCGACGCCAAGATCCTGGAGATCGGTGAGGGCACCAGCGAGGTGCAGCGGATGCTCATCGCGCGCCAGCTCGGGCTGGGCGACCTGTGAACAGGTGTTTGCGTCATGCGCATGCGACGATCTAGGGTCGTTGGTCATGACGGCTGACGATCTTCTCATCAGGAGGGCGGAGAAGTCGGACGCGGACGAGGTGTTCGCGCTGGCCCGCGAGTTCGGCCTGACGTTCAGGCCGGAGCGCGACGCCTTCGACGCCGCGCTGCCCCAGCTGCTGGCCAACGACGACGCCCTGCTGCTCACCGCCGTCGTGGGCGGGCGGGTGCACGGGTATCTGCTCGGGTTCGTGCACCTGACGCTGTTCGCGAACGGGCCGGTGGCCTGGGTCGAGGAGGCCATGGTGCAGTCCGGGTCGCGGCGGCAGGGGATCGGGCGGTCGCTGCTGGAGGAGTTCGAGCGCTGGGCGCGCTCCCGGCAGGCCGGTTACGTGGCGATGGCCACGCGGCGGGCGCCGGAGTTCTACCACGCTCTGGGGTACGAGGCGTCGGCCACCTTCTTCCGCAAGGTCCTGCGTTGAGTCCAGTTTGTGGGAGTTTGTCCGCTTAGCGCGTACGGCCGGACTGGCGCGCGTTTCTGTCGTAGGCGGATGGCATCCTTAGGGCGTGAGTATCCATGCCGTGAGCCCCTTGTTCGTCGGGCGTGCCCGCGAGCTCGCCGCTCTCGGTGACGCCCTGGCCAGGTCGCGCGCCGGGGCGTCGTCCACCGTGCTCGTCGGCGGTGAGGCCGGGGTCGGCAAGACGCGGCTCATCAAGGAGTTCACCGACCACCGGGCCGGTGACGCGCGCGTCCTCGTCGGCGGCTGCCTCGAGCTGGGCACCGAGGGCCTGCCGTTCGCGCCGTTCACCGCCGTGCTGCGCGGGCTGGTGCGCGAGCTGGGCCGCGACGCCGTGGCCGCGCTCGTGCCCGGCGGCAACGCGCGCGGGCTGGCCCGGCTGCTGCCCGAGTTCGGCGAGCCCGGCAAAGACGGGCCCGAGGCCAGGGCGCGCCTGTTCGAGCAGGTGCTCGGGCTGCTGGAGCGGCTGGCCGAGGAGCGGCCGGTGGTGCTCATCGTCGAAGACGCCCACTGGGCCGACCGCTCCACCCGCGACCTGCTGACCTTCCTCGTGCGCTATCAGCGCACCGCGGCCCGCCTGCTCATCGTCGTCACCTACCGCACCGACGAGCTGCACCGCAACCACCCGCTGCGCCCGCTGCTCGCCGAGCTCGGCCGGGTCGAGTGGGTGACCCGCACCGAGCTGCGCCGGCTCACCCGCAGGGAGGCCGTCGCCCTGGCGGCCGGCATCCTGGAGCGCGAGCCGTCCCCCGCCGACATGGACCTCATCTACGCGCGCAGCGAGGGAAACCCGCTGTTCGTCGAGGCGCTGCTCAACGAGTGCGACGGCGGCGAGGCGCTGCCCGAGTCGCTGCGCGACCTGCTGCTGGCCAGCGTCGAGCGGCAGCCCGAGGAGACGCAGGAGCTGCTGCGCGTCGCCAGCGCCGGCGGCCAGCGCATCGAGCACGCCCTGCTCAGCGCCGTCGCCGGGCTCGACGAGAGCACGCTGTCCCGCGCGCTGCGGCCCGCCGTGGCCGGAAACGTGCTCGTCGTCGACGGCGAGGGCTACAGCTTCCGCCACGCCCTCATCCGCGAGGCACTCCACGACGACCTGCTGCCCGGCGAGCACGTCCGCCTGCACACCCGCTACGCCGAGGCGCTGGAGCGCGACCTGTCGATCCTGCCCGCCCCGCGCGGCGCGATCGAGCTGGCCCACCACTGGCACTCCGCCCACGACTCCACCTGGGCGCTGATCAGCGCCTGGCGCGCCGCCGCCGCCGCACGCAAGTCCACCGCCTACGACGAGCAGCTCCGCATGCTCTCCAGAGTCCTGGAGCTGTGGGACTCCGTGCCCGACGCCGCCGAGCGCATCGGCCACGACCGCATCGACGTCCTGCGGCAGACGGCCACCGTCGCCCACCTGTCCGGCGAGTACGAACGCAGCATCGCCCTGGCCGGCGCCGCCCTCGACGAGCTCGACCACTGCGTCGAGCCGATCAGGGCCGCCATGCTGCTGCGCCAGCGCGGCCTGACCCGCTACGACCTGGGCCGCCCCGGCTACGTCGAAGACCTGCGCAGGGCCGCCGAGCTCGTGCCCGCCGACCAGCTCAAGCTGCGCGGCCAGGTGCTGGAGAGCCTGTCCCGCATGCTCCACCGCCCCGAAGACCGGCCCGAGCGGCAGGCCACCGCCCGCCGCGCCATGGAGATCGGCCACGAGGTCGGCGACACCAACGTCGAGGCGCACGCGATGATCAGCCTCACCTGGGGCGACTCCTGCTACTCCGACATGGACGCCCAGCTCGCCGCCTTCGCCGAGGCCCGCCGCATCGCCGCCCGCGGCGACGCCTACAACGCGCTGATGCGGTGCGCCATCTCCGAGTCCGACGCCCTCGAAGGCGCCGGCCTGCACGAGCGGGCCGCGCAGGTCGCCCGCGACGGCGTCGAGGAGGCCCGCCAGTACGGCCTGGCGCGCACATCCGGCACGTTCCTGTCGATCAACCTCGCCGAGCCGCTGGTGTCACTCGGGCGCTGGGACGAAGCGCTCCAGGTCGTCGAGCACGCCCTCGAGCTCGCCCCGCCCGCCCCCTACCGGGCCAGCCTCCAGGGCTTCGCCACCGACATCGCGATGGCGCGGGGCCAGTACGACCGGGCCGAGAAGCTGCTGGAGTCGTCCAAGAGCGTGCTGTCGCGGGGCAGCTACCGCGACCAGACGACGCTGCCCCACCTGTGCAGGGAGCTGCGGCTGCGGCAGGCGCGGGGGCAGCTCGGCGAGGCGGTCGAGATGGCCGCGCGGGCGCTCGACGAGCGCGACCTGGTGAGCAGCCCGCGTTACGCCTGGCCGGTGCTGGTGACCATCGCCCAGCTCGTCCGGGCCGTGGTGCCGCCGTCCCGGTCTGCCGAGGCCGGTGAGCCCAGGGCGGGCTCCCTCGGGCCGGTCGAGCGGCTGGCGCTGTCGCTGCTGCCCCGCCTTCGGGCGCTGGCCGGTCAGCTGGTGGCCGAGGGCGAGCTGCAGCAGGCACACCGGCTCACGTTCACCGCGCTGACCGGCCCCGAGCCGGCGCCGGAGCACGCCGATGAGGCGGCAGCCTGGCGGCTCAAGGCGTGCGACCTCGCCGTGGAGGCATGGCAGGCGCTGCGGGAGCCGTACGCCGAAGCGCTCACCCTGCTGGCCGCCGCACAGGCGGCGCTCGCGGCCGGCGACCGGCAGGGGGCGGCGGCCCGGCTCACCCGCTCCCGCGACCTGGCCCGCGACCTCGGCGCCACCCCGCTGCTGGAGCAGCTCGACGTCTTCGGCCGGCGCGCCAGGATCGGCGGCCCCGAAGAGCCCGCCGGCGGGCAGCCGCTCGGGCTGACGGCGCGCGAGCTGGAGGTGCTGCGGGAGGTGACGCGCGGGCGGAGCAACCGCGAGATCGCCGAAAAGCTGGTCATCTCGATCAAGACGGTCAGCGTGCACGTGTCCAACATCCTGGCCAAGCTGGGCGCGGCCACCCGCGGCGAGGCCGCGGCCACCGCCCACCGGCTGCGCCTGTTCGACTGACGGCCGTGCTTGCCACCTTGTGCCTTCCTCGTCGGAGGCGGCGTGGCGGGTGCCGGGCTTTGTCGCGGGCCGGGTGCGGGCCCTTGGCGAGGGATCGTCACAGGGGTTTGTAGTGGGAGAAGATCTCCCGCACCTCCTCGGGGGAGGCGGCGAGGGCGGCCTCGTCCGGGTCGGCCGCCGTGACGTGCGGGAGGTGCACCACGAGGTCGTAGGCGTCCAGAGCGCTGATGGGGGAGTGGTGCGGGCCGTTCCCGGCGCGCTGGACGGCGGCGGCGCGGACGGCCTCCGCGTCGGCCGGTGACAGCCGCCGCAGGTCCGTGACGAACGGGCCGTCGTGGCCGGCATGCAGGAGAGCGTCGAGGCTGCCGGGGTCCGGCGGGCCCATCGGTGCGAAGAGGGCGCCCGACTGGAAGGCGGCGGGGTCGGAGTTGAGCATCTGGCCGGTGCCCGTGGTGGCGCCGATGACGAGGTAGTCGGCGCCGAGCCGGTCCGCCAGGTGCATGCCCAGCGGGGTCACGGGGTCCATCCCGGGCAGCACGCCCGGCCAGCGCTGGACGTGCCCGTTGTGCGCGGCCACGACGATCCGGTCGTGCCGGCGCAGGATCCACTCGACCGTGTCGGCCATCTCGGCGTCGCGCTCGTACATGACGCTCTGGAGGTCTCCGGAGACCATGTCGCGGATGCCCGAGTCGAGGGTGACGGCGAGCGACAGGCAGCGCAGCGCGCGCTCGTACTCCTCCGCGCCGGTGCGGCGGGCGTACTCCAGGCGGCGGCCCCTCATGCGCGCGGACAGGGCGGCCAGGCCGGCGGTGAGCGCGTTCCTCGTCTCGGGCGGGAGCTGGGCGTAGGCGGCCAGGGCCGCGGGCGCGGCGAACGCGGACGTCGCCGCGAAGGCCGCGGCCGTCTCCCTGACGGCCGGGTCCACCCGGTGGTCGGGGTCGGCCCGCGCGAGGTAGGCGAGCACGGCGTCCAGGGCGGGGAGCAGGGAGGCGTTGTGGCCGCCCAGGTCGATGCCGTAGAAGCCGACGGGGCGTGCGGCGGTGGCGTTGTGCCGGCGCATCCACTCCAGGTGGGCGCCGAGCTGCCGCCACACACCCATGAGCGAGGACAGCCCGCTCGCCATGACCTCACCGAGCCGGTCACCGCCATCCGTGCCCGAGGCGCCCTCGCGCGGGGACCCGGGCGTGCCCGAAGAGCTGTCCGCAGCCCTGGCGTCGGCGGTGACCCAGGCGTTGGCCCGCCAGGCCTCGGTGAAGCCGGTTTCCATGGCGTAGGCGCTGAAGCCGTGCCGTTCGGCGAGGTAGCGCAGGATGCGGTGGCGCAGGTCGTAGAACTCGCGGTTGTAGTGGGCGCTCTCGCCGAGTGCCACCACCCGCGCGTCGCCGATCGCGTCGTCGAGCCAGGTGAGGTCGTCGAGCGGGGCGGCGGGGTCGAGCGTGCGCAGGGGGATCACCGCCGATTCGCTGAGCCTGGACGGTGGTGGTGTCGCCGGATGCGTGTTCACTGGGTGCCCCTCTCCACTGTTTCCAACTTTGGGAACAGTACCACTTATGGGAACATTGGAAAATGGACACCCTGGAGCTGATCTTGCATCCGGTTCGGTTGCGCATCATGTGGGCGCTGTCGGGCGGGCGGGTGCGTACGACGTCCGAGCTGTGCGAGAGCCTGCCCGACATCCCCAAGACCACCCTGTACCGGCACGTCGCCCTGCTCGCCGACGGCGGGCTGCTGGAGGTGGCGGGCGAGCAGCGCGTACGGGGCATGGTCGAGCGCCACTACCGGCTGCGCCAGGGCGCCGCGAACGTCGACCCCGAGACGGCCGGGGCGATGTCGCTGGAGGAGCACCGCCACGGGTTCGCGGCGGCCATGGCGGCGCTGCTCGCCGAGTTCAACGCCTACCTCGACCGGCCGGCGGCCGACCCCGTGGCCGACCGGGTGGGCTACCGGCAGGGCACGCTGTGGCTCCGTCCGGAGGAGATGGAGGAGGTCGCGGGCGAGCTGCGGCAGGTGCTCGCGCCCCGGGCGGGGAACGGGCCGGGGGACGGGCGGCGGCCGTACGTTCTGAGCGCGATCTTCTTCCCGACGGAGGAACCGGAGCCGGGCGCAGGACCCGGCCAGGCGGTGAGCTGAGCGCCGCGCGGATGGTCCCGTCAGGCGGTGCGCCGAGTCTCCTGGCCGATGATCGCGTCAGGCGGTGAGCTGGGCCTCCAGGCGGTAGCCGTCCACCGTGACGTACACCTGGTCGCCCGGGCGGGCGTTCAGGCGCATCAGGACGGGCTGCAGCGAGTCGAAGACCGGCTGGTGTCCCTGCCATACCAGGACGATCGCGTTGTCGCCGGGGCCCGTCACCGACAGCAGCGTGCCGGGGCGCATGCCGAGCTGGGCCGCGTAGCCCTCGGGCACCGCCACCGGGCCGCCCCTGAGGTGCTCGGGCGTGACCTCGATGCGCTGCCAGCGGCGCGGGTCGGACGACGGGCTCGGCAGCGGCGGCGGAGGCGTGGACGGGGTGCCCGCCAGGCCGCCCGTGGGCAGCATCGGCGAGCGGCCGCCCGACAGCGCCGACAGCGTGGCGAGCGCGGCGGACGGGTCGATGGAGCCGGCCGTCGCCGGCGGGACGGGCTGGCCGCCCCGATGGTGGTGGCCGTTGGCGCCCGGCGTGCGGCGGGGCAGCGGCTGGGCCGGGGACGGCGCCGCGGCCACCGGGTCCTGGGCCGTCTCGGGCGGCAGGGCGTCGAGCCACGCCTTGGCCGAGTGGGCGCGGATGCCCAGCTCGCCCATCAGCTCGACGACGTCGGCGTCCGGCGGGCTGGCCGCCAGCAGCTGCCTCGTACGGGCCTGGAGCCCGTGGATGTCGCCGACCACCAGCCAGCCGTCCTGGAGGCGGCGGTCGGGCATGAGCGTCACCAGCACCCGCCACAGCGGCGTGCGCAGCGACGGGACCATCACCGGGTGCGCCGGGTCGGCGCCGATGAGCTGCTCCTCCGTGGCCGCCGCGCCCAGCCACTCGGTCAGCCGGAACATGTGGCCGGTGACCGGCGCGGACTCGGAGGAGCGCAGCCACTGCAGGACGCGTTCCTCGGCGGTGCGCTGCGCCTGCGAGAGCGCCTCCCGCTCGACCAGCAGCTTGTGGGCGAGGGTACGGAGGCTGACCGGGTCCTCGGCGAACAGCCGGTGCACGGCCACCGCCAGCTCCAGCTTGTCGAGGCCCCGGAAGAGGCTGTCGACGACGCGGACCATCGCGTGGTCGGTGTCCGAGGGGACGGGGGTGGAGTAGGACGGGGTGCTCTTGGCGGGGTCGGCGGGGCCGCCGGGGACAGGCGGGACCGAGCCGACGCCCGGACCGCCGGAGGGCGGGGTGACACCCGGGGTGCCGGGCGCGCCCGGGGTGCTGGGTGTGCCCGGTGCGCCGGGGGCGCCGGAAACCGGGGAGCCGGCGGGGCGGGCGCCGGGAGCACCCAAGGGCGAGCCGGGCGCGTTCGACGTGCCCGGGACGTTCGAGGTGCCGGGGGCGCCCGGCGTGCCGGGACGGGACGGCAGGGCGCTCGGGTCCTGGCGGCCCGACTGCGGGCCCGTGGGGCGCTGCGGGAGGCGTTCGGGCTGGCCGGGGGCGGGGCGCTGGGGCAGGCCGCCCTCACCGGCGAGCCCCTGACGCGGCCCGCCCTGGGGTTGCGCGGGGAACGCCCCGGTCTGGCGTTCGCCCGGAACGGCCGGGAAGGAGCCGGTCTGCCGATCGCCGGGTACGGCGGGGAAGGAGCCGGTCTGACGTGCTCCCGAGCTGCCGTCGGCGGCGGGCGCTGCGGGGAACGGGCCGCTCTGGCGTTCGGAAGGCGTGGCGGGGAAGGAGCCGGTCTGCCGCTCACCGGGAACGGCGGGGAACGCCCCGGTCTGGCGTTCGCCCGGAACAGCGGGGAACGAGCCGGTCTGCCGATCGCCGGGTACGGCGGGGAAGGAGCCGGTCTGACGTGCTCCCGAGCTGCCGTCGGCGGCGGGCGCCGCGGGGAACGGGCCGCTCTGGCGTTCGCCGGGGACCGCCGGGAAGGAACCCGTCTGGCGATCGCCGGGTACGGCGGGGAAGGAGCCGGTCTGGCGCGCCCCGGGCCCGGCGTCGGCGGCCGCGGGCAGCGGGAAGGGGCCGGTCTGGCGCGATCCGGCCGCCGGCTGCGCGGGGAACGCCCCCGTACCGGCCGGGGGTTGGGCGCCGGGACCGGCCGCGGGCTGGGCCGGGAACGAGCCCGTGCCGGGGGCGGGTTGGTCGGGGAAGGAGCCGGAGGCGGGCGACTGGCCGCGCTGCAGCGGCCGGGTGACCTCGGGATGGGCCGTGGTGGCCGGGGCGGGGGCTTCGCGCTGGGCCGGGATGCGGCCGAGGATCTCGCGGAAGACCGATCCGATCACGACCTCGGGCGTGGCCGACGGGGTCGCGAGGTCGCTGGGTGACAGGCGGCGCAGCCGTTGCCAGCCGCCGAGGCCGGTGATCGCGGTACGGGTGGCCTCGGGCCAGCCGGGCAGGGAGGGGTCGACGTGGTGAACCGTCAGCGCGGGCAGCAGGTCGGCGAGCGGCAGGTGGTCCCAGCGGGCGGAGGCGAGCCGGGCCAGGCGCTCGCAGATCCAGTCGAGCCCCGCCGTGCCGAGCGCTTTGGACAGCGCGAGAGAGGACCACCACCCCGCGGGCAGCCGCGGGTCGCCCAGCGCCTCGGCCACCTGCTGCGGGCGGCTCCAACGCAGCGCAGGGACTAGGTCGCTCAGGCAGATCGATGACTCGACTTCCATCGGCGGACCTTATCCTCCCCAGTGAGCCGCTGCTGCCCGTAACGCCTGTGGCTAATGGTGCAGCCTACGCGGCAAGCTATCAATCAGTGTGAATAGGGTAAAGACGGTTCAGATCCAAACCGTACCGTGGACGGCCGCCCACCTGGGCCACACATTCGGCACCGGCACGGCAACCGGCCTGCAAAGCGGCCTGTTCGTCGGCGCCGAGCAATTTCGCGGCGAGGAACCCGGCGGCGAACGCGTCGCCCGCCCCCGTGGAGTCGACGACCTCGGCGGACACACCCTCCGCGGTGGCCACCACCTCTCCGTCGACGGCGGCCAGCGCGCCGCGCGCGCCCAGCTTCACGACCGCTGTGCCGTATCTCTCACTCAAGTGTACGGCCGCCGCCTGCGCCGTTTCGGCCCCGGCGAGGAGGAGGGCCTCGTCGAGGTTCGGGATGATCAGGTCCGCCGGCGCGGTCTCCGCGATGAAACGTTCGACGCCGAACTCGCGCAGCGGGCCCGTGGAGGCCGGGTCGACGCTGATGCCGACGCCCGCCGCCGCCGCGTCCGCCATGGCGCGTCGGGCCAGGCCCAGCCCCGCTTCGGCGAACAGGATGTAGCCCGACAGGTGCAGCCGGGCCATGCCGTCGAGCAGCGCCGGGTCCCAGTCGGCCTCGGAGATCAGGCCGCCGGCGCCGCGGTTGGTGAGCATCGAGCGCTCGCCGCTGCGGTCCACCATCGCGATCACGACGGCGGTGGGGCGGTGGGGGTCCACCGTCACGTGCGGCTGCACGCCCGTCTTGACCAGCTCGGTGGTGTGCCATTCGCTGCTGTCGTACCCGAGCCTGGCCAGCAGGTGGACCTCGGCGCCGAGGCGGGCGGCCCAGGCGGCGGTGTTCGCGCCGGAGCCGCCCGGGCGCAGCACGATGTCGGCGGCCGTGTCGGTGCCGGACATCACGGGGGAGCCGTGCAACGCCACCACATCGGTGACGACGTCCCCGATGATCAGGAGGGCGTTGTCGGTCACGATCGGGCCCAGGAGACGGCGATCCGGGCCGCCAGGGCGGTGTTGCCGCGCACGGCGGCGAGGTTGGCCTCCAGGGAGGCGCCGCCGGTGCCGTCCACCAGGTAGCCGAGCAGGAACGGGGTGATCGCCTGCCCCTTGATCCCCTCGCGCTCGGCGGCGGCCAGCGCCTCGCCGAGCACGCGGTCGTGCAGCTCGGGGTCGAGCTGCTGGTCCTCGGGGACGGGGTTGGCCACGATCAGCGCGGTCTCGGGGCCGCCCAGGGCGTCCTGGCCGCGCATGATGGCCGCGGCCTCGTCCGGCGAGCCGATCTGCCAGTCGATCGGCTGGCCGGAGGAGTGCAGGTAGAAGCCGGGGAAGGTGTCGGTGCCGAACCCGACGACGCTGACGCCCCGCGTCTCCAGCCGCTGCAGCGTCGCCGGCACGTCGAGGATCGACTTGACGCCCGCGCACACGACGGTGATCCGGGTGCGGGAGAGCGTGTCGAGGTCGGCGGACTCGTCCTGGTCCTCGGTCCAGCCGCGGTGCACGCCGCCGAGGCCGCCGGTGGCGAAGACCCGGATCCCGGCCCGCGCGGCCAGGAACGAGGTGGCCGACACCGTGGTGGCGCCGCTGGCCTTCAGCGCCGCCGCGAGGGGCAGGTCCCGCTGGCTCAGCTTGCGCAGCCCGGGCTCGGTCGCGATGCGCTCCAGCTCCGGCTCGTTCAGGCCGATGCGGGGCACGCCGTCGAGGACGGCGATGGTGGCCGGCACGGCGCCCGCCGCCCGCACGACCCCCTCCAGCTCCCGCGCCACCTCCAGGTTGCGCGGCTGCGGCAGCCCGTGGGAGATGATCGTGGACTCCAGCGCCACGACCGGCGCGCCGGCCGCCAGGGCCTCGGCGACCTCGTCGGACGGCTGGAGGAGGGAGTCGGTGGTGCTGTGCATGACGGGTTTCGTGCTCCTTTGGGTGGATTTTGGGACTGCTTACGGGGAACGGCCGCTTTCGCGGTATTTGTTCCGAACGGAGCAGGGTACGGCCCCGCAGGCCCGGCCGTCCACCCCGAGGATCACACGAGGAGCGCCACCCCGGCCAGGGACGTGACCGCGATGATCGCCGTGGCGATGCCGCCGAGCAGCGCCGCCCGGCCGCCCCGCACGAGTTTCCGCACGTCGATCCCGGTGCCCAGGCCGAACAGGGCGGCGGCCATGAGCACGTTCGTGACGGCGGGCAGCGCGCCCGTCACCGACGCCGGCACCAGCCCCGTGCTCCGGACGGCCACCATCGCGAGGAACGCGAGCACGAACAGCGGCACGACCGGCGGCCTCCGCCCAGCCTCAGGCCGGTCGGAGGGTGAGGCGGTGCGGGAACGGTAGGACGTCAGGGCGACGATGGGGGCCAGGAGGACGACCCGCCCCAGCTTGACCGTCACCGCGACGGCCAGCACCCCCGAGGCGGCGCCGATCGCGGCCACCTGCGCCACCTCGTGCACGGCCGCGCCCGTCCACACGCCCAGCTCCGCCGGAGACAGGCCCAGCAGGGAGGCCAGAAGGGGGATCAGGGCGATGGACGCGGTCCCGTACAGGACCACGACGCCGAGCGCGCTCGCGGCGGCCTCCTCGTCGTCGGGCAGGTCGGTGCTCTCGCGCATCGCGGCGATGGCCGCGGCGCCGCAGATGGACACCCCCGTCGCGATGAGCAGGGACGTGCCGCGGCTCAGCCCCAGCCGGCGCCCGATCACCGGGGTCACGGCGAACGTCACGCCCGTCGCCACCGCCACGACGGCCAGGCTCTGCCAGCCGAGCGCGAGCACCTGCGGCACGGCGATCTGCAGGCCGAGCAGCGCGATCGCCACCCGCAGCACCCGCCTGGAGACGAACGCGAGCCCCGGCCTGAGCCGCTCCCCGACCCCCGCCAGGCTCGCCAGGGCGGCCCCGGCGGCGACGGCCACCACGGCGGGCGACAGGGCCGGGACGAGCAGGTTGACGAGCATCGCCAGCACCACCGCCCCGCCCGCGACACCCGCTCCTGGTGCCAATGTCCTGAGGTGGGAGCGGGTTTCGTGCGGAGTGGTGAGCATGATCCCAGTCTTCAGAGCGGGAGGAGGGCCGAGTAGCCATGCCTTGCCTGTGAGGCCATAGCCTGTGGCTATGAGTGCGCTGCCCGACCTCGACTCGCTGAAGCTCCTCGTCGACGTGGGCGAGCTGGGCAGCCTCGGGCGCGCGGCCAGGGCGGCCGGGATCGCCCAGCCGTCCGCCAGCAAGCGCATCGCCCTGCTCGAACGCCGCCTCGGCCTCCCCCTGCTCGAACGCACGCCGCGCGGCTCCACGCTCACCGCCGAGGGCAAGATGGTGGCCGGCTGGGCGGCGCAGGTGCTCGGGGCCGCGCAGGAGCTCATGCGGGCCGCCCAGGCCGTGCGCCTCAGCGAGGCCGCCCACCTGCGGGTGGCGTCGAGCATGACGGTGGCCGAGTACCTCGTGCCGCGCTGGCTCGGCGAGCTGCAGCACCGGGAGCCGGACGTCCAGGTGGGGCTCGACGTCGTGAACTCGGCCGACGTCGCGGCCCGGGTGCTGGCCGGGGAGGTCGAGCTGGGGTTCGTAGAGGGGCCGACCGTGCCCGACGGGCTGGCCGTGCGGGTCGTGGGCACCGACCGGCTCGTGGTCGTGGTGGCGCCGGCGCATCCGTGGGCGCGCCGCCGTACCGTGCTGAGGGGGCCGGAGCTGGCCGCGACGCCGCTCGTCGTGCGGGAGCCGGGCTCCGGGACGCGGGAGACGCTCGACGTGGCGTTCGCCGCGATGCACCGGGCCAGCCCGCGGCTGGAGCTCGGGTCGAACTCGGCGGTGAAGGGGGCGGCCCAGGCCGGGGTGGCGCCCGCGGTGCTCAGCGGGTACGCGGTGGAGTCGGACGTGGCGACGGGGCGGCTCGTGGAGGTGCCGCTCACGGGGGTCAACCTGGTGCGCAGCCTGCGGGCGGTGTGGCGGCGCGGCCGCCCGCTGACCGGCCCGGCCGCCACCCTCCTGGCGATCGCCAGCCGCCCCTGACCCGGATCGCGGAGCGCCGACCACCCCTGACTCGCTCGCCCTTCCCACGGGGAGGTCGTTGACGGGCGGGGCAGGGCGGGTCGTAGGGTGCGAAGGTGGCTTCGTATGACGTGGTCGTGGCAGGAGGCGGGCACAACGGGCTGGTCGCGGCGGCGTACCTGGCCGGCGCCGGGCGGCAGGTGCTCGTGCTGGAGCGGTACGCGCACGTGGGCGGCCTGGCGATCTCCGCCCAGGCGTTCCCCGGGGTGGACGTGCGGCTGTCGCGGTACTCGTACCTGGTGAGCCTGCTGCCGACCCGGATCGTCCGCGACCTGGGGCTCGACCTGGAGCTGCGGCGCCGCCGCTACGCCTCGTACACGCCCGTCGGCGACACGGGCCTGCTCGTCGACAACGAGGACGACCTGCGCACGGCGGCCTCGTTCAGAAGCGTCACGGGCGGCGAGGCCGACCACGAGGCGTGGCGCCGCTTCTACGGCATGACCGCCGAGGTGGCGCGGGCCCTCGCCCCGACGCTGCTCGAACCCCTGCGGTCGCAGATCGAGATCGAGCGGCTGGTCGGCCCCGAGGCGTGGGGTGAGCTGTTCGCGCGGCCGATCGGGGAGGTCGTGGACGAGCGGTTCCGCGACGACACCGTGCGCGGCGTGGTGCTGACCGACGCGCTGATCGGCACGTTCGCCGACCCGTCGACCGACCTGCTGGCCAACCGGTGCTTCCTCTACCACGTGATCGGCGACGGCACCGGCGAGTGGAACGTCCCGGTCGGCGGCATGGGCGCGGTGTCGGGCGCGCTGGAGGCGGCGGCCAGGCGGGCGGGCGCCGAGATCAGGACCGGCGCGGAGATCGTCGGCATCTCGCCGTCGGGCGAGGTGACGTTCGTGGCGGAGGACGGCGAGCACACCGTGAGCGGCGGCTACGTGCTGGTGAACCTGCCGCCGGCCGTGCTCGACCGGCTGATGGGCCGGCCCGCGACGGTGCCGGAGGGGGCGCAGCTCAAGGTGAACATGGTGCTCACGCGGCTGCCCCGGCTCAAGGACGACTCGGTGGACCCGAGGGCGGCCTTCAGCGGGACGTTCCACATCAACGAGGGGCGCGATCAGCTCGCGGCGGCGTACGCGCAGGCGGAGCGGGGCGAGATCCCCGACCTGCCGCCGGCCGAGGTCTACTGCCACTCGCTGACCGACCCGTCGATCCTGGGGCCGGAGCTGCGGGGCAGGGCGGAGACGATGACGCTGTTCGGCCTGCACATGCCCGCCCGCCTTTTCCGGAAAAATCCGGACAAGGCGAGGAAGCTGGCCCTGGACGCCACCTTCGCCTCCATGAACGCGGTCCTCGCCGAGCCGATCGAGGACTGCCTGCTCACCGCCCCCGACGGCACCCCGTGCGTCGAGGTCAAGACCCCGGTCGACCTCGAACGGGACGCGGGCCTGCCCGGCGGCCACATCTTCCACACCGACCTGAGCTGGCCGTTCGCCGAGGGCGGCGGGTGGGGCGTGGAGACCGAGCACGAGCGCGTCCTCATGTGCGGCGCGGGCGCCCGCAGGGGCGGCGGCGTCAGCGGCATCGGCGGCCACAACGCCGCCATGGCGCTGCTGCGCCGGTAGAGGCTGCTCAGTCGTCGCCGACGAGCTTGGTGGCCACCTCCAGGGCCACGTCCGCGCGCTCGGCCTCGTCGAGGTCCATCTCGAACAGGAACGGCACGCTCCCGAGTATCACCGCGAACACCGCCAGCCTGGCCTCGAACTGCTTGACCGCGCTCGCGCCGGGCACGGACAGCACCGACAGCATGCCGAGCATCCCGCTCCGCATGCGCTGCCCGGCCGGGTTGCCCTGCATGACACCCTGGTTCACCTGGGCGAACTTGAACAGCGGCCGCCACTGGTCCTCCAGCAGCCCGGAGATGCGCCGCAGGATCTCCTGCCGGGACGCGGCCGTCTGGGGCTGCTCCTTGGCCCAGGCCACCAGCTCGTCGATCGAGTCGCACAGCCGGTCGACGACGCTGGCCAGGATGTCCTCCTTCGTGCGGAAGTGGTAGTAGAGCGCGGGCCTGGTGATCTCCAGCCGCTCGGCCACCTCCTGCAACGAGGTCTTGTCGTATCCGCGCTCGGCGAACAGCTCCAGCGCCACCTGCTGGATCCGCTCACGTGTGTCCGTCCGCCGGCCCGCCATTCCGCTCCCATCACTTGACGGCCCATCGCACCATTGCTTACTTTCGCGTAAGTAAGCAATGCGATCGGCTGCTTCCCAGGGGGTCAAGACTATGGCGCATTCCTTCCCGCTTCCGCGTACCTGCCCGTTCGCGCCGCCGCCCGAGTACGCGCGGATGCGCGAGGAGGCGCCGCTCGTCCGGGCCTCCCTGCCCGGCGGCGACGTCTGGCTCGTCACCCGGCACGCCGAGGCGCAGCGCGTGCTCGCCGGCACCGGCATCAGCACCAGCCCGGCCACGCCCGGCCATCCCACCGCCGCCTTCCGCACCGAGGCCCCCTCGCCCGAGGAGGAGCAGGCCCTCGAACACTTCAGGACCGGCCACTTCATCGACCTCGACCCGCCCGAGCACACCAGGTTCCGGCGGCTGCTCATCCCCGAGTTCACCGTCCGGCGGATCAAGGAGCTGCGCCCCGACATTCAGAAGCTGGTCGACGGGCTCATCGACGACATGGTCGCCCAGGGGTCCGAGGCGGAGCTGGTCGAGGCGTTCGGGCTCGCCCTGCCCTCGCTGGTGATCTGCCGGCTCCTCGGCGTCCCGTACGCCGACCACGCGTTCTTCCAGGCCCGCACCCGGGAGATGCTCAGCACTGACGACGACTCCCACGCGGCGGCGTTCGCGATCAGGGACTACCTCGACGGGCTCGTCACCGCCGCCGAGCAGGCCCCGAAGGACGACCTGCTCGGCCGGCTCATCACCGGCGGCCGGCTCACCCACGACGAGCTGGTGGGCGTGATGTTCCTGCTGCTCGTCGCCGGCCACGAGACCACCGCCAACATGATCCCCCTGGCCGTGCTCACCCTCCTGCGCCACCCCGACCAGCTCGCCGCGCTGCGCGCCGACCCCGCCGGCTGGCCCATGGCGGTGGAGGAGCTGCTGCGCTTCCACTCCATCGTCGACTGGGCCGCCTTCGACCGGGTCGCCGTCGAGGACCAGGAGATCGGCGGGCAGCTCGTCAGGAAGGGCGAGGGCATCTTCGTGCTGGGCGCCTCCGCCAACCGGGACGAGCGCGTCTTCGAGCGGCCGGACGCGTTCGACATCGAGCGCGGCGCCCGCCACCACGTCGCCTTCGGCTACGGCGTGCACCAGTGCCTCGGTCAGAACCTGGCGCGCGCCGAGCTGGAGATCGCGCTGCGCACCCTGTTCGAGCGCCTGCCCGGCCTGCGCGTCACCGTGGCCGACGCGGACCTGACCGCCAAGTACGATGGAGCCATCTTCGGGCTCACCTCGATGCCCGTCGCGTGGTGATCCTCATAAAATCTCCGTGAGGTCGTTCATCACGTTTTCATGATGAGCCCCTAGCGTTTCAAGCATGAGTGAGCCCGCACGGTTGCTGGTAGTGGACGACGAGCCCGCGTTGCGCGAGGCTCTGCAGTCGAGCCTGGAGTTCGAGGGCTACAAGGTCGTCACGGCCAACGACGGGCAGCAGGCGCTCGACGCGCTGGCGGCGGAGACGTACGACGCGGTGCTGCTCGACGTCATGATGCCCAGGCTCGACGGGCTCACCGCGTGCCGCCGCCTGCGCGCCTCCGGCAACCACGTGCCCGTGCTCATGCTCACCGCCCGCGACGCCGTCGGCGACCGCGTGTCCGGGCTCGACGCCGGGGCCGACGACTACCTCGTCAAGCCGTTCGAGCTCGACGAGCTGCTGGCCCGGGTGCGGGCGCTGCTGCGGCGCGGCGCGCTCAGCGCCGGCACCCCCGAGGGCGACACGCTGTCGTACGGCGACCTGCGCATGGACCCGGCGACCAGGGAGGTCACGCGCGGCGACCGCCGGCTCGACCTGACCAGGACCGAATACCTGCTCATGGAGCTGTTCCTCGCGCACCCGCGCCAGGTGCTCACCAGGGACCAGATCCTCAGCGAGGTGTGGGGCTTCGACTTCGAGCCGACCTCCAACTCGCTCGACGTGTACGTGATGTACCTGCGCCGCAAGACGGAGGCCGGGGGCGAGCCGCGCGTGATCCACACCGTGCGCGGGGTGGGTTATGTGCTCAGGGCCACGCAGTGAAGGGCACATGGGGTGACCGTGTCCGCGCCCTGGCCACGCGCGGCAGCCTGCGCACGCGGTTGACGCTCCTGGTCACGGTGGCGGTGGCGCTGGCCATCGCGATGTGCGCCGGCCTGTCGTACTTCATCCTCCAGGACCGGCTGCGGGGCAACCTCGACGCCACCATCGAGCAGAGCGCCAGGAAGAGCGACAAACCGTTCCTGGAGCACAACTGCACTCCCGGGGGCTCGCCCGGCCCCTTCGACGGCATGGCGACGCTGCTCTACCCCAATGGCACGACCTGCTCGATCGGCGACCCCATCGTGCCGGACTACGAGCTCGACATGGCGGCCCTGGAGCCGTGCGAGCCGGTCTACCGCTACGGCACCACGCGCGAGGGCAAGCAGGTGCGGGTGGTGACGGTCAACTTCAAGCCCGGCGTGGCGGTGATGGAGGCCAGGTCGCTCGGGTACATGCGCAGCACGCTGCAGAAGGCCGCGCTCATGCTCGGCGGCATCACCGCCCTGGGCGTGCTCGGCGCGGCCTGGGCGGGCCTGACGATCTCCCGTGCGGCCCTGCGTCCCGTGGGCGACCTGACCAGGGCGGTCGAGCACATCGCCCAGACCGAAGACCTCGACACGCGCATCCCCGTCCACGGCAACGACGAGATCGCCCGCCTGTCCTCCTCGTTCAACGCCATGACGGCCGCCCTGGCCGGCTCCAGGGAGCGGCAGAAACAGCTCGTCGCCGACGCCGGCCACGAGCTGCGCACCCCGCTCACCACGTTGCGCACCAACATCGACCTGCTGCTGCGCAGCGAGCAGACGGGCCGCAGCCTCGACCCGGGCGCCAAGGAGCGGCTGCTGGTCAACGTGAAGGCGCAGTTCGCCGAGCTGTCCACGCTGGTGGCCGACCTGCTCCAGCTCGCCAGGGGCGACACCGACCACGAGCCGCACGTCGAGCTGGGCTTCCACGAGGTGGTCACGGCCGCCGTGGAGCGGGCGCGGCTGCGCGGCGCGGAGGTGGTGACCGACCTCAGCCCCTGGTACGTCGTGGGCAGCGCCACCTCGCTGGAACGGGCGGTGCTGAACCTCATCGACAACGCCGCCAAGTTCAGCCCGGAGGGCGCCCAGGTGGAGGTGAAGCTGCGCGACGGCCGCCTGACCGTGCGCGACCACGGCCCGGGGCTGCCGGAGGAGGAGCTGCCGCACGTGTTCGAGCGGTTCTGGCGCTCCCCGTCGGCGCGCGGCCTGCCCGGCTCGGGGCTGGGGCTGGCGATCGTGGCGCAGGCCGTCACGGAGGCGGGCGGCACCGTACGCCTGGAGAACGCTCCAGGTGGCGGGGCGATCGCGACCATGGACCTGCCGGGAACTCTCATCCGTAACTCAGAAACGGATAAGTCACCTTAAAGACCCAAAAAGTGTCCTGGCTGCATGGAGACAACAGCAGTACGGACCCGCCTGGTCGAGGTGGTCGTCCCGGTCTACAACGAGCAGCGGGCGCTGCGAGCCAGCATCGCCCGGCTGCACACCTACCTCACCCAGAACTTCCCCTACGGCTTCCGCATCACCATCGCCGACAACGCCAGCACGGACGACACCTGGCAGCTCGCCACCGAGCTGGCCAGGGAACTGCCGCACGTACGGGCCGTGCACCTTGACGAGAAGGGCCGCGGCCGGGCGCTGCGCACCGTGTGGTCGCGGAGCGAGGCCGACGTCGTCAGCTACATGGACGTGGACCTGTCCACCGACCTGGACGCGTTCCTGCCGCTGGTGGCCCCGCTGCTGACCGGGCACAGCGACCTGGCCATCGGCACCCGCCTGGCCCGCGCGGCGCGCGTCGAGCGCGGGCCCAAGCGGGAGTTCATCTCCCGCTCCTACAACCTGCTGCTCCGCCTCGGCATGGGCGCCCGCTTCTCGGACGCGCAGTGCGGCTTCAAGGCCGTGCGTACGGAGATCGCCCAGGCTCTGTTGCCCGGTGTCGAGGACGAGCAGTGGTTCTTCGACACCGAGCTGCTGCTCCTGGCCGAGCGCCACGGCCTGCGCATCCACGAGGTGCCCGTGGACTGGGTGGACGACCCGGACAGCCGGGTCGACATCGTGCAGACCGCCCTCGACGACCTGCGCGGCCTCGTCCGCGTGGCCCGCGGGACGCTGTCCGGCGCCACCCGCGTCCCGCTGTCCGGGCGGGCCGAGCTGCCGAAGGGCATGGCCAAGCAGCTCCCGCGGTTCGCGATCGTGGGCGTGGTCAGCACGCTGGCGTACCTCGTGCTGTACTCGCTGCTGCGCCAGGTCGTGCCGCCCCTCGCCGCCAACGCGGTCGCGCTGCTCGTCACCGCCGTGGCCAACACCGCCGCCAACCGCCGCTTCACCTTCGGCGTCAAAGGCCCGGGCGGGGCCGTGCGGCACCAGTTCGAAGGGCTGATCGCCTTCCTCGTCGGGCTGGCGCTCACCTCGGGCAGCCTCTCCCTGCTGCCCGCCGGGGTCTCCCACGGCGTGGAGCTCGTCGCGGTCATCGTCGCCAACGCCGCCGCCACCCTCGTACGCTTCCTGCTGCTGCGCGCGTGGGTCTTCAACCCCAAGCGGAGGAACACCCCATGACCGTCACCGCGATCAGGCCCGGGCACCGGGCCGCCGGCCGGCGCGGCGCGCTCGCCCGCGCCCTCCTCGGAGCGGAGCAGGACCCGCGCTGGTCGCGGCCCGCCATGTGGGCGGTGCTCGCCGTCGCCTTCGTCCTGTACGCGTGGGCGCTGAGCGGCAACGCCAACGAGTACTACGCCGCCGCCATCCTGTCGGGCACCAAGAGCTGGAAGGCGTTCTTCTTCGGCGCCATCGACGCCGGCTCCTTCATCACCGTGGACAAGCCGCCGCTGGCGCTGTGGGTGATGGGGCTGTCGGCGCGGATCTTCGGCTACGGCACGTGGAGCATGCTGCTCCCGCAGGCGATCGCCGGGGTGGCGGCCGTCGGCCTGGTCTTCTCGGCGGTGCGCCGCGCCTTCACCGCCCCGGCTCATCCCGGTGGCGGGCGGCGGGGGCACGTGGCGGCGCTGATCGCCGCCGTCGTCATGACGCTGACGCCCATCACCGTGGCGATCAACCGCGACAACAACCCCGACACCGTGCTCGTGCTGCTGCTCGTCCTGTCGGCCTGGTTCTGCCTGGAGGCGCTGCGGACGGGCCGGATGCGGTCGCTGCTGCTGGCGGCGTTCTTCGTGGGGCTCGGGTTCAACGCCAAGATGTTGCAGGCGTACCTCGTGGTGCCGGCGCTCGCGCTCGCCTACCTGGCGTGCGCCAGGACGCCCTGGATCAGGCGCGTGTGGCATCTGGTGGCGGCCGGGGTCGTGCTGGTGGTGTCCAGCGCGTGGTGGATGGTGATCACCGACCTGTGGCCGAAGGACTCCCGCCCCTACATCGGCGGCTCCACCGACAACACCGTCTGGGACCTCGTGATCGGCTACAACGGCCTGGGCCGCGTCTTCGGCCAGGGCCGCGGCAACGGCGGTGGCGGTGGTGGCGGGGGCTTCGGCGGGGAGTCCGGGGCCGGGCGGCTGTTCAACGAGATCCTGGCCGGGCAGATCTCGTGGCTGCTGCCGTTCTGCGTGGTGACGCTGGCGTTCGCGATCCTGCTGCGGGTGCGGCGCGTGACCGGCGACGGCGGGCCCTCCGGGGCGGCCTGGCTCGTGTGGGGCGGGTGGCTGGCCGTGCACTACGTGGTTTTCAGCTTCTCCAGCGGCACCTTCCACCCGTACTACACGACCGCCATGGCGCCGGCGGTGGCCGCGCTGGCCGGGACGGGCGTCGTGGTGATGTGGGCGGCGTACCGGCGGTCGCGGGCGTGGGCCTGGGTGCTGCCGCTGGCGGTGGCGATGACCGGGGGCTGGTCGTTCGTGGTGCTGCGGCGCACCCCCGACTGGCTGCCGTGGCTGGCCTGGGTCGTGCTCGGGGCGACCCTGGTGGCCGTGGCGGCGCTCGTGCTGGCCAGGATGCGGGCGCAGGTGCGGGTACGGGTCGCGGCGGTCGCGCTCGCGGCCGTGGTCGTCGCCGGCCTGGCCGGGCCCGCCGCGTACGCGGTCACGCCGCTGCAGTCCCAGACGAACGGGACGAACCCGACCGCCGGCCCCTCGTCCGGACGGATGGGCTTCGGCGGGCCCGGCGGCATGCGCGGCCGGATGCCGACCGGCGGCGCCGAGTTCCCCGGCGGGCAGAGCCAGCAGGGGCAGGCGGGGAACGCCGAGCGCCGGGCCGGCTTCATGGGGCGCGGCGGCCCGGGCGGCGGTGTCAGTGACGCGCTGGCCGAGTACCTGGTGGCCAACCAGGGCGGCGCCACGTGGCTGGTCGCGGTGAGCAGCGCCCAGCAGGCGTCCGGCCTGATCCTGTCCACCGGCAGGCCGGTGATCGCGATGGGCGGCTTCACCGGCAGCGACCCCGCCATGACCGTGGCCCGGCTCCAGGCGCTGGTCTCCTCGGGCCGGCTCAGGTACGTCCTGTCGGGCAGCGGCGGCGGCCCCGGACGGGGCGACACGGAGGTGACGACCTGGGTGCGGCAGAACTGCTCGGCCGTGGACGGCCAGGACGGGCTCTACGACTGCTCGGAGTAGCCGGGAGTGGGACGTCCGGAACCCGGCGTCCCACTGGGTCTTGACAACGATGTCAGACCGTTTCTTGATGGTCTTATGGCCGTACCGCTGATCGCCGCCCGCGGGATCGTGAAGAGCTACGGCCAGGTCGAGGCGCTGCGCGGCGCGTCCTTCAGCCTGGGGGCCGGCGAGGTGGTCGCGCTGATCGGCGACAACGGGGCCGGGAAGTCCACGCTGGCGAAGATCCTCTCGGGCGTCGAGCGTCCGGACGGCGGGACGATCGAGGTCGACGGCGAGCCGGTCGCGTTCGGCTCCGCGGAGGAGGCCAGGAGCGCCGGCATCGAGACCGTCTACCAGGACCTCGCCCTCTGCGCCGACCTCACCCCCGCCGCGAACTTCTTCCTCGGCCGGGAGCGGCTGCGGCCCGGCCTGCTGGGGCTGCTCGGCGTGCTGGACAACGCCGCCATGCGCCGCGCCACTCAGGACGCCTGCGAGCGGCTCGGCGTGCGGCTGCCCTCCCAGAGCGCGCCCGTGTCGGCGCTGTCCGGCGGGCAGCGGCAGGGTGTCGCGGTGGCCAGGGCGGTGACGTGGGCGCGGCGGGCGGTGTTCATGGACGAGCCGACGGCGGCGCTCGGCGTGGTGCAGACGCGCCGGGTGCTCGACCTCATCAGGACCGTACGCGACTCCGGCGTGTCCGTCGTGCTCATCAGCCACAACATGCAGGACGTCATGGCGGTCTCCGACCGGGTCGAGGTGCTGCGGCTGGGCCGGCGGGTGGCCCGCTTCGCCACGGCGCAGGCGTCGATGGAGGACCTGGTCGGCGCCATGACCGGCGCCCTGGAGCAGCAGGAGGGCCGGCCATGACGGGCGGGGCCGCGCACGACGGGCCGACGGGGACGGGCGGGGCCGCGCACGACGGGCCGACGGGGACGGGCGGGGCCGCGCACGACGGGCCGACGGGGACGGGCGGGGCCGCGCACGACGGGCCGACGGGGACGGGCCGGGTCGCTCGCGATGCGGCGGCGGCGGAGGGGGCGGGCGCGAAGCCGGCGCGGACCGGCCGGGGCGGGCCGCAGGTCGTGTGGATCGGGCTGGTGCTGGTCGCGCTGCTGGCCGCGTTCTCGGTGCTGGCCCCGCGCGCGTTCCCCACCTCCTTCAACCTGCTCAACCTGGTCAGCGACGCCGCGATCCTCCTCCTGCTGGCCACCGGCATGACGTTCGTGATCATCACGGCGGGCATCGACCTGTCGGTGGGCGGCGTGCTCGTGTTCTCCGCCGTGGTGGCGGCCAAGGTGACCGAGGGCACCGGCTCCGCGGCGCTCGGCGCGGCCGGCGCGCTGGTCACCGGCCTGGCCTGGGGCGTGCTGAACGGGGTGCTGGTCGCGCTGGGCCGGATCCCGGCGCTGATCGTGACGCTGGGCACGCTCGGCATGTCGCTCGGCGGGGCGCTCCTGCTCACCGGCGGCGTCGACCTGCGCGCCCCCGCGGACCTCAACCTGGGGCTCGGGCTGGCGCGCTGGCTCGGCGTGCCGCTGATCGTGTGGATCTGCGCCGCCATCACCGCCGCCCTGGCGCTGGCGCTGGCCTTCACCCGCTTCGGCCGCCACACGTACGCGATCGGCTCCAACGCCGAGGCCGCCCGGCGCGCCGGCGTGGCCGTGCGCGGCCACCTGATCAAGGTGTACGGCCTGGCCGGGCTGCTCGCCGGGCTGGCGGGGCACCTGTCGCTGGCCAAGTACGGCATCACCGGCGTCTCCGCGCACTCCACCGACAACCTCCAGGCCATCGCGGCCGTGGTGATCGGCGGCACGTCCCTGTTCGGCGGGGTGGGGACGGTGACGGGCACGGTCATCGGCGTGTTCATCCCCGTCGTGCTCCAGAACGGCTTCCAGATCCTCGGCGTGCGCCCGTTCTGGCAGCAGGTGGTGGTGGGCGCCGTGCTCGTCGCCGCCGTGTACCTGGACCAGTGGCGGCGCCGGGCCCGCGACCAGTGAAGGAGGCACCACCATGCGCAAGGCCATGGCCGCCCTCGCGGCGATGCTGCTGATCACGTCCTGTGGAAGCGGAGGCGGGGACACGGGCGGTGGCGGTGACCGGATCAGGGTCGCGCTCGTGCAGGGGCTGGCGGGGGAGGAGTTCTACGAGACGATGGCGTGCGGGGCGCGGGCCAAGGCCAAGGAGCTGGGGGTGGACCTCGACGTGCAGGGGCCGCAGAAGTTCGACCCGACGTTGCAGACGCCGATCGTCAACTCCGTCGTCGCCGGGGCGCCGGACGCCCTGCTCATCGCCCCGACCGACGTGAAGGCCATGATCGCGCCGCTGACCCAGGCGAAGCAGCAGAACATCAAGATCATCCTGGTGGACACCGTGGTCGAGGACCCGACCATCGGCCTGTCCAGGATCAGCACCGACAACCTCAAGGGCGGCGCGGCGGCGGCCGAGGCGCTGTCGGAGCAGGTCGGCGGCAAGGGCAAGGTGCTGGTCATCTCCACCGACCCCGGCGTCAGCACCGTGGACGCGCGGATCAAGGGCTTCGCGGACGAGATCAAGGCGAGCCACCCCGGCCTCACCTACGTCGGGGTGCAGTACTCGCACAACGACGTCGGCGAGGCGTCCCGGATCATGAACGCGGCGCTGGCCAAGGACGCCGACCTGGCCGGGGTGTTCGCCACGAACCTCAACTCGGCCACCGGCGCGGGCACCGCCCTGCAGCAGGCCGGCAAGCTCGGCAAGGTCAAGATGGTGGGCTTCGACGCGGGCCCCGCGCAGGTGAAGCAGCTCAAGGACGGCGTCGTGCAGGCGCTGATCGCGCAATTGCCCGCGGACATCGGGGCGAAGGGCGTCGAGCAGGCCGTCGCGGCGGTGAAGGGGCAGGAGGTCACGCCGTCGATCCCGACCGACGCCACGATCGTCACCGCGGCGAACGTGGACCGGCCGGAGGTGCAGAAGGTCCTCTACAAGGCGGGCTGCTGAGCAGCGAAGCCTCTCGTACCCCCACAAAACGGCTGTAAGGTAACGCGGCATGGGGGTGGATGACGAGCCCGGCGCGGCCTCTCAGGCGCCGGGTCCGGGCGGGTGGGCGCACGGCTCGGGGTGGCGGGCGCCGGCCGAGGTCGAGCGGGACCTGTACACGGCCAAGCTGCGCGGCGACTGGCCCGCCTACCTCGACGTCCTGGCCCGGGCCGACCTCTACCACGCGATGTCGCGCGCCCAGGCCGACGCCCAGCCGGGCTGGATCCACTTCAACCCCGTCCGGGTGAACGGCCACCTGATGCTCGCCTTCCACACCGACGGGATGCTCCCGGCGCCCGTGCCCGACCCGGTCTTCTTCGCCACCGACCTGGCCGACCTCGCACAGGACTGGCCGCGCGACGACGAGTGGCTGGCCGTCAACCCGGGCACCCCGGTCGAGGCGTTCTTCCCCGCCACGGCCGCCCACCGGCAGATGTGGCGCCGGCACGCCGAGCGCGCGACCGCCCCGAGGCGCGGCCGGCTGCGCACCCTGTGGTCGGGCGGCCCGCTGCACGGGCCGGTGGCGCACGGGCTGGCCTGCGGGGCGCTCCTGTGCGTCACGAACGGCTCCCTCTGGAACGCGATGGGCTGGCACGGCACCGGCTACGTCCGCGAGCGCCGCCGCTTGCAGGAGTGGTGGGGCATCACGGACCGGGCCGGCTGGGCGAGCGCGATGGAGGACCTGCTCGCCGGCGAGATGAGCAGCTCGGTCTGGGGCTTCGTGCTGGGCGTGCGCCGCAGCCTGGCCCTCGACTTCGGCGGCACCGTCGAGCTGGACCACTGGCGGCACGCGACCACCCGCGTCCTGCACCACCGCGCGGCCCAGCCCACGGCGCCGGCGCAGGGCACGGGGCCGGCGCAGGGCACGGGCCCAGGACAGAGCGTGCGGCCGGTGAGCGAGACCGAGCTGCGGGCGCAGGTCGCCGGGGCGCAGCGGCTCATCGGCCGGATCGCCAGGTACGAGGCCCGCTTCCGCGCCGACGGCCTCCTCCCCGAGAACCGGTTCGTGCACTCGGTGGCGGCCTGGGACTACGGCCGGGCCTCGAAGATGGCCCGCTGGGGCCTCGGCGCCCGCTACTGCACCCTGGAGGAGGCCGAGCAGGCCGTCCTGCGGGCCGGCCGGGTCAGCCGGCTCGACTACCGCTCGTGGGAGGACTTCTCGGCCGCGTACATCCTGGGCCGCTGCCTGCACTTCGACGAGGAGGAGTTCGGCGACTGGTACGGCGAGATGCTCGCCGCGCACCGCATCCTGATGACCGACCCCGCCAGCCCCTGGCGCAACATCCCCTTCAAGCAGCCCTAGCAGCGAACCGCTACCGCAGCGGTGGATACGGCGAGTACGGTGCTCTGGGGCGACGGCTCACGGGGCCGGATGCGCGGACGCGAAGGAGCGAACGGTGCCGAGTGCTGTACTGCGCGGGGTGACTCTCGACTGTGCCGACCCGCGGACGCTGGCGGGCTTCTACGGTGCGCTGACCGGGATGCGCGAGCTCTTCAGCTCGGACGAGTTCGTCGCTCTGACGGACGGCTCCGGCTGCGATCTGGGGTTCCAGCGGGTCGACGGATACCGGCCCCCGCGGTGGCCGGGTCAGGAGGTGCCGCAACAGGCCCACCTGGATCTCCGCGCCGACGACCTCGACGCGGTGGAGGAGCTGGCCCTGGAGCTCGGCGCGGCCAAGCCGGACCGCCAGCCCGGCGACGGGCGCTGGCGGGTGCTCCTGGATCCGGCCGGACACCCCTTCTGCCTGACGTCTTCCTGACATCACCGGCGTTGACGGGTGTCGCCCGCCAGGCGCCGTGGGGCTCAAGCCTGGGTCCTGAGAGGCGCGGGCCCTAAGCCGGCAGGGCCGCCAGGAGGAAGGCGAGGCGGGCGGCGGCGGACTCGACGTCTTCGGTGGTGCCCAGGCGGTAGCCCCACGAGGTGACGAAGGCTCCGTCGTCGGAGCACGTCACCGTCTCCGCGAGGGTCGCCGAGAAGCGGTTGCGGACCGCCACGTAGGCCGGGTCGCTGGACAGCGCCAGACTCTGCACGGACAGGTCGGCGTGACGACCCGCGTGCCAGGCGAACCGCTCGAGGCACAGCGCGGTATCAAGCATCATGCGTCACCTCCGCAACGTCTCGCGACAGAATTGCACGATCTTGCGGTGGGTGGCAAGCAATTGCTGCGGTTAATGTGGGCCTTGTTTCCGGTAATCGTGAAGAATCGAGATGATGACTTCCCGCCCCGCTTCCCCGAACTCGGCCGCTTTCGCGTAGTCGTCGAATGCCCGCACGTAGAAGGCGATGTCGTCGGGGTCACGCAGGATGAGGTCCTTGGTCATGGTGGCGACGGCGACCATGGCCTCGTTGTAGATCCAGAAGCCGTTGACGGGGTTGGCCGGCAGCTCGGTGGCGAAGGGGATGACGCCGAACTCGACGTTCGGCAGCGTGCTGACGGCGAGCAGGCGGTCGAGCTGGCCGCGCATCACCTCGGGCGGCGCGAGCGCGGTGCGCAGGGTCGCCTCGGTGACCACGAACCTGAAGGTCCGCGTGCGGTCGTAGAGGATCTCCTGGCGCTGCATGCGCACGCGGACGGCCGCGTCGATCTGGTCGGCGGCGCTGTAGAGCCGCTTGACCTTGCGGAAGACGTGCCGGGCGTACTCGGAGGTCTGCAGCAGGCCGACGATGATGCCCGGCTCGAAGACGCGGAAGACCTTGGTGCGCGCCTCCAGGTCGCGGATGTCCTCCTGGATCGCGGCCAGGCCGCTGCGGTGGCGCTGCTTCCAGTCGTCGTGCCGCTCCAGCAGCGCGATCGACTGCCTGATCAGCTCGTCGGTCGTGTCGGGCGAGGCGTTGACGGCCTGCGCCCACACGACGACGTCGTCCTCGGTCGCCGTCTGCCGGGCGTTCTCCAGCCTGGAGACCTTGGACGGCTGCCAGCGCAGCCGCTCGGCCAGCTCCTTGCCCGACAGATGGGCCGCCTCGCGCAGCTGGCGTAGCTGGCTGCCGAGGTCGATGCGCGCCTGCTGAAAGGACGTCACGCCGCAAGAGGCTAGCCCCGCCCGCGCCGATCATGCCAGGGCCCGCCGCAATTGTGATCAACCGGTTGCCGTGGGTGTTCCTCCGCTGCTCGGGAAAGCGTTTGCCGTAGGGGCATGCGTGCCGGCGGCGTCCGGCAGGACGCGGCGGGCGATCTCGGTGATGAGCTCGCGGGGGACCTCGACCGCGGTCTCGCCGTCGAGGACGTCACGGAGGTCCGCGAGCGCCTCCGCGTCGGTCACTTGCAGACCTTGCACGACGATGGTGCCGCGGTCGGTCTCGTACAGGGTGGGACAGGCGCCTGCCTCCGAGGTGGAGCCGAGGAACCGCATTCGCATGACGATCCTTCCCCGATTAATTGTGCAATTGCGCGCAATTGTACGCTGCGGCGCCCGGCTTGTGATCGTCTTTCCGGAAAACGTGATATGTGATGCCTCAGTCGAGAGCCCCGTCCATGAACTCCCGCGCCCGCTCGAACAACCCCAGCGTCGCCGCGTGCAGCAGGTCGCCGAGGTCCTGCGGCGCCTTCCCGGCGAACGCCCTGGCGTGGGTGCCTTCGAGCACGATGCCGAGCTTGAAGCAGGCCATCACCGCGTACCACTCGATGGCCGACATGTCCCGCTCCGACAGCGCCCCGTAGTACGCGACCAGCTCGCGCGGCGGCGGCAGCCCCGGCACGTGCTCGTTGCCGGACGGCCACATCGCCAGCAACCAGCCCAGATCCACCAGCGGATCGCCGATCGTGCACATCTCCCAGTCGACGATGGCGGCCACGCGCGGGCTGTCGGGGGCGAACATGAGGTTCGCGAAGTGGTAGTCGCCGTGCATGACGCCCGGGGTGAACGTGCGGGGCAGGTGCCGGGTCAGCCACTCGGCCGTCTCGTGCAGGCCGGGGATGTCGGGGCCCGGATAGCCGTCGAGCTCGCCGTAGGAGTCGAGCTCCTTGAGCCAGCGCGGCACCTGCCGCTCCAGGAAGCCCTCGGGCCGCCCGAACCCCGGCAGCACCGCCGGATCGACGCGCCCCAGCTCGGCCAGCGCGGCGGCGGCCTCCAGCCCCATCCGGTGCCTGATCGCCGGGTCGGAGGCATGCGGCTCCGGCAGCCCGGTCGAGGGGTTGAACCCGTCGACCGG
Organism: Nonomuraea composti; assembly: GCF_012034275.1. NCBI lineage: Bacteria > Bacillati > Actinomycetota > Actinomycetes > Streptosporangiales > Streptosporangiaceae > Nonomuraea > Nonomuraea composti. Next base: position 214,429 of record NZ_JAATEP010000003.1, on the reverse strand, counting down.
CTCCATCAGGTAGAACACCGGCTCGCGCGCCGTCTGCGCGGCCACCAGCCGGGGCGCGGGCACGGGCGTGTCGCGCAGCGCGGCCAGCACCCGCGCCTCGCGGCGCAGCACCTCGTTGCTCTTGCGGCGGGTGTGCAGGGGAGGGCGGCGCAGGATGTACGGGCGGCCGCCGCGCTCGAAGCGGACCATGACGTTCTGCGTGCCGCCCAGGACCGGCGCCTGCCCCGTGATCGGGCCGCCGGGCAGCCCCTCGGCGTCCATCCACGCGCCGAGCTCGTCGAAGTCGATGACGCCGACGTCGATGTGGGTGGAGGAGGTCATGGACCGCCCTTCGACAGAACGATATTCTGGTGCTTGACCCTACGAGAGCCCCGCAAGGCGGGTCAACCCAGCGCCTGCATGAACGGCAGATACTGGCACGCCCGGTCGCCCGGCAGCTCCCCGCCGCGCACCATCATGGAGACCTGCCACGGGCTGCCGATCCCGTGCTCGCCCGCCCAGGCGATCAGCGCCTGCCTGGACAGGTCGAAGTCCATCCGCACCTCGCCGCCGGCATGCAGCGCCAGGTCCCCGATCAGCGCCCTGGCCGTCCCCTCGTCGCGCGCCACGACCGGGCCGATCACCGTGTTGTCGTCGTTGCGCCAGCAGTGCCCGAAACCGCCCTCGGCCACGCGCACCTGCACGCCGAACCCGAACATCCGCCGCAGCAGCGCCGAGCGGTCCGTGCCGAACACCTCCGCGTCGAGCCGCAGGATGGCGTCGAGATCCGCCTCCGTGGCCGGTCGGGTGCGCCCCGACGGCTCTCCCCGGAAGACGCCCGTGTGCTTGGCCGCCCGGCCGGCGACGCGGAAGCCGAGCCGCTCGTACAGGGGGCGGCCCATCTCCGTGGCGTACAGCGAGACCGTGCGCCCGGCCGCCCGCTCCAGCACGTGCTCCATCAGCCTGCCGGCCAGCCCCTGCCGCTCGTACCTGGAGGCGGTCAGGACCATGCTGACCACCGCGTGGTCGTCGCCGTAGAAGGTGAGCACGTTCGTGGCGGCCAGGCCGTCGCCGTCGGGGGCGTCGATGCCGTACGGCTCGCCCACCTCGAACAGCAGGCCCCACTTGTGCCGCTCGGGCAGCCACCCACGGTCCTTGGCCAGGCGGGCGCAGTCGTCGAGGTCGGCCAGGGTGAGGCGGCGAACGTTCATGGGGGCATTGTTCTTCATGCAGGATGAAGGTCTCAAAACGATTTTCGGAGGTGGAGGGGCGGATGGGGTACGTGGCGGCCATCGACGTCGGCGGCACCACCATGAAGGGCGGGCTCGTCGCCAGGGACGGGACGATCCGCCACGCCGAGCGCCGCCCCACCCCGCGCGCCGAGGGCCCCGCCCGGGTGGTCGCCGCCATCTCCGCCTTCGTCGCCGACCTCGCCCGCCCCCGCGACGGCGTGCGCCCTCAGGCCGTGGGGCTCGCGGTGCCCGGCCTCGTCACGCCCACGCACGCCGTGTTCTCGGCCGCGTTCGGCTGGCGCGACGTGCCCGCCGAGGCGTTCGCCGGCGACGTGGACCTGCCGGTGGCGCTCGGCCACGACGTCCGCTCGGCCGGCGAGGCCGAGCTGGCCTACGGGGGCGGCGAGGACGACGTGCTCTACCTGCCCATCGGCACCGGCATCGCGGGCGCCGTGGTGCTGTCAGGGGCGCTCTACGGCGGCGCCGGCGGGTGGGCCGGGCAGATCGGGCACATCCCCGTGCGGCCGGGCGGGGCGGCCTGCGGCTGCGGGCAGCGCGGCTGCCTGGCCGCCTACGCCTCGGGAGGGGCCGTCGCGGCCCGGTTCGGCGCTCCCGGGGCCGAGGAGGTGGTGCGGGCGCTCCTCGACGGGGACGCGCGGGCGGCCGCCGTCTGGGACGACGCCGTGGACGCGCTCGCCCTGGCGCTGGCCACGTACACGCTGGTGCTGGATCCCGCGGCCGTCGTCATCGGCGGCGGGGTCGCGCAGGCGGGCGAGACCCTGCTCGCGCCGCTGCGCACGCGGCTGGGCGCCCGCCTGGGGGAGCGGCCCGCGCCTGCGGTGCGGGCCTCGTCCCTCGGGGCCGTGGCCGGGCTCATGGGGGCGGGGCTGCTGGGGTGGCGGGCGGCGCCAGCGACGTAGGGACGTCCACCGGCCGCGCCCGCAGTTCCTCGCCGAGCGCCTTCGCCTGCGGGTCCATGCGCGGGCTCGCGGCCACGCCCCTGCCCAGGAGGCCGTGGACGACGAAGTTGAGCGCCTTGAGGTTGGGCAGGTCGTGGCGGTCCACGTGGTAGGGGGCGAGGCCGGGCAGGAGGCGCTTGAGCGTCTCGACGGTCAGGTGGGCGGCCAGCCAGGTGTAGCGGGCCTCGGTGTCGGTCCAGACGCCCAGGTTCGCGTTGCCGCCCTTGTCGCCCGAGCGGGCACCCGCGATGCGCCCCAGGGGGATCGTGGTGACCGGCTCCGCCGAACGTGCGCCGGCCGCCTGGACCTCGACCACGGGCGCCGCGAGGGGTGCGGCCTGCGCGCGGGCCGCCGGGGCCGGGAGGCTTGTGGCGTGCTCGGAGGCCGCCGCGGCCGGGAGCGGGATCTCCTCGCCGTTCAGGAACACCCTGGGGCGCACCTCCGAGGCGGGCACCAGCACCGGCCAGTACACCCCGTACGGCGAGGCGTTCCCGGGCGGGGAGAGGCCGTAGAAGCCCGGGTAGCTGGCCAGCCCGGTCTCCACGACGGCGGAGGAGAAGGCACGGCCCGCCGTGCGCTCGTCCGCGGACATCACGGTGATCCGCAGCAGCCCCGAGTCCGTGAGCGTCACGTCCACCGAGTCGAACGACTCGCGCGGGATCCGCGCCCAGATCGCCTCCTCGGCCACCCGCGCCTTGGCCGGCACGTCGAGGCCGGTCAGCACGAGCGTCATCGTGTTGCGGTAGCCGCCCAGGTAGTTGACGGCCACCTTCAGCGTGTCCGGCGGGGGCTCGCCGCGCACGCCGGAGATCAGCACCCGGTCGGGGCCGTCGCCGGACAGCGTGATCGTGTCGAAGCGAGCCACCACGTCAGGGCCCAGGTAGCGGGGGCCGCCCAGCTCGTACACGAGCTGCGCCGTCACCGTGCCGACCGAGACCAGGCCGCCGGTGCCCGGGTGCTTGGTGATGACGGACGAGCCGTCCGCGCGCAGCTCGGCGATAGGGAAGCCGCAGTGCGCCAGGTCCGGCACGTCCTGGAAGAACGCGTAGTTGCCGCCCGTCGCCTGGCAGCCGCACTCGATGACGTGCCCGGCCACCACCGAGCCCGCCAGCGGGTCGAGGTCGTCCGGCCCCCAGCCGTAGCGCCAGATGCCCGGGCCCGTGACCAGGGCGGCGTCCGTGACGCGGCCGGTCACCACGACGTCCGCGCCCGCCGACAGCGCGGCGGCGATCGGCCGGCCGCCGAGGTAGGCGTTCGCGGTCAGCGGGGTGGCGGTCAGGTGCTCGCCGGTGTCGGCGTTGACCAGGGGGAACTCCCGGCCGGTGAGGTCGTCGCCGGTGACGTGCGCGACGGACGGGGCGAGGCCGAGGCGGCCGGCCAGCTCGTGCACGGCCTCCGCGCAGCCGGCCGGGTCGAGGCCGCCCGCGTTCGTCACGATCCTGATGCCGCGGTCGAGGCAGGGCCCCAGGACGTCCTCGAGCTGGCGCAGGAACGTCGGCGCGTACCCCGGGCGGCCCTTGAGCCGGTTGCCGGCCAGGATGAGCATGGTCAGCTCGGCCAGCCAGTCGCCGGTCAGCACGTCGATCGGGCCGCCCTCGACCATCTCCCTGGCGGCGGAGAGCCGGTCGCCGTAGAAGCCGCTGCAGTTGGCCACGCGCAGCACCATCGGCTCAGCCCTCCGCGGGCACCCACGCGGGCGGGCGCTTGTCGCGGAAGGCCGCGATGCCCTCCTGGCCCTCCTCCGAGGTGAAGCGCTCGGCCGACAGCTCGGCCATCCGGCGCAACCCCTCACCGAACGGCATCGCCGGCACCTCCCTGACCAGCCGTTTCGTGATCGCCAGCGCCTCCGGGCCGCCCAGCGCGAGCATCCCGGCGTACCGGGCCACGGTCGCGTCCAGCTCCTCCGGCGGGACGGCCGCCGACAGCAGGCCGATCTCCACCGCCCGCGCGGCGTCGAAGACCTCGCCGGTCAGGAAGTACTCGGCCGCCGCCCGGGCGCTCAGCCTGCGCAGCACCGGGACGGCGATCATGGCGGGCGCGACGCCCAGCCGTACCTCCGTGAACGCGAACGACGCCGTCAGCGGCGCGATCGCGAAGTCGCACGCCGCCACCAGCCCCAGGCCGCCCGCCCGCGCCGTGCCGTTGAGCCGGCAGACGACCGGCTTCGGGCTGTCCCAGATCAGCTCCAGGACCTCCGGGAACGCGGCCGTCACCGGCGCGCCCGAGGCCCGCTGCTCCTTGAGGTCGGCGCCCGAGCAGAACACGTTCCCCGTCGCGGTCAGCACGATCACCCTGGCCGCCGGCTCGGCCAGCGCCCAGCCCAGCCGCTCGGCCAGCTCGGCGAGCAGGCGGCCGGACAGCGCGTTGCGGTTGGGCGGCGAGTCCAGCGTGATCGTCGCGACGCCCCCCGCCAGCTCCTTGTGCACCAGCTCCGTCATGAGTCCCCCTCCTGGATGATCGCCAGCACCGCTCCCGCGTCGACCTGCCGGCCCTTCTCCACGTGCACGCCCGAAACCACGCCATCGGCCGGGGCGGTGATCACGTGCTCCATCTTCATCGCCTCCAGCACCAGCACCGCCTGCCCCTTGACCACCCGGTCGCCGGGCTCCACCTCGACCCGCAGCACGCTGCCCGGCATGGGGGCCAGCAGCGAGCCGGGCGCGACGTGCTCGGACGGCTCGGGCAGCCGCGGGACGGGCGTCAGCTCCGCGTGGCCGCCCGCGTGGTCGACGCACACGCTGCCGGGATAGTGGGCGATCTCGTACGTACGGCGCAGCCCGCCCTGCTCCAGCACCACCCGGTACGGGTCCGCGGCGACTACGGCGACACCCTCGGGGAGCGGGTCGTAGGTCACCTCGCCGGTCTCCTCGAAGCGGACGGTGCGGGGCTGGGAGCGCACGTTGCGCCAGCCGGCGGGCAGGCCGGCCAGGACGCGGGCGCGGCTGCGGTTGAGCGCGGCCACGGCGAGCGCGGCGGCCAGCGCCTCCTGACCGTCCCGCGTCCGAACAGGGGACGTGTGGAGCGGGCCGTCCGCGTCGAGGAAGCCGGTGTGCGTGTCGCCCGCCGCGAAATCCCGATTTGTCAGGATATTTACGAGCAAATCGCGATTTGTTGTGAGACCGTGCAGCCGCGCCCCGCGCAACGCCGACACCAGCTTGCGCACCGCCTCCGCCCGCGTCGAGCCGTGCGCCACCACCTTCGCCAGCAACGCGTCATAGTGCGGCGACACCACCGACCCCGACTCCACCCCGGCGTCCACCCGCACCCCGCCCGCGATCTCGAACCGCCGCAGCACCCCGGCCTGTGGCACGTGCCGGGAGTCCTCGGCGTACAGGCGCGCCTCCACCGCCCACCCCACCGGCGGAGGCGGCGCGGGCGGCAGCGCGGCCCCCTCCGCCACCTCGATCTGCAGCCGCACCAGATCCACGCCGTGGACCAGCTCGGTCACCGGATGCTCGACCTGGAGCCGGGTGTTCATCTCCAGGAACGCCACCCGCTCGCCCTTGACCAGGAACTCCACGGTGCCGGCGCCGACGTAGCCGATCGTGCGCGCGGCCCGCGTCGCGGCCTCGTACAGCAGGGAACGCGTCGCCTCCGAGATGCCCGGCGAGGGACACTCCTCGACCACCTTCTGGTGCCGCCGCTGCACGCTGCACTCGCGCTCGCCCAGCGCCCACACGGTGCCGTGCCGGTCGGCCAGCACCTGCACCTCCACGTGCCGGGCCCGCTCCAGCAGCGGCTCGGCGAACACGGTGCCGTCGCCGAACGCCGAGGCGGCCTCCCGCCGCGCCGACTCCACCGCCCCCGCCAGCTCCTCAGGGCCGCGCACCACCCGCATCCCGCGCCCGCCGCCCCCCGCCGACGCCTTCACCAGCAGCGGGAACTCCTCCGGCGCGGCGAGATCGAGCGAGGGCAGCACGGGCACCCCCGCCTCCGCCATCAGCCGCTTCGCCCCGATCTTCACCCCCATGGCCGCGATCGCCTCCGGCGGCGGGCCGACCCAGACCAGCCCGGCCGCCAGCACCTCCCGCGCGAACTCCGCGCTCTCCGACAGGAACCCGTAGCCGGGATGCACCGCGTCCGCCCCCGACGCCCGGCAGGCCGCCAGCAGCCGCTCCACGTCCAGGTACGTCTCCGACGGGCGCACACCCGGCAGGCGCACCGCCAGGTCGGCCTCGGCCACGTGCGGCGACTCCGCGTCGGCGTCGGAGAACACGGCCACCGTGGAGATGCCCAGCTCCCGGCAGGTACGGAAGACGCGGCGGGCGATCTCGCCCCGGTTCGCGACGAGCAGGCGGGTGATCACGGCCGGAACACCCCGAACCCCGCCGCCTCCGGCTCCGGCGCGCTGTTGATCGCCGACAGGCACATCCCCAGCACGGTACGGGTGTCGCGCGGATCGATCACCCCGTCGTCGTACAGCCGCCCCGACAGGAAGAAGGCCAGCGACTCGGCCTCGATCTGCGCCTCCACCATCGCCCGCATCGCCGCGTCGGCCTCCTCGTCGTACACCTGCCCCTTGGCCAGGGCGGAGGCCCGCCCCACGATCGACAGCACCCCCGCGAGCTGTGCCGGGCCCATCACCGCCGACTTCGCGCTCGGCCAGGAGAACAGGAAGCGGGGCTCGTAGGCGCGCCCGCACATGCCGTAGTTGCCCGCGCCGTAGGAGGCGCCCATGACGACCGTCAGGTGCGGCACCGTCGAGTTGGACACCGCGTTGATCATCATGGCGCCGTGCTTGATGATGCCGCCCTGCTCGTAGTCCTTGCCGACCATGTACCCGGTCGTGTTCTGCAGGAACAACAGCGGCGTGCGCGACTGGTTCGCCAGCTGGATGAACTGCGTGGCCTTCTGCGACTCCTCGCTGAACAGCACCCCGCGCGCGTTGGCCAGTACCCCCACCGGATACCCGTGGATCCGGGCCCAGCCCGTCACCAGCGAGGACCCGTACAGCGGCTTGAACTCCTCGAACATGCTCCCGTCGACCACCCGCGCGATCACCTCGCGCGGGTCGAACGGCACCTTCAGGTCCTCCGGCACGATGCCGAGCAGCTCGTCGGCCGGATACGCCGGCTCCGCCACGCCGGGATCGGGCGCGCGGCCCAGCTTCCGCCAGCCCAGCGAGGCGATGATCCGGCGGCCGACCCGCAGCGCGTCGTGCTCGTCCTCGGCCAGGTGGTCGGCCAGCCCGCTCACCCGGGCGTGCATCTCCGCCCCGCCCAGCGACTCGTCGTCGGACTCCTCCCCGGTCGCCATCTTGACCAGCGGCGGCCCGCCCAGGAACACCTTGGCCCGCTCCCGCACCATCACCACGTGGTCGCTCATCCCCGGCACGTACGCGCCGCCCGCCGTCGAGTTGCCGAACACCAGCGCCACCGTCGGCACCCCCGCCGCCGACAGCCTCGTCAGGTCGCGGAAGATCTGCCCGCCCGGGATGAAGATCTCCTTCTGCGTCGGCAGGTCCGCGCCGCCGCTCTCCACCAGGTTCACGTACGGGAGCCGGTTGCGCAGCGCGATCTCCGCCGCGCGCAGGGTCTTCTTCAACGTCCACGGGTTCGAGGCGCCGCCGCGGACCGTGGGATCGTTCGCGGTGATCACGCACTCGACGCCCTCGATCACCCCGATGCCCGTCACCACGCTCGCCCCCACCGGGAAGTCGGTGCCCCAGGCCGCCAGCGGCGACAGCTCCAGGAAGGGGGAGTCGGGGTCGACCAGCAGCTCGACCCGCTCCCTCGCCAGCAGCTTGCCGCGGGCGCGGTGCCGCTCGACGTACTTCGCGCCGCCCCCGGCCACCGCCTTGGCCTGCTCGGCGTCCAGGTCGGCCAGCTTGGCCAGCATCGCCGCGCGCCTGGCGCGGTACTCGGCGCTCGCGGTGTCGAGCCTGCTCGTGATCACGGAGTCCTCGCGACGATCATGCCCAGCACGCTAGCCCAGGCATGGAACGAGCCGCCACCCCGTACCGGGTGGCGGCTCGCCTGTTCATCGGACCTCAGCCGCGGTGCTCAGCCGCAGTGGCTCCAGCCCGACTTCCAGCTCAGCGCGCCGAACGCGCCGCCCCACATGACGCACTTCTTGGCCGCGGCCAGGCGCACCGGGCCGGCGTAGGCGGTGAACGCGCCGTTGTCGCCGCCCGTCGCGCCGCCCTGCACCTGGAGGGTCGCGCTCATCTTCGTCTTGTTCGGGTACACGTAACGGGACATCGTGACCACGCAGTTCTTGCCCGCGCTGCTGCTGTAGAGCAGGTAGACCGTGGCCTTGTCGCCCAGCGCGTGCGAGTTGATGATCTTGTAGCCGGAGCCGCACGCCGCCGCCGGGCTGTAGGTGTTCGGCTTCAGCGCCGCCTCGGGCTTCGCGCTCGTCTTCGACGACGGCGTCTTCGACGTCTTGGGCGTGGGGGACGGGCTGCGCGCCGGGTCCACCTCAGGCTCGATGAGCGTCGTCGACTTCTTCTTCGTCCTGGTCGGCGTCGGCGTCGGCTCGGCCTTCTTCGTGGTGGTCTGCGGCCTCGGAGCCTGCGTGACCGGGTCCGGCACCTGAGCGATCGGCTCCTTGGTCGGCTTCCTGCTCTTCTTGGTCTCCTCCGGCTCGATGTCCAGCGTGGGCACCGGCGCCGCGCTGTCCGTCGGCTGCGCCACGGGCGGCGGCTGCTGCTCGGACGGGCCCTCGCCCGGCTGGCCCGCACCCGAGCCGCCCTCGGACTCGCTGGCCGAGTTGCCCACGGCCACGACCGGGGCCTCCTTGCTGTTGGCCTGCACGACGACCGCGCCGATCACGACGAGCAGCGCCGCTGCCGCCGCGCCGGACAGGGCGAGCGTCAGGGTACGTCGCTGCTTCGCGGGCGCACCCCCACCCGGCCGCGTCCCGGCCCCACCAGCGGGACCACCGGCCCCACCGGGCCCGTTGAGCCTGCCCGGCCCACTCGGGCCGCCGGCTCCGCCCGGCCCGCCCGCGCCACCCGGCCCGCCCGGGCCTGCGGGGCCGCCGTGGGCGCCTGCCGGGAAGGGCTGGCCGGAGCCCGGCATGCCGGACGCCGCGCCCTGCTGTCCACCACCGGGCCCGCCCTGCATCCCGGGCGCACCCTGCGGGCCACCCGGCACAGAGCCCGGCACGCCGGCACCCTGAGGGCCGCCGGCGACGCCCGCCTGAGGGCCGCCGGGCATGCCCATCTGGGGCCCGCCAGGCATCCCGGGCTGCGGCATACCGGCGTGCGGCCCGCCCTGAGCCCCGCCGCCCGCGCCGCCCTGGATCGGGCCGGGGGAGGTGTTGCCCGCCGGGCCGAGGTGCGCCGTCGCGGCCGCCGCCTGGTGGCCGTAGTCGCCCGTCTGCGGCACCGGAAGCTGCTGGGGCCCGGTCGGCTGGTGCCAGGGGCCGGGGTAGTCGTCCTGCCCGGACGCGCCACCAGAGCCGCCAGGGCCACCAGAGCCGGCACCCGCACCCGCGGCGGCGCCGCCGGTCGCGCCCGCGGCGCCGCCGAAGGTCCTCTGGCCGCCCGTCACGGGCTCGATGGCCGCCTTCGGGGCGGGCTGGCCGGTGAGGTGGACGATGAGCTCGTCCGCGCTGGGCCGCTGCGCCGGGTCCTTGGACAGGCAGGCGGCCACCAGGTCGCCCAGCAGCCCCTCCATCGTCCCGAGCTCCGGCTCCTCGTTGAGGATCCGGTTCATCACGACGGGAATGGAGTCGGCCCCGAACGCGGGCTTGCCGGTGGCGGCGAACACCATGGTGACGCCCCAGGCGAACACGTCGGCCGCTTCCGACACCTGCGCCCCGCTGAGCTGCTCGGGCGCCAGGTACGAGGGCGTGCCCATGGCCATGCCGGTGGCGGTGGCGCCGGGGGAGTCGAGGGCGCGGGCGATGCCGAAGTCGATCACGACGGGGCCTTCGGGCCCCATCAGCACGTTCGCGGGCTTGAAGTCGCGGTGCAGGATGCCGGCCCGGTGGATGGCCGCGAGCGCGGTCGCCGTACTGATCGCCAGTCGTTCCAGGGCGGCGCCCCGCCGCGGCCCCTCGTTGATGACCAGCTCGCGCAGGGACGGGCCGGGCACGTACTCGCTGACGATGTACGGCCGGCTCCCGTCCAGGTCGGCGTGCAGCACGGGAGCGGTGCAGAACCGGGCGACGCGCTGGGCGACCGCCACCTCGCGCAGGAAGCGGGTGCGGGCGTCGGCGTCCGCCACCAGGGCGTTGTGCAGCAGCTTGACGGCGACTTGTTCCCCCGAGTCGCTCTTGCCGAGATAGACAACGCCCTGGCCGCCCTCGCCGAGCCGGGCGACGATGTCATACGCCCCCAGCCGCCGCGGATCGTCCGCCGCCAACGGCTGGAACTGATTCACGTCGGACCCCCATTACAACCCAATAGATGAGGCAAAACGCTACCAGCGCGACCCTTGAGGCGTCTGCCGGACCTGTCAGAAGTTTCATGTTTTGACGAGGAAAGTCAGGCTCCCGTCGCAGGTCGTGTGTGCTTGGACGCCCAAGGTCACGGCTTGGTGAAGGCAAGATCCACGAGGTCGGGGTCAGATCGCCTTGCCCGGATTGAGGATGCCGAGGGGGTCGAACACGGCCTTGATGCCCCGCTGGAGCTCGCCCGCCACCGGCCCCGACTCCAGCTCCAGCCAGCGCCGCTTCAGCAGGCCGACGCCGTGCTCGCCGGTGAGCGTGCCGCCGAGCGCGAGCGCGTCCTTGAACACCTCGTCCGCCGCGGCCCACACCTCGGGGGGCGGCTCGACGGTGCCGTGCTCGAAGATGAAGACCGGGTGCAGGTTGCCGTCGCCGGCGTGCGCCACCGTGGCGATCCGCACCCCGTGCCGCACCGCCGCCGCCTCGATCCTGCCGATCATCTCGGCCAGTGCCGAGCGGGGCACGCACACGTCCTCGACCAGGCACGCGCCCTGGCGCTCCTTGGCCCCGTACGCCAGCCGCCGCAGCCCGATCAGCTCGTCGGCCTCCTGCGGGCTGGAGGAGACGGCCACGAACGAGGCGCCGTTCTCCGCGCAGATCCGCTCCATGCGCTCCACCGCGGCCTGGCCGTCGGCGGCGTCGGACTGGCCGATGAGCATGGCCTGCGTGGCCGGTTCGAGCCCGATGTTGCGCCAGTCGTCGATGGCCTCCAGCGTGGCCCGGTCGAGCAGCTCCATGAGCGACGGCTGGCAGCCCGCCGCCATGATCGCCGACACGGCCGCGCCGGCGTCCCGCAGCGAGGAGAAGTCGGCGGCGAACGTCGCGGGCGGCGCGGCCGGCGCGCGCCGCAGCCGCACGGTGGCGGCGGTGATCACGCCCAGCGTGCCCTCGGAGCCGACGAACAGCCCGGTCAGGTCGTAGCCCGTGACGCCCTTCATCGTGCGCCGCCCGGTGTTCAGCACCCGGCCGTCGGCCAGCACCACTTCGAGGCCGAGCGCGGAGTCCCTGGTCACGCCGTACTTGACGCAGCGCAGCCCGCCGGCGTTGGTGGCCAGGTTCCCGCCGATGGTGGAGATCTCGTACGAGGACGGGTCCGGCGCGTACATCAGCCCGTGCTCCCTGGCGGCCCTGTCCAGGTCGGCGGTGATGACGCCGGGCTCGACGACGGCGATCTCGTCGGCGGGGGAGAGCTCCCTGATTGCGGTCATCTTCGCCAGCGACAGGATGATCGAGCCGTCGCCGGCCACGGAGGCGCCGGCCAGGCCGGTGCCGCCGCCGCGCGGCACCACCGGCACGCGGTGCTCGGTGGCCCACCGCATGGTGGTGACGACGTCGTCGCGGCTGGTGGCGAGCACCACGCCGAGCGGCTTGCCGGGCTCCAGGAACGTGCGGTCGCGGGCGTAGGAGTCGATCACGTCGGGGTCGGTCACGACGCGGGCATCGGACAGAGCGTCCACCAGGGCATCAATCGGTCTCACACTATGCACCTTATGGTTTGCGCAGCGCGTTTCTTAAGGCCAGACTGCCCGGGTGAAAGTCGGGTGCCCGGTGTGTGCGGAAGCTGACCAGGTTGTCGCGGTTCCTGGGGCGGTGGCCGCTGGGACCACGTACCGGATCGGGCGGGTGCGGTTACCCGGCACGCGCGAGGTCGCCGACCTGCCCACGGCGGCGGAGCTCGGCGCGTCCAAGCACGTCATGAGCCGCACGCAGCTCGCGGTGTGGCTGTCGTTCCCCAGCCGGCACTACACGGCGTGGGCCAGGAACCAGGGGTACGTGCTGCTGCTGGTCGCGGCCCTGGTGCATCTCGTCGTGTCGCTGGTGATCGCGATGGGCCAGGACCCGAACTGGGGCGAGGTGCTGTTGGCGCCGTTCTGCCTGACCGGCCTGTTCTGGGCGTTCGGCCTGCTGAACGTGCTCGGCGCGCGCGGCGCCCGCCGGCGCGACCGGGCGGAGGCGCCCGCCAGGGAGAAGGCGCTGCGCGTGTGGGAGAGCTTGTACTACTGCGCGCGCGACAACGTCGTCTTCGAGCCGGGCGTGGACATCACGTTCCACCCCAGCGAGACGCGCGAGTACATCTTCGGCTTCAGGAACGGCGGCGGCCCCCGCCCGTAGCGGAACGGCGGCGGCCCCCGCCCCTCGCGGGACGGGGGCCGCCGGCCGGGCTCAGCCGCGCTCTTCGGCGACCAGGCGGACGCAGACGGCCAGGCCGTTGATGGCCTGCTCCAGCTCGTCGAGGCCGGGGTAGGTCGGCGCGATCCTGATCACGCGGTCGTCGGGGTCCTTGCCGTACGGGTGCGTGGCCCCGGCGGGCGTCAGCGCGATGCCGGCCGCCTTGGCCTTGGCCACCACCTCGGCGGCGTGCGGCACCTCCAGGCTGATGAAGTAGCCGCCCCGCGGGCTCGTCCAGGTGGCCAGGTCGCCGAGCCGCTCGGTCAGCACCTTGTCGACCAGCTCGAACTTCGGGCCGATCAGCTCGGCGTGGCGGCGCATGTGCGCGGCCACCCCGGCGCCGTCACGCAGGAACTCCACGTGACGGAGCTGGTTGATCTTGTCGGGGCCGATCGACTGCTTCGAGGTGTTGTGCAGGAACCACTTCACGTTCGCCGGGGAGCCGCCGAAGAACGAGACGCCGGAGCCGGCCAGCGTCACCTTCGAGGTGGAGGCGTAGACGAACACCCGGTCGGCGTTGCCGTGCTCGGCGGCCAGGGCCAGCAGGTCGGCCAGCTCGTCGGGGGTGTCGGTGAGGTGGTGCACCGCGTACGCGTTGTCCCAGAAGATCCGGAAGTCGGGCGCGGCCGTCCGCATGGCGGCCAGTCTGCGCACGGTCTCGTCGCTGTAGGTGATGCCGGACGGGTTGCTGTACTTCGGCACGCACCACATGCCCTTGACGCTCGCGTCGGCGGCGACCAGGCGCTCGACGACGTCCATGTCGGGGCCCTCGGCGGTCATCGGCACGGGCACCATCTTGATGCCGAACCGCTCGCAGATCGTGAAGTGCCGGTCGTAGCCGGGCACCGGGCACAGGAACGTGATCTCCGGCTCCTCGACCCACCGGCGGGCGGCGCCCGGCACCGGCGTGAGCAGCGCGTGCACCACGGTGTCGTGCATCAGCGCCAGGCTGGAGTTGCCGCCGACGACGAGCTGCTCCGCCGGCACCTGCACCAGCGGCGCGAACAGCTCGCGCAGCTCGGCCAGGCCCTGGAGGTTGCCGTAGTTGCGGCCGTCGGTGCCGTCGGCCGCCTGGTAGGACGTGGGCAGTTTGAGCAGATCGTTGGAGAGGTCGAGCTGGCGCGGCGACGGCTTGCCCCTGGTGAGGTCGAGCGAGAGCCCTCGCTGGACGAGGTCGGCGTAGTCACGCTGGGCGGTCACGAGCATCTCCTCCGATTCTGTTGACCTTCGAAGGATAGAAGATGCCACGGGCCCGGCCGGACGGTATCCGCCATGTGGACAGCCATGGAGACGGGGCGCGGATCAAAGCTTTCGGGAGCCAATCACAAAGAACGCCTAGCCGAGCGGCGATCGTTGGCGTGGAATGGGTAGATCGGGGCAGGCACAACTCCGCGTCGGAGGGAGCAGCCGTGACGACCGTTCGAGAGACCTCGATCGAGCAGGTCAGGCGCCGTCGCACCGGGACGATCATCGCATCCTGGCTGTCGACGACCGATCACAAGGTCATCGGGTACCTCTACCTGATCACCTCGTTCGCCTTCTTCCTCGTCGCGGGCGTCATGGCCATGTTCATCCGGGCCGAGCTGGCCGCGCCCGGCATGCAGATCGTCAGCCAGCAGCAGTACAACCAGCTCTTCACCATCCACGGCACGGTGATGCTGCTGCTGTTCGCCACCCCGCTGTTCGCGGGGTTCGCGAACGTGGTCATGCCGCTGCAGATCGGCGCCCCCGACGTGGCCTTCCCCCGGCTGAACGCGGTGGCGTACTGGCTGTTCCTGTTCGGCGGGCTGATGGTGGTGGCGGGCTTCTTCACGCCGGGCGGCGCGGCCGACTTCGGCTGGTTCGCCTACACGCCGCTGTCGTCGGCGGTGCACACGCCGCAGGTCGGCGCGGACCTTTGGATCATGGGCCTGGCGATGTCGGGCCTCGGCACGATCCTCGGCGCGGTCAACTTCGTGACCACGATCATCGGGATGCGGGCGCCCGGCATGACGATGTTCCGCATGCCGATGTTCACCTGGAACGTGCTGCTGACCAGCATGCTCGTGCTGATGGCCTTCCCCGTGCTGGCGGCGGCGCTGCTGGTGCTGGAGTCCGACCGCAAGCTGGGCACGCAGGTCTTCCTGTCCGACAACGGCGGGCCGATACTCTGGCAGCACCTGTTCTGGTTCTTCGGCCATCCCGAGGTCTACATCATCGCGCTGCCGTTCTTCGGCATCATCACCGAGGTCATCCCGGTCTTCAGCCGCAAGCCGATCTTCGGCTACGGGAGCCTCGTCGGGGCCACGATCGCGATCGCGGGGCTGTCGATGACGGTGTGGGCGCACCACATGTTCCCCACCGGGCAGGTGCTGCTGCCGTTCTTCTCGTTCATGACGTTCCTCATCGCGGTGCCGACCGGGGTGAAGTTCTTCAACTGGATCGGCACGATGTGGCGCGGCCATCTGAGCTTCGAGACGCCGATGCTGTTCGCGATCGGCTTCCTCGTGACGTTCCTGCTGGGCGGGCTGACCGGGATCATCCTGGCCTCGCCGCCGCTCGACTTCCACATCAGCGACACGTACTTCGTCGTCGCCCACTTCCACTACGTGGTCTTCGGCACCGTCGTGTTCGCCATGTTCTCGGGCTTCTACTTCTGGTGGCCGAAGATGACCGGCCGGCTGCTCGACGACCGGCTCGGCAAGATCCACTTCTGGACGCTGTTCATCGGCTTCCACACCACGTTCCTCATCCAGCACGTGCTCGGCCAGCTCGGCATGCCCAGGCGCTACGCCGACTACAGCGCGGCCGACGGCTTCACCACGCTGAACGAGATCTCCTCGGTCGGGGCGTTCCTGCTGGGCGCCTCGACGCTGCCGTTCCTCTACAACGTCTGGAAGACCGCCCGGCACGCCCCCAAGGTCACGCTCGACGACCCGTGGGGCTACGGCAACTCCCTCGAATGGGCGACGAGCTGCCCGCCGCCGCGCCACAACTTCACCCGCATGCCGCCCATCCGCTCCGAACGCCCGGCCTTCGACCTGCACTACCCGCACGAGAAGCCCGACGAGCAGCCGCCGGAGACCGAGGAGAGCGGCACGCCCGAGGTGCCGCCGCGCCAGGACGCGCCCGGCTGACCCTCCTCCTTGACCTTTCGCCTATCTAGGGAGATCGGCGATGACAGGCACGAAGATTCCCTTCGACCCCGAGACGGCACCCTGCGGGAAGCAGTCCGGAGGTGATCGCCTCGTCGACGACGACGGCTACGGCCTGGTCATCCGCGACCAGCTCTTCGACTGCGGCTGCCGCCGCATCAGGCACGAGTACCACGACGGCAGCATCCACCTGTCCGCCATCCGCCATGACGGCAAGCGGGTGAAGGACCCGATCCGGCCGGACCTCGGGAAGTGACGTAGATGATCGACGTGCTCATCGTCGGAGGAGGCGGAGCCGGGCTGCGGGCCGCCGTGGCGGTCGCCGAGACGGACCCCGCGCTCAAGGTGGCGGTCGTGTCGAAGGTCTATCCGATGCGCAGCCACACCGTCTCCGCCGAGGGCGGCGCCGCCGGGGTGATCGCTCCCGGGGACACGCTGGACGAGCACTGCTACGACACGATCTCGGGCGGCGACTGGCTGTGCGACCAGGACGCGGTGGAGGCGTTCGTGGCCGAGGCGCCCAAGGAGCTGATCCAGCTCGAACACTGGGGCTGCCCGTGGAGCCGCGAGAGCGACGGGCGGGTCGCGGTGCGGCCGTTCGGCGGCATGAAGAAGATGCGCACCTGGTACGCGGCCGACAAGACCGGCTTCCACCTGCTGCACACGCTCTTCCAGACCACCCTGAAATATCAGGACATCATCAGGTACGACGAGTGGTACGTCACCAAGCTCCTCGTCGACGACGGCCGCGTCCACGGCGTCGTCGCCACCGAGATCAGGACCGGCCGCATCGAGACCATCCCCGCCAGGACCGTCATCCTGGCCACCGGCGGCTGCGGCCGGGTCTTCCCCTTCACCACGAACGCCGCCGTCAAGACCGGCGACGGCATGGCCCTGGCCTACCGGGAGGGCGCGCCGCTCAAGGACATGGAGTTCGTCCAGTACCACCCGACCGGCCTGCCGTTCACCGGCATCCTCATCACCGAGGCGGCCAGGGCGGAGGGCGGCTGGCTGATCAACAAGGACGGCTACCGCTATCTCCAGGACTACGACCTGGGCAAGCCGACGCCCACCCCGAGGCTGCGCAGCATGGAGCTGGGGCCGCGCGACCGGCTCTCGCAGGCGTTCGTGCACGAGCAGCGGCAGGGCCGCACCGTGGACACCCCGTACGGGCCGGTGGTCTACCTCGACCTGCGCCACCTCGGCGAGGCGAAGATCGACGCCCGCATCCCGTTCGTACGCGAGCTGTGCCGCAGCTACCAGAACCTCGACCCGGCCACCGACCTCATCCCGGTCCGCCCGGTCGTGCACTACATGATGGGCGGCGTCCACACCGACCTCCACGGCGCCACCCCCATCGCGGGCCTGTACGCGGCCGGGGAGACGGCCTGCGTGAGCATCAACGGCGCCAACCGGCTCGGCTCCAACTCGCTGCCGGAGATCCTCGTCTTCGGCCGCCGGGCGGGCATCGCGGCGGCCGCGTTCGCCAAGGAGCACCGCGAGGCCGAGCCGCCGGCCGTACGGAGCCAGGGCGAGGACGAGCGGCGGCGGCTGGAACGCGCGCGCGAGGGCGGCCGGCCCCGGAACGGGCGCGGCGAGCGGATCGCCGACCTGCGCGAGCGGATGCAGCACACACTTGAAGGGGCGGCCGGCATCTACCGCACGGGCGACGTGCTGGCCAAGGCCGTGGACACGCTCGCGGAGCTGCGCGAGCGGGCCGAGGAGGCCCGCATGGAGGACAGCAGCACCGCGTTCAACACGGAGCTGATCAACCTGCTGGAGCTGCGCAGCATGCTGGAGATCGCGCAGACGATCGCCGCCTGTGCGCTGAACAGGGAGGAGTCGCGCGGCGCGCACCAGCGCACCGACTTCTCGGCCAGGGACGACGCGGCCTTCCTGGCGCACTCGCTGGTGCACCGCGCCCCCGACGGCACGCCGTCGGTCGGCCTGCTGCCCGTGACGATCACACGCTGGCCACCGGGAGAAAGGGTCTACGGCCGTGACTGACACGACGCAAGCGGTACGGCAGGCGGCGGGCACCCGGACGATCCGGATGGAAGTGGCGAGGTACCGGCCCGGCCAGGACGCCGAGCCGGTCTTCCAGGGCTACGACGTGCCGCTCATGAGCGACTGGGCCGTGCTGGACGGCCTCAACCACATCAAGGACCAGCTCGACGGCAGCCTGTCCTACCGCTGGTCGTGCCGGATGGGCGTGTGCGGCTCGTGCGGCATGACGGTCAACGGCGAGGCCCGGCTGACCTGCGGCACCTTCCTCAGCGAGTACGGCGACGGGCCCGTCAGGGTCGAGCCGCTGAAGGGGTTCCCGATCATCAGGGACCTGGTGGTGGACATCGACGGGTTCCTGGCCAAGCTGTCGTCGGTGCGGCCCTGGCTGATCAGGGAGGGCGAGGACCTGCCGCTGACCGCCGAGTACGCCCAGACGCCCGAGCAGCTGGAGGCGTACAAGCAGTACAGCATGTGCATCAACTGCCTGCTGTGTTACTCGGCCTGCCCGGTCTACGTGCTCGACCCCGACTTCCTCGGCCCGGCCGCCATCGCGCTGGCCCAGCGCTACAACCTCGACTCGCGGGACATGGGCGACCGCTTCGACGTGCTCAACCAGGAGGACGCGGTGTGGGGGTGCACGTTCGTCGGCGAGTGCACGAAGGTCTGCCCGAAGCACGTGGATCCGGCCGAGGCGATCCAGCGCTACAAGCTGACCGCCGCGCTGCGCTCGGTGCTGCCGTGGAGCAGGCGATGAAGACCGAGGTGCCCGCGGGTGCCGCCTACCGGCCGCGGCGGGACCGCCTCTGGTTCGCCCGCACCCGCAGCTACACGATCTTCGTCTTGCGCGAGCTGACCAGCGTCTTCGTGGCCTGGTCGGTGGCGTTCCTGCTGATGCTGGCCGGCGCGGTGCTGGGCGGCGGGCTGCCGGAGTTCGCGGCGCTGGCCGGGCGGCCCTGGATGATCGCGATCAACGTGGTGGCGCTGGCGGCCACCGCGTTCCACTCGGTCACGTTCCTGAACCTCGCGCCGAAGGCCACCGTCGTGCGCCTGGACGGCTACCGGCTGCCCGCGTGGATGATCCAGGGCGGCAACCACTCGCTGTGGCTGGTCGTCTCGGCGGTCATCGCGTTCTTCGTGCTCCGGGGGTTCCGATGAGGCGTGCTGAGGGAGTTCCGATGAGGCGTGCCGAGGGGGTCGCGGTGAGGCGGACGCCGGAGCCGTACCTGTGGCTGCTGTTCAGCGGCGGGGGAGTGGTGGCGGCGCTCGTGCTGCCGGTGCTGGTGCTGCTGTTCGGGGTGCTCATGCCGCTCGGGGTCGTGGACTGGCCCACCGCCGGGCACCTGCGCGGGCTGCTGGGCAACGTGCTCGTACGGCTGACGCTCGTCGTGGTGGTCGTGCTGTGTCTCTTCCACGCCGCGCACCGGATCCGGCACACCAGTGAGGAACTGCTCGGTCTGGCCCGGTTCGACCTGGTGATAGCACTGTTTTGTTACGGCGGGGCTATTGCGGGCGGGGTCATTGCCGTGATGCTGATGTTCTGAAATGTCGTAGTTTGATCACGTTTCAACAACGTACTTTACGTTCGGTTGACGTACCCCTTAGCGTCCGGCATTGCACACCCTATGGCCATGCGCCCGGCGACCCCGGGCAGAGAGGGTTCCTGGTGCCACGTACTAAGCGCCTGTTAGCAACGATCCCGGCGGTCGCCCTCCTTGGCGCCGCCCTGTCCACGCCCCCGGCAGCCGCGACGTCCGTCGCGAACTACCAGCCCACGGCCGCGGACTACTACATCAACTACGCTCCTCCGGCCGTCCCCCACGAGACGAAGGAGCCCAAGGTCGAGGACGCGCGCTCGCGCTCACTCACCCCCGCCCAGAAGTTCGACCGGAAGTTCAACAGCGGCAACCCGGCGACCGGCCGCATCCTCGCCGCCCGCGAGGAGCAGGCCATCAGGACCGGGCGCAACCCCGCTGAATGGATCTTCAAGAACACCAAGCAGACCCGCACGGCGAAGCTCCTGACCGTGCTCGTGGAGTTCAACGAGCAGGCCAACGACGACTTCTCCGGCTTCAACCGCCTGCGCAGCACCCAGGGCGCCGCCGACGACTGCGTCGTCGAGCCGCCCGGCACGCTGATGAACGGCCCGCTGCACAACCAGATCCCCGACCCGGCCACGCTGCCGCACAAGGACAACAACTCCTTCTGGGTCAAGGACTTCAGCACCGAGCACTTCAACAAGATGCTCTACACCGACAAGGGCATCACCGAGCGCGTCCGCCTCGACCTGAAGGACCCGCGCGACGGCAAGCCCGGCATCGACATCTCCGGCTACACCATGAAGAAGATGTACGAGGAGATGTCGAAGGGCGCCTACTCCGTCACCGGCTCCGCCGTCGGCTGGATCAAGGTGCCGCACTCCGAGGCCTGGTACGGCGCCGCCGCCTGCGGCAACCCGCCCCAGGACATGTCCGGCCACCCGGACAACCCGATCGGCGCCCAGCAGCTGCCCATCGACACCGTCAACGCCCTGGCGCAGGCCCAGCCCGACTTCCCGTGGGCGGACTACGACGTCGAGGACATCTCCGACGCCGACGGTGACGGCAACTTCGCCGAGCCCGACGGCGTGATCGACCACCTCGTGCTCGTGCACGCCGGCAAGGACAAGTCCTCCGACGGCGGCGCCCAGGGCACGTACGCGATCTGGGCCCACTCCAGCGCCGTCGCCGGCGGCTACAAGGTGCCCGGCACCAACATCAAGATCTCCAACTACATCGTGCAGCCCGAGGACTCCGGCGTCGGCGTCTTCGCCCACGAGTACGGCCACGACCTCGGCCTGCCCGACCTGTACGACACCTCCGGCCAGTACAGCTCCGCCGTGGACTTCTGGGACCTGATGTCCAGCGGCTCCCACTCCGGCCCGATCTTCCAGTCGATGCCGAGCCACATGGGCCTGTGGGACAAGTGGGTGCTCGGCTGGGCGAACCCGAAGACGTTCAACCCCGGTGACGCCGCCAAGCTCGTCACCGTCGGCCAGGCGTCGCGCACGCCCAAGCTCACCCAGGACGGCGTCCGGGTGAACCTGGCCTCCACGCCGCTCAAGATGATCGACGTGCACAGCGGCTCCAACGCCTGGTGGAGCGGCCTCGACCAGGACTGGGCCAACCTCAGCCTGCAGCGCGACCTGCCCGTCCCCGCCGGCACCGATCTCAAGCTGTGGATGTGGAACAACTACGAGATCGAGCAGGACTGGGACTTCGGCTTCGTCGAGGTCTCCACCGACGGCGGCCAGACGTGGACCCAGCAGAAGGTCTACGACGAGGCCGGCAACGAGGTCAGCACGCCGGACGACTACCCGGACCCGTACAAGAACCTCAAGACCTTCGGCAACAAGAAGTACGGACTCACCGGTGACACCGGCGGCGCCTGGCGGCACGACTACGTGAACCTGACGCCGTTCGCCGGGCAGACCATCAAGCTGCGGCTCACCTACAACACCGACGCCGCCTTCCAGGCGCGCGGCTGGCACGTGGACGACTTCCAGCTCACCAACGGCGGCACCGCCGTGTGGAGCGACGACGTCGAGAGCGACACCGGCTGGAAGCCGCTGCACGGCACGTTCACCAACACCAGCGGCACCGGCTGGACCCGCAACAACGGCGAGCGCGAGATCCAGCGCTTCTACCTCGCCGAGTGGCGCAACTTCGACGGCTTCGACAAGGGCCTGCAGTACACCTACGACACCGACTACTCCCGCGACGGGGCGTGGAAGGTGCAGAAGATCAAGTACAACGCGCCCGGCCTGCTCGTCTGGTACCGCGACTCGACGTACATCAACAACAACCTCGGCGACAGCCTCAGGCAGCCGCCGAGCCTCGGCTCCAAGGGCAGCCTGCTCGTCGTCGACTCCCACTTCGACCCGCTGCGCAGGACCGGCGTGGCCGCAGAGAAGGACCCGACGCTGCAGAAGAACCTCCAGGGCCGGGTGCAGTCCTCCAACGCCGCGTTCGGGTTCGGCAAGACGTACCCGTTCAAGGAGTGCCTGGAGGCGCCGGACGAGCCGTTCAGCGAGTACTGCACGGACCTGCCCGCGCAGAAGGGCGTGTCCACCTTCACCGACGCCAAGACCTGGTACCCGGGCCTTGAGGTGATCGACGGCGGGCTGTACTTCCGCGACGCCGACGCCTCCGTGGTCGTCCCCTCCAAGGGCGACCAGACCTACACCACCCGCGTGGTGCACCAGGACGGCACCCCCGCCACCGAGCTGTACGGCCAGGTGGCCGCCGGCTCCGTCCTCGGCACCGGCAACCCCGGCGACGAGGGCAAGGCGCTGGGCGTGCAGTTCAAGCTCGTGAGCCCGCTCCCCGGCAACCTGGGCGCGATCGTTCACGTGGTGCCCCCGAAGAAGTAACCCGTCTGAGGGCCGCCGGCAACCCCGGCGGCCCCTAAGATCAGTCGCGTCCGGCGATCGATCTCAGGTCGCGAGTCTTTGCACCTACGATTGATGACCATGAGCGAACTGCGCACCAAAGATGAGCACACCGAGGCGATCCGGCGGGATCGCCGGGTGGCGGTGGTGGTGAACACTCGCTCACGCCGCGGCCGCCGTCACTACTTCGAGGTGATCGAGCAGATTCACAACCTCGGGTTCGACCCGCTGGCGGAGCTGTCGGTCTACAACACCAAGAAGCTGCGCGACCTGCTCGACACCGCCCTCGCCACCGACCCCGACCTGCTCATCGTCGGCGGTGGCGACGGCACGCTGTCCACGGCCGTGCGCCACGTCGCCCACCGCGACGTGGCGCTCGGCGTGCTGCCGCTCGGCACCACCAACAACTTCGCCCGCAGCCTCGGCCTGCCGCTCGACCTCGCCGGCGCGATCCGCGTGTTCGCCACCGGCAAGGTCGCCGACATCGACCTCGGCATGGCCGACGACCGGCCGTTCGCGAACCTGGCCAGCTTCGGCGTCTCCGTCGAGGTGGCCGGCAAGGTCAAGCCGTGGCTCAAACGCGTCGTCGGCCGCCCCGCCTACCCGCTCACCGCGCTGACCATCCTGCCCAACCACCGGCCGTTCCGCGCCTACATCACCGTCGAGGGGCAGCGCCACGAGCTGCTCACCCACCAGCTCAACATCGCCAACGGCCGCTTCCACGGCGGCTGGCAGGTCGCCCGCGACATCAGCATCGACAACGGCATGCTGGTCGCCTACCAGCTCGGCTCCGGCAAGAAGCTGCGCCTGCTCGGCGAGACCCTCCTGCGCGCCACCACCGGCCGCTGGCGCAGCCTGGCCGGCGGGCCGTTCGTCGTCGGCAGGGAGATGCTGCTGGAAACCGACCCCCCGATGGCCGCCGACGTCGACGGCGAGGTGCGGCTGCGCACTCCGATCCGGCTCCGCGTGGTTCCGAACGGAGTGCGCGTCATGGTGCCCGCCGCCTTCGAGGACCGCTGAGTCTCAGCGGCTCAGGTCCAGGAAAATCCCATGTTTCCGCCCTTTCCCTAGGTCGCGGCTTCTCCTACCCAAAGTAACCGAGCAATCTCCGTACGTCACGGGCAGGTTGCGGGCGGGGAAAGTGCGAAGGGGGCGTACGTCACGCGTCCGCAAGCCCCTTGTACGCCGGGGTGAGCGCACGCTCCAGCTCGCCGGGCGGCGGGAAGACCCGCAACAGCAGATCGGGCGCCACCGCCACCGGCCGCCGCTCCGGCCGGTGCGCCGTCGCCCCCGGCGCGTAGAAATCGGCCAGCCGATCCGCGAACGGCACATCCGCCACCCGCAACGGATCCGCCGCCCGCTCCTCCGCCAGCGACCCCAGCAACTGCTCCTTCGTCCGCCCCCGCCACGCCAGCACCAGGAACGGATCGTCGTCGAACGACTCCGCCAGCAGATACAGCACCGCCGACAGGTGCTTGCACGGAAAACCCCAGTCGGGGCACGAGCAGTGCATGTCGAGATCGCGCGGGAACAGGTCGGCGCCCAGCGCCGCGAACAACTCCTCGATCTCCTCCGGCATCTCACCCGCCAGCAGCCTGGCCCGGTAGACGGCCTGCGCCGCGATCTCCTCCTCGATGGCCGCCCAGCGCTCCTCGCCGTACGCCTCGATCCGCACCACGACCTCGTACGGATCCGGCCGCGACCCCTGCACCGCGGCCGTCACCTCACCGGCGGCCAGCTCGATCGACAACACCTGCCCCTTACGGGCGTAGGCGCGCCCCCGCGAGAGCCGGCCCTTGTCGCAGACGCGCTCCAGGATGTCGATGAACCGGCGCGACCACCAGGCGGAGCCGATACTGCCCCGCTGCGACCTGGCCTTGATCCCGCCCTCGACCCGGATCGGCCCACCCGCCTCGAACCACGCCATCAGCCCACCCCATCCGCTGTGCGCGGCAGAGTGGCCTCCCACCAGACCATCAGCCCACCCCCTCGGCCGTCAGGCGGAACACCTCGCGCAGCTCCTCCGTGGACAGGTCGGTCAGCCAGTCTTCGCCCGTGCCGACCACCCGCTCGGCCAGCGCCTTCTTGCGCTCGATCATCTGGTCCACGCGCTCCTCCAGGGTGCCCGCGCAGATGAGCTTGCGCACCTGCACGTTCTTGCGCTGCCCGATCCGGAACGCGCGGTCGGTCGCCTGGTCCTCCACCGCCGGGTTCCACCAGCGGTCCACGTGCACCACGTGGTTGGCGGCGGTCAGGTTGAGCCCGACCCCGGCCGCCTTCAGCGACAGCACGAACAGGGCCGGCTCCGGATCCTGCTGGAAGCGGTCCACCAGCCGGTCACGGGTCTTCTTCGGCAGCCCGCCGTGCAGCCAGAGCACCGGCCGGTCGAGCCGCTGCGCCAGATAGGGCTGCAGCATCGCGCCGAACTCGGCGTACTGGGTGAACAGCAGCGCCTTCTCGCCCTCCGCCAGGATCTCCTCCGACAGCTGCTCCAGCCGGGCCAGCTTCCCCGACCGGCCGGCCAGCCTGGAGCCGTCCTTCAGCAGGTGGGCGGGATGGTTGCAGACCTGCTTGAGCTTGGCCATGGCCGACAGCACCAGCCCGCGCCGCTCGATGCCCTCACTGCTGTCGATCTTGGCCAGCATGTCGTCCACGACCGCCTGGTAGAGCGTGGCCTGCTCCGTCGTGAGCGGGCACCACTCCTTGACCTCCAGCTTCTCCGGCAGGTCGGAGATGATCGACTTGTCGGTCTTGAGCCGGCGCAGGATGAACGGGCCCGTCGCCCGCTTGAGCGCGGTGGCCGCCTGCTCGTCCTGCCGCGCCTCGATCGGCTCCTGGAACCGTGTCCTGAACCGCGACCGCGGCCCCAGCAGGCCCGGGTTCGCGAACTCCATGATCGACCAGAGCTCGGCCAGGTGATTCTCCACCGGAGTGCCCGTCAACGCGAGCCTCGTGCCTGTAGGGATGGCCCGCACCGCCTGGGCCTGCAACGTGCCGCTGTTCTTGATCGCCTGAGCCTCGTCGCACACGACCCTGCGCCACTGGTACTGCTTGAGCGTCTCCAGGTCGCGCTGGGCGGTGCCGTAGGTGGTGATCACCAGATCGGCCTCCGCGATCCCGGCCGCGTCACGCCCGCTGCCGTGATGCACGTACACCCGCAACCCCGGCGCGAACCTCGCCGCCTCCCGCTGCCAGTTACCGATCAACGACATCGGACACACCAGCAACGTCGGCCCAACCCCGTCGTCCGGCACGGGCACGGCGGCCTCACCCGCGGGCGCCGGAGCGCCGGCACATTCAGGAGTGTGAGAGCCCGGGGCGGCGGTGCGTTCGTGGACGAGGAGGGCCAGGGTGGTGATCGTCTTGCCCAGGCCCATGTCGTCGGCCAGCACCCCGCCCAGCCCCAGCCCCGACAGGAAGCTCAGCCACGCCAGCCCGCGTTCCTGGTACGGCCGCAGCGTGGCGTCGAGGCCCGGCGGGGTCGCCAGCGGGGTGAGGCGCCGCTCGGCCTGCCCCGACAGCAGGTCGCCCAGCACCCCGTCGGCGTCGATCTCCAGCAGCGGCAGCTCCTCGTCGTCGCTCTGCACGACCTGCCGCAGGATCTCGGCGGCGCTCGCCGCACCCGCACGGCCGCCCTCCACCGCCCGCAACGCCGCCTTGAGCTGCCGGTCGTCCAGCTCCACCCACTGGCCGCGCACCCGCACCAGAGGCACCTTGAGCCTGGCCAGCTCGGCCAGCTCCGCCTCGCTGATCGTCTCGTCGCCCACCGCGAGGTCCACCCGGAAGTCGACCAGCTCCCGCATGCCGAAGCCCTGCCCGGCCGCCGCCGACTGCTGCTTCCTGGTGCGGGTGGTCAGCTTCAGCCCCAGCCGCGTACGGCCCGCCCAGCGGGGCAGCTGCACCCCGAACCCGGCCGCCTGCAGCAACGGCGCCGCCTGCCGCAGGAACCCGAACGCGCCCGCCGTGTCGAGCACCAGCTCGCCCGGCTCCGGCACGCGCAGCGCCCGGTCCAGCTCCGGATACAGCCGCACCGCCCGCCCCAGCCCCGTCAGCAGCTCCCGCTCGGGCCTGCCCGGCAGCCCCGTCACCCCGCCCCAGACCTGCGCGGCCGGGACGTAGAGGCTGGGGTCGTCGGCGGCCTGCAACGCCAGCTCCACCCGCCAGTCGTCGCCTTCGGCGTCGGGCTCCAGCAGCCGGAAGCACACCCGCGTCGCCCCCTCGGACGCCGCCACCGCCGCGTACCACTTCTCCAGCTCCCGCCGCAGCTCCGGCACGTCGGGACAGGCCCCGCCGACGCCGGTGGGTGGGCTGCTGGTGAGGGCGGCCAGCCAGCGCTCCTGGAGCGTTCGGGGCGGCCTGGTGAGCAGGGGCTCGGTGAGCGTGCGGCGGACCAGGGCGTCGGTGAACGCCTCCAGAGCCTCGAGCTGGACGTCCGTGGAGGGGCGTTCGGTGGAGGAGGTGCGGCAGGCGGGCGGCATGGCCAGGGCCAGGTCACGGAAGTAGGCGGCGTCGGCCCCTGTCAGGACCGGCCACCACACGGCCCTGGCGTCGTCCTCGGGGGCCGCCCACATCGCCATCTCGCCGGCTGCTCCAGCCCCGCCACGGTCGGGGCCGGTGGCGAGCACGAGTTGCGGGATCACCCGCCCCCGTCGTACCAGATCGTGGGCGAAGGAGGCGACGGCGGCCCAGTGGCGCATCGTCGCGGTGCCGGTGTGCTCGGCGAGCACGCGCAGGGCGTCGGCGGCGGGCGGGACGACGGCGGGCACCCGCCACAGCCGCAGCCGGGGACGCGCCACCTCCGCCATGCGGCCGGTCTCGGGCGAGGGCAGCGGCTCCTTCGCCGACCCCGGCAACAGCAGCTCCAGCAGCCGCGACCGCCGTTCGTGCGGCGTGGCATGCGCCTCGCGAGGTGGGGTGTCGAGGCCGAGGGTGGTGGCGAGGGCGGGAGCGGGGGCGGCGAACGGGTGGAGCCGGGGCGTGCCGGCTGAACGTGAGCGTGCCGGGCCCCGGGCGGGGCCGGGGCGCGGGGGGTCGGCGGGGGTGGTTTCCGCCCAGAAGGCGAGCCCCTCCGTTGTCCAGACCCCGTGTACCAGCACCCCGGCAGGTTACCCGCCCCCGCGGAAGATCGGTGCCGGGCGCGGGCGGCCTGTGGACAACTGGCGGTTAGGGTCGGAGGCATGAGGTTTTCGGGGGCCGAGAGCAGGTGGCGTGAGGGGCTGGGCACGCTGCGCGACGTCGTCCGCCAGGAGCTGGTGACCCGCCAGCTCGCCGAGAACCTGCCCGCCACCGCCTGCCGCGTCCTCGACGTCGGCTCCGGGCAGGGCACGCAGGCGCTCAGGATGGCCGCCAGGGGCCACCAGGTGACCGCGCTGGACGCCTCCCGGGAGCTGCTCGACCTCCTGGAGGCGGGGATCCAGCCCGGTATGCGGGTCAGGACCGTGCAGGCCGACGCGGAGCGGCTGGGGGAGCTGTTCGAGCCGGGCGGGTTCGACGTGGTCCTCTGTCATGGTGTGCTGATGTACTTCGACGACCCCGATCCGCTTCTCGCCGGTCTGGCGGGCGTGCTGGCACCGGGCGGGGTGCTGTCGCTGCTCGTACGCAACGGTGACGGGCTGGCCATGCGGCCCGGGTTGCAGGGTGACTGGGCGGGGGCGCTGAGGGCGTTCGACGAGACGCGTTACCGGAACCGGATCGGCGTCACGGCCAGGGCCGACCGGCTGGGGGAGCTGACGCGGCGGCTGGCGGGGCACGGGCTGGAGGTGGGGCGCTGGTACGGCGTGCGCGTGTTCAGCGACCTCGCGCCCCGTGACGCGCCCATCCCCGCCGATCTCGACGCGCTGCTGGCGGCCGAGGAGCGGGCGGGCAGCACCGATCCCTACCGGGCGGTGGCCGCCCTCACGCATCTCATCTGCCGCCCCGCCGCCGGTTGAAGGAGGGCGATCCGCCCCGGCAACCTGAAGCAGGAACCCGACAAAGGCGATGTATCGCGTGTGTTGTCCCGCCGTCCGAAGGCGTACGATTGTGGTATGAACCCTCCCGGATCGTGGTGTGAGCGGCCCAAGCCGCAGGCTCCCTCGTGCGAGCTGCCGTCCCCGTGGAGCAAGCCGAAGCAGCCCGACAACTGGTGCGAGGTCCAGAAGGACCCGGTGCTGTCCGTGCTGGGGTTCCTGTTCAAGGCCGCCGCGAAGAAGCGCCGCTGAGCGCGTGACAGCCGGGTGATAGAAGCCCGGTTGTCGGGGTAGTCGCCTTCCTCATTGGAGGAGGCGAACGTCGTGAACGACACTCACAAACTGGTCAACGATCTCTCCGAGCAGGTCTCCAGGCTCGTCAAGGATGAGCTTCGCCTGGCCAGGATGGAGCTCACGGAGAAGGGCAAGCGCGCCGGTTTCGGCGCCGGCCTGTTCGGCGCGGCGGGAATGGCCGCGTTCTTCGGCGGTGCGGCCCTGGTGGCCGCCGTCGTCATGCTCCTCGCTCTGGTGCTGCCCGGGTGGGCGGCCGCCGCGATCGTGGCGGGAGCGCTGTTCATCGCCGCCGCCGTGCTCGGGCTTTTTGGCAAGAACGAGGTCAAACGGGCCACGCCGCCGGTCCCCGAGGAGGCCATCGCGAGCGTCAAGGCCGACATCGACATGGTCAAGGAGAGGGCACGGCGATGAGCGAGACGGACCCGGGATACAGCCAGCAGCACGCCGGTGACGTCGGAGCGCACCGGGCCACGGTGGGCACGCCGACGGAGCGCGAGTCCATCAACGTCCCTCCGACCAGGCCGGAGGCGGCGGACAACGCGCGCAGGGCCGAGGCGGCCCGCCAGGAACACGAGACGTTCATTCCCGAGGCCCCCATCCAGGACGAGCGTTCCGAAGCGGTCGAGCACCTGCGGACGGAAGAGGAGTCCCTGGGCAGCGGCGCGGGCCGCGGGAACGACGAGGAAGAGGAGGACGAGGACGACGTGCGCAAGGACATCCAGGAGACGCGCAGAGAAATGGGCGAGACCGTGAGTCAGCTCGCGGCCAAGGCCGACGTGAAGGCCCGCGCGGGCCACGCGGCGGAGGTGGCCAAGGACCGGGCGGGCCACGCCGCCGAGGTGGCCAAGGACCGCGCGGGTCACGCCGCCGAGGTCGCGAAGGACCGGGCCGCCGACGCGGCCGAGCTGGTCAAGGGCAAGGCGTCGGAGGTGGCGGGCAAGGTTCGCGAGAGCACGCCCGACCAGGTCAAGGACGCCGCCGCCGAGGCGAGGAAGCGGCCCGTGCTGCTGATCGCGGTGGTCGGCGCGGTGGCCGCGTTCGCGGTGCGCCGGATGATGCGGCGCCGCAGGGTGATGACCAAGTAGGAATCGCATGCGTTCCCCCCGAGCTGTCCCCGACCATCCCGCCGAGCTGCCGCGCCGCGCGTGGTGGCACGTGTTATGGCGGACGGTCGCCGAGTTCCGCAACGACCGGGTGCCGGATCTGGCGGCGGGGCTGACGTACTACGCCGTGCTGTCGATCTTCCCGGCGCTGATCGTGCTGGTGTCCCTGTTCCGCCTGCTGGGCAGGCAGGACGCGGCCGCGGTCGTGGGCAGCCTGCTCCAGGTGGCGCCCGCCGAGGTGCGTACCGTGATCCAGCAGGGCGTGGAGGCGGTCCAGGGCACGAACCAGACGGCGAGCATCGTCGCCGTCGCCGGGCTGCTCGTCGCCCTGTGGTCGGCGTCCGGTTACGTGGCCGCCTTCATCAGGGCCGGCAACGTGATCTACGACATCGAGGAGGGCCGCCCGTTCTGGAAGGTGACCCCGCTCAGGATCGCGCTGACGGTGCTGACCACCGTGCTGCTCGCGGTGGGCGCCGTCGCCGTCACCCTCACGGGCAAGCTGGCCGAGGCCGCGGGCTCGGCGCTCGGCCTGAGCGACGCGGTGGTGACGGCGTGGAACGTGCTCAAGTGGCCCGTCCTCGCGCTCGTCGCCGCAGGCATGATCATGGTGCTGTACTGGGCGGCGCCGAACGTCCGCCAGCCGGGCGTGCGCTGGCTGTCGCCGGGCGGGCTGCTCGCGGTGCTGCTGTGGGTGGTCGTCTCCGGCGGTTTCGCCCTGTACGCGGCCCGCTTCGCCTCCTACGACAAGACGTACGGGACGCTCGCCGCGGTCGTGGTCTTCCTCGTCTGGCTCTGGCTGTCGAACATGGTGCTGCTGCTCGGCGCCGAGCTGGACGCCGAGCTGATGAGGCAGCGCAGGATCGCCGAAGGGCAACCGGCCGAGCGGGAGCCGTACGCGGTGCCACGAGACCCGCCCAAGGCCGATAACCTTCCAGAGTGATACGCCGAACGCTTGCCGCAGCCCTGCTCGTCCTCCTGACGGCGGGGTGCGGCGGCGGGTCGGCGGTGAGCGACTACGGCAAGGTCGTCCAGGGCGCCAAGGGCGCGACGGTGCAGGTCGAGGTGCGTTCCGGGCAGCGGTTCTCGCTGAGCGTCCCTGAGAACGCGTCCGTGGGCGACAGCTGGGACCTGGTGGAGGTGCCCGACGCGAAGGTGGCCTCGTTCATCAGCGAGGAGCACGAGAGCGACGGCGGCGGGCCGGGGTCGGGCGGCACCACCTACTTCGTCTTCAACGGCAAGCAGCCGGGCACGACCGAGATCCGGCTGCGCGACTGCTGGCGGTGCGGGCAGGACAAGACGCCCACGACGGAGGAGAGCAAGCAGCAGTCGGGCGAGGCGATCTTCGCCGTGACCGTCGTCAGCGCCCGCTGACGACGATCGAGCCGTCGGCGCCCGCTGACAAAGATCCGGTCGCCGGCGCCCGCTGGCACAAATCTAGGGAAGCAGGGCGCGGCACAGCACCGCGAGCGTGGTGCTCGTGGTCGGCTCCGGGTCCGCGCCCGCCGCGAGCCGCCGCTGCGCCTCGCCCAGGATGGCCCACCCCAGGTGCGCCACCAGGTCGGGGCGCTCGTGCCCGGCCTCGGCGACGATGTCGCGCAGCGGGGCGATCAGCGTCTCGTGGAGCTGGTCGAGCCGGTTCTGGCACTCCTGGGGCAGCTCCACGCTGGTGAGCGCGCGCAGCAGCGCGTAGTCGGGATGGGTCACGAACGACAGGGTGACCTCCCCGAACGCGCGGATCCTGGCCGCGGGCCCCGCCTCGCCGGCCGTCGCGCCCGCCAGCCGCTCGGCCCAGCGGGGGATGGCGTCCTCGACGAGCTGGGCCAGGATGTCGGCGGTGGAGGAGAAGTAGCGGTAGACGCTGGAGCGGGCCAGGCCCACCCGCGCCCCCACGGCCGCCGGGGTGAGGGCGGCCGGGCCGTCGGCCACCAGGATCTCCATGGCGGCCGCCAGCAGGGCCGCGTGCTGGGTGGCACGGTGGTCGGCCACCGTGGCCGCGTTGATCCTGGGCACCCGGGCTCACTCCTCCTCGCGTCGTCTCCCCCCAGTATCGGGCAGCAGGAACGTCGCCCCGACGCCCGCGAGCAGCGCGAGCCCCGTCACGATCGTGACCCGGCGGGTGGCGTCGGCCGACGCGCCGACGGCCGCCGCGTGCTGCGCCGGGTCCCGGATGGCGGGGATGGCGGTGCCGCCGCTCTCGCGTACCGCACGCGCCAGCTCGGGGTGGCCGGGCAGGCGGTCGTTCATGGCGGTGCCGAGCCCGGTGACCAGCACCGCGCCGAGCACCGCGACGCCGATCGCGGCGCCGAGCTGGCGGATCGCGCTCTGCAGGCCGGACGCGGCGCCGGACTTCCTGGCCGGTACGCCGGCGAGCATGACGTTCGGCAGCTGGGCCGAGGCGAAACCGATGCCGATCCCGTACGTGACGAGCCAGGGCACCAGCGACCACGGGCCGATCGACGGGGAGACGGTCAGGCCGATCGCGAGTGCCGAGCCGGCCTCCAGCGCCAGCCCGAGCCGGACGATGACGCGCGGCGCGAACCGCAGCTTGGGCACCACCCCGCCGGCCAGGAACGTGCCGGCGGCGAGCGCGGCCACGATCAGCCCCGTCCGGAACGCGGTGAACCCGATGGCCGACTGCAGGAACAACGGCAGCACCAGGATCAGGCCGAACTCGCCGAGCATCACGATCATCGCGGCGGCGCCGCCGTACCGGAAGGAGGGCAGGGCGAACAGGGACAGGTCGAGCACGACCGGCCGCCCCGCGCGGGCCCTGGCGCGTTCGACGAGCACGAGCGCGGGCAGCGCGAGGGCGGCCAGCGCGAACGCGAGCGGCACCGGCGACAGCCCGCCGGAGCCGTCGGCGGCGGTGAACCAGCCGTACGTCTGGCCCTCGATCAGCCCGAACACCAGCGCCGACGGCCCGATCACCGACAGCAGCAGGCCGGGCACGTCGGCGCCACCCGCCCGCGGGTCGCGCGACTCGGGCACCTTGAGGGTGCCGAGCAGGACGAGCAGGCCGATGGGCAGGTTCACCCAGAACGCCCAGCGCCAGCCGAGGTCCGTCACCACCCAGCCGCCGAGCAGCGGCCCGAGCGCCGCCATGCCGCCGATGACGGAGCCCCAGACGGCGAACGCGACCGTCCTGCGGGTGCCGGTGTAGAGGGCGTTGACGACGGCGAGCGTCATCGGCACCACCATGGACGCGCCGACGCCCTGGAGCACCCGCGCGCCGATCAGCAGCGCCCCGCCGGCCGCCGTGGCCGCCAGCAGGCTGGCCGCCAGGAAGATCGCCAGCCCGATCCGGAACGTCCTGCGCCTGCCGCGCACGTCGCCCATGCGGCCGAGGGGGATGAGCAGGGCGGCGAAGGCCAGCGAGTAGATGGAGTTCACCCATTCGACGTCGGTGGCCGAGAGGCGGAGGTCGGCCATGATCGTGGGGACGGCCACGTTCACGATCGTCGCGTCGATGACGATCATCGACATGCCGACGCCCAGGACGACGAGGGGGAGCCAGCTCTGACGCTGCGTCCCCTCAGTTAGCGACACCATGTTTCTAACATAGCAACACGTTGTCGCGAAGTGACGGGATAGGCTGCGGATCATGGACTTCATCCGCGTTCGCGCCTCCTCCGACGGGGCGGAGACGATCTCGTACTGGACCGGCGACGTCTACGGCTGGCAGGACGACGACGGGCCGCACCACCTGTTCGGGTTCGAGGGGCTCAACGTGGCCAGGGCCGTCGAGGCCGAAGGCGGCTGGCAGCTCCTCACCCGGGAGGCCGCCCTCTACCTCGACCCCAAGACGAGGGACGTGCTCGACACCTGGGCCAACCCGATCACCGGGCGCGAGGTCGAGGTCATGCACGTCTTCAACGACCCCGTCAACCAGCGGCTCGGCGCCTACCCGGTGCCCGAGACCCGGCTCGGCGGCCAGATCGTCTACAACGTCGACGTGCGCCTCGCCTACCCGTCGCCGCTCAAGGTCGCCGACTATCCCGACAACTCCGCGAGCGACACCTACCGCGCGATGGAGCTGTTCCAGTTCTTCGCCTCCGCCTCCGACATCGAGTCGGGCATTCCCGACGTGCCGTGCGTGTTCTCCTGGTGCCGCGTCTCGCCGTGGCTGCCGTGGATGGCCATGGGGCAGCGCGGCGGCGCCCTCGTCTACCACTGCCGGGGCGCCAAGGTACCCGTCGGCGACGTGCCCGCGCGGCTGCGCGACCGCGTCGGCGAGCACTACCTGCACGCCCCCGCCGCATGGTCCGGGCCCAACATGACGAGCTGGACCGCCTTCCGTGACCGGCCGGCCGATAAGGTCGGTCGGTGAGCACCGACCTGTTCTGCGAGATCATCGCGGGGGAACGGCCCGCCTACGTGGTCGCCTCCGACGAGGTGGCCGTCTCCTTCCTCGACACCCGCCCGGTCTTCAAGGGGCACGTCCTGGTCGTGCCCCGCACCCACGTGGAAACCCTCACCGACCTCGCCGACGTCGGGCCGTTCTTCCAGCGCGTGCAGGCCATGGCGCGCGCCGTCGAGCAGGGGCTGCAGGCCGGCGGCACGTTCGTGGCCATGAACAACCGCATCAGCCAGAGCGTGGCCCATCTGCACGTGCACGTCGTGCCGCGCAACAAGAAGGACGGGCTGCGCGGGTTCTTCTGGCCGCGCACGAAGTACGAGTCCGCCGAAGAGGCCCAGTCCTACGCCGACCTCATCTCCAAGGCCCTCTGACCTCGGGCCGCCGCCCACGCGCCGGCAGGGGTGCAGGGGATGCGCCCCCCTCCTCCCCAAACGACAGCACCGGAGTGCGGTGGGAGAGGGGCGTGAGGCGGCCGGCGCGACGGGGCCGGGAAAGGGGCTAGGCTCTGGCCGCGTGGAGTACCTGGTCGGGGTGGCCGTCGTCGCCGTGCTCGTCGGCGTGCCCGCGATCGTCCTGTGGCGGGTCATGCGGGGCCGCCGCGAGCTGGGCACGAGCCCGGCGGAGCGGGCCACGTTCGAGACGCTGCACACCGCGTCGCTGGCCGGGCCGCCGCTGCGGGCGGGCCTGACCGCCGACGGCGCCGAGCGGGCCTCGAAGCACCTGCGCGCGCTGCTCGGCTCGGCCGCGCTCGCGATCACCGACGGTGAGCGCCTGCTCGTGTACGACGGCGAGGGCGACGACCACCACGCCGAGCACGCGTTCGACCATGCGGCGGCCACGTTGAAGGACGGCCGCACGCAGGTGCTGACCATCGACTGCGACCTGCTGGAATGCCCGATCAGGCACGCCGTGGTGGTGCCGCTGACGACCGACGACCGGGTGGTGGGGGCGCTGGCCGCGTACGGGCAGAACGCCTCGGCGGGGCTGGTGCGGGCGGCGCAGGAGGTGGCGGGCTGGGTGGACTCGCAGCTCGAGCTGGCCGAGCTGGACCGCTCGCGCACGCTGCTGATGGAGGCCGAGGTACGGGCGCTGCGCGCGCAGATCTCGCCGCACTTCATCTACAACTCGCTCACCACGATCGCCTCCTTCGTCCGTACGGACCCGGAGCGGGCCAGGGAGCTGCTGCTGGAGTTCGCCGACTTCACCCGCTACTCCTTCCGGCGGCACGGCGAGTTCACGACGCTGGCCGAGGAACTGCGCTCGATCGACCGGTACCTGATCCTGGAACGGGCCAGGTTCGGCGACCAGCTCCAGGTCACGCTGCGCATCGCGCCGGAGGTGCTGCCGGTCGCGGTGCCGTTCCTGTGCCTGCAGCCGCTGGTCGAGAACGCCGTCCGGCACGGCCTGGAGAGCAAGAACGGCGTCGGCCGCATCACGATCATCGCCGAGGACGCCGGCGCGGAGTGCCGCATCAGCGTCGAGGACGACGGCCTCGGCATGGACCCCGACCGGCTGCGCCGCATCCTCGCCGGCGAGATCACCCCGGCGGGCGGCGTCGGGCTGGCGAACGTGGACGAGCGGCTGCGCCAGGTGTACGGCGACGAGTACGGCCTGGTCGTCGAGACGGCGCGCGGCGCTGGCTGCAAGGTCAACATCCGGCTGCCCAAGTACCACCCGGGCGTCTCCGCCCGCTAGGGACGTCCAGGAGCCGCCCCGCTAGGGGCGTCCTGGGGGCGTCCTGGGGCCCGCATCCGGCGTCGGCGGTGAGCCCTGGCGGAGCTGTGACCAGGCTGTGACGGCCTTGACGTCTGTTACGTGCTTTCATCACTCTCGTCGTGAGGAGGAAATGTGAGCGGGCTCCGGGTTCTGGCGGTCGATGACGAGCTTCCCGCGCTGGAAGACCTGTCGTACCTGCTGCGCGCCGACCCGCGGATCGGCGAGGTGGCGACGGCCAGGGACGGCGCGGCGGCGCTGCGCCTGCTGGACCGCGCCATCGCCGACGGGCGGCCCATCGACGCCGTCTTCCTCGACATCAGGATGCGCGGCCTCGACGGCGTCGTCCTCGGGCGGCTGCTGTCGCAGTTCGCCAACCCGCCCCGCGTGGTGTTCGTGACCGCGTACGAGGAGCACGCGGTGGACGCGTTCGAGATCAAGGCCGAGGACTACCTGCTCAAGCCGGTGCGGCCGGAGCGGCTGGCCGAGGCGATCCGGCGCGTCGCCGTCTCGGCGGACGTGCCGGTCGAGGTGGGCGAGAGCGACACGATCCCGGTCGAGCTGGGCGGGGTGACCAGGTTCGTCTCCAGCGCCGACGTCATGTACGTGGAGGCGCACGGCGACTACGCCCGCCTGCACACCGCCGCCGGCAGCCACCTCGTCCGCATCCCGCTGGCGACGCTGGAGGAGCGGTGGTCGACGGCCGGGTTCGTGCGGGTGCACCGCAGCCATCTGGTGGCCGTCAAGCACATCGAGGAGCTGCACATCGACTCCGGTCGCTGCAGCGTACGGGTCGGGAGCACCGAGATCCCCGTCAGCCGCCGGCACACGCGCGAGCTGCGCGACCTGCTGGTGCGGCGGGCCAGGAAGGGCGGCAGGCAGGAATGAGCTCCGAACAGCGCCCGGCACGGCGTTCACCCCTGTCGCTGCCCCCGTCCCTGTCCCGCGCGGACGTCCCGCCTCGCGGCGGGGGGCGTGCGGACGCCCCCCAGGAGCGCCGCGACACCTCGCGCGGGCGTGCCGACGCGCCGCGCCGGGTCGCCGTCACCAGCCCGCGCACCGCCGCCGCCCGGCGCCCCCGCTACCCCGCCACCCGCGAGATCGACGAGCAGACCCGGCTCGGCGAGGTCTACATGCACTCCCTCCTGCGCACCCAATTCCGGCTGGCGTTGTTCGTGTGCACGGTGCTGGCGTGCGTGGTCGGCGGGCTGCCGCTGCTGTTCCTGCTGATCCCCGAGCTGCGCGAGGTGCACGTGCTCGGCGTGCCGCTCCCGTGGGCGGTGCTCGCCGGCCTCATCTACCCGGCCTTCGTCATCGGCGCCTGGCTGTACGTCCGCCAGGCCGAGCGCAACGAGCGGCACTTCGCCGAGCTGGTCGAACGCCGGTGACCGGGCACCGGACGGACGTCGCGGAGCCGGTCGGATGAGCCTGACGGCGGTGCTGGTCGTGGTGGTCGCGGCCGTGCTCATCGGGGCGTTCGGGATCAGGGTCTCGCGCACCACGTCCGACTTCTACGTCGCCTCCCGCACGGTCAGCCCCCTCTGGAACGCCTCGGCCATCGGCGGCGAGTACCTGTCGGCGGCGTCCTTCCTGGGCATCGCCGGGCTGATCCTGTCCTTCGGCGTGGACATGCTGTGGCTGCCCGTCGGCTGGACCGGCGGCTACCTCGTGCTGCTGGTGCTGGTCTCGGCGCCGCTGCGCCGGTCCGGGGCGTACACGCTGCCCGACTTCGCCGAGGCCAGGCTCGAGTCGATGACCGTGCGCCGCACCGCCAGCGTGCTCGTCGTCCTGATCGGCTGGCTCTACCTCATGCCGCAGTTCCAGAGCGCGGGCCTGGTGCTGCGCACGATCACCGGCGCGCCCGTGTGGGTGGGCGGGCTGCTGGTCGCGGTCGTCGTGGCGGTGAACGTGCTGTCCGGCGGGATGCGGTCGATCACGTTCGTGCAGGCGTTCCAGTACTGGCTCAAGCTGACCGCGCTGGCCGTGCCGCTGGTGTTCCTGCTGATGGCCTGGCAGGCCGACGGCGCGCCCGGCGTCAGCGCCGCCGACGCCGCCACCTGGCAGGTGCCGCTCGCCGGCAGCAAGGAGTACGGGCTGTACTCGACGTACTCGCTGATCCTGGCCACGTTCCTGGGCACGATGGGGCTGCCGCACGTGCTCGTCCGCTTCTACACCAACCCCGACGGGCGGGCCGCCCGCCGGACGACGCTCGTGGTGCTGTCGCTGCTCGGCGCCTTCTACCTGCTGCCCGCCGTGTACGGGTGGCTCGGCCGCATGTACGCGCCCGACCTCGTCCGCACCGACACCGTCGTGCTGACCCTGCCCTCGCGCATGATCGGCGGCACCCTCGGCGACCTCCTGACCGCCCTCGTCACCGCGGGCGCGTTCGCCGCCTTCCTGTCCACCTCCTCGGGCCTGACCGTCTCCGTGGCAGGCGTGATCGCCCAGGACCTGCTCAAGGGCGGCGTCCGCTCGTTCAGGATCGCCACCCTGATGGCGGTCGCGGTGCCGCTGGCCCTGGCGCTGTGGGCGCGGGCGCTGCCGGTGGCGGACGTGGTGGGGCTGGCCTTCGCCGTGGCGGCCTCGTCGTTCTGCCCGCTGCTGGTGCTGGGCATCTGGTGGCGCCGCCTGTCCACGACGGGAGCCCTGGCCGGATTGTTCGTGGGCGGCGGGCTGGCCTGCGCCGCCGTCCTCATGACGATCGTGGGCGGTCCCCAGGCCGGGCTGACGGGGGCGCTGCTGGCCCAGCCGGCGGCGTGGACGGTGCCGATCGCGTTCACCGTGATGGTGGCCGCGTCGTTCCTCACCCCGCACCGGGTGCCGGCCGGCGTGGCCAGGACCATGGTCCGGCTGCACACCCCGGAGGACCTCGACCTCGACCGCGGCGACTGGCGGCCCCGCTCGTCCTGACCGGGCCCGGAGGTGCCGGCTACGGGGTCGGCGGCTCCTCCGTGGCGTCCACGGGATCCGTGAGCTCGGCGGCCAGGCGGAAGTCGATGCGGATGTCGCGGTAGGTGACGTGCGGCTCGACCCGGTCGGGCAGGTTCGTGCGGTCGCTGCCCCACGCGCACTCCCCGACCGGCTCCGCCGCCGCGTGCACCGACACCTGCGGAGGTGCGTGGAAGCGGAGCTCCCTGGCCTTGGCGGAGGCGGTGATCTCCACGTCCGGGGTGGTGGGGTGCTCTGGTTTCGGCATGGTGATGGTGCTCACTTGCGGTTGCGGCGGCGTTTGAAATGGTAGCGGTGGCGGTGGTGCGGCTTGCCGGCGTCCGCCGGGTCCGGGTCCTGCGGCGGAGGGCCGACGTTCTCGGTGGCGCCTTCGCCCACGTCCCGGACGGTGCTCGTGGTGTCCTGGATCGCGTCACCGGCCACGGGTACGACCTCCTCGACCGCGTCCCCGGCTCCGGCGCCCACGTCGCGGACGGCGCCGCCCGCTCCGGCCCCCACGTCTCGCACTGCGCCGCCCGCTCCGGCCCCCACGTCGCGGACCGCGCTGCCGGCTCCCGCGCCCACGTCGCGGACGGCGTAGGCGGCGCCCGTGCCGACGTCGCGGACGGCGCCGCCGGCACCGGTGCCGAGGTCGCGGACGGCGGTGCCCAGGCCCCGCGTGAGGTTCTCCAGGATCTGCGGGTTGGCGTCGATGGTCCGCAGGACCCGGTCGATGATGCGGGCCACGTTGTCCAGCCGCACCTTCAGCAGCGCCTGCGCCTCGACGCCCTTGATGGTGAGGTTGACGGAGCCGAGGAAGACGTCGGCGCCGACGCTGAGCCGCAGCAGGTCGAGCACCTCGGCCTGGAGGGACACCTTGGCCCGCAGGTCCTGCACGTCGAGGGTGATCTCGTCGACCAGGACCACGGGCACGTCGAGGTAGACGTCCGGGTCGATGGCCTCGCTCGAAGCCCCGGTGCCGTCCTCCGACATGGTCCACCCCCGCTGCGCGTCGTACAGCGGGGTGGTTACCCGCCCCGTGCGGGCCTCAGCCGCGGAAGGGGGAGATGTGACCACATCTTGGGGCGGATCAGGAGGGTGGGGGGAGCTCGCCGGAGCCGCGGGGGACGAGCTCCACCGGCACCTTGATGCGGCGGGCCGCCGGTGACGGGTTGAGGAGGAGGTCCACGGCGGCGCGGGCCAGGCGGGCGGTGTCGTAGCGGACGACGGTGACGCCGGGGTTGAACACCTCGGCCAGCGCGAAGTCGTCGAACCCGACGTAGGCGGGCCGTTCGGGGCGTTCGCGCAGCGCCTGGAGGATGCCGATGGCGGCGCGGTTGTTGGTGGCGAAGAAGGCGGTGGGCGGGCAGGGCAGGTCGAGGAGCCTGGTGACCTCGCCGGAGACGCGGGCGGGGTCGTACAGCTCGCGGACGACCAGCTCCTCGTCGGCGGGCAGGCCGGCGGCGGTCAGGGCGGTGCGGTAGCCGGTGGCGCGGTCGCGGACGGAGCTGATGCCGTCGTCGTCGGAGATGAGCGCGATGCGGCGGTGGCCGCGGGCGAGCAGGTGCTCGGTGGCGATGCGGCCGCCCCACACGTCGTCGAGCAGCACCACGTCGGCGGCGTCGAGGCCGGCGGGCACCCGGTCGACGAACACGGTGGTGAGGCCGGCGTGCTCGGCCAGCCAGGAGTGGTCGGCGGCGGAGGGGACGACGATCAGGGAGTCGACGCCGCGGGTGTACATGGACTCGATGAGCATGCGTTCCTTGTCGGCGCTCTCCTCGTACGAGCCGAACACGACGAGGGCCTCGTGGTCGGCGGCGGCGGCTTCGACGGCGGCGGCCAGGCGGGAGTAGAACTCGTTGGAGATGTTCTCCATGACGAGCCCGAGCGTCAGCATGGTGGCGCCTCGGGCAAGGCGGGCGGCGGCCTCGTTGCGGCGGTAGCCGAGGGCGCTGATGGCGGCCTGCACCCTCCGCTGGAGCGACGCCCTGACGTGGGGCTCCTGGTTGACGACCCGGGACACCGTCTTGAGGCTCACCCCTGCCTGGCGGGCCACGTCCGCCATGGTTGGCCTGCGGGTTGTCATAGTCTGCCCCCATGGATGATGAATGGATCTGTGGCCGGTTGGGTGAGGACGAGCCTTGGGCGCTGGGTGCGGTCAACCCGCCGGTGTTCGAGAACTCGGTGTTCACGTTCGCGACGGCGGAGGAGCTCGGCGAGGCCGTCAGGAACGAGGACGAGCGTTACGTCTACTGGCGGGGGACCAACCCGACGGTCGATCTCGCCCAGCGTAAGCTGGCGGCGCTGGAGCGGGGAGAGCGGGCCAAATGTTTCGCGTCGGGCATGGGCGCGATCTCGGCGACGATCTCCTCCCTGGTGTCGGCGGGCGATCACGTGCTGGTGCTCGGGGCGGTCTACGGGCCGACCACGCAGTTCCTGCGTTACCTGGAGAAGTTCGGGGTCACGCACACGCATGTCAGGGACCTCGCGGAAGGTGACAGCGCTATCAAGGCGAGCACCCGCCTACTGTACTTCGAGTCGCCCTCCTACATGGCCTACCAGGTGGTGGACATCGCCGAGGTGACGGGGTGGGCGCGGGAGCGGGGGCTGGTGACGGTGATGGACAACACGTGGTCCACCCCGTTGTTCCAGAAGCCGCTGACGATGGGGGTGGACCTGGTGGTGCACTCGTTGTCGAAGTACATCGGCGGGCACAGCGACCTGGTGGGCGGCGTGGTGGCGGGGCCGGCGGGGCTGATCAGGCCGCTGGCGCTGACCGAGTACCAGCTCTTCGGCGCCGCGATGTCGCCGCACGACGCGGCCAAGGTGATCAAGGGGTTGCGCACGCTGCCGGTACGGATGGCGGCCCACCAGGAGCGCGGCCTGGCCGTGGCGGCGTTCTTGCAGGACCATCCGGCGGTGCGGTCGGTGAACCATCCGGGCCTGCCGTCGCATCCGGGTCATGCGATCGCGTCGCGGCAGATGTCGGGCTTCTCCAGCCTGTTCAGCCTGGTGCTGGACACGGAGTCGCGGCCGGAGGTGGGGGCGTTCCTCGCCAGATTGCGACATTTCCGGATCGGGGTGTCGTGGGGTGGGTTCGAGAGCCTGGTGAACGCGCCGGCGCTGTCCACCGAGGAGAGCGTGCGGGCCACCAT
Organism: Nonomuraea composti; assembly: GCF_012034275.1. Lineage (NCBI taxonomy): Bacteria > Bacillati > Actinomycetota > Actinomycetes > Streptosporangiales > Streptosporangiaceae > Nonomuraea > Nonomuraea composti. Next base: position 172,628 of record NZ_JAATEP010000003.1, on the reverse strand, counting down.
GGGGATCCCGGTCGGCCTCGTCCGGCTGTCGGTCGGCCTGGAGCCCGCGGAGACATTGATCAAGGATCTCGGTCTGGCCCTGGAGGGAATGGCGGCCTAACGTGATTGACAGCGCTGTCTGACCCCCGCGGGAGGCTCGTCATGAGAAAGCCCGTCCTGGCGGCCGCGGCCGTCACCGTCACGCTGGTGCTCGCAGGATGCGGATCCGGCGAGCCGTCCGCCGGGGAGATCCGGCTGAGGATGATCGAGAGCCTGACCGGCCCCGAGCGGACGAAACTCATCAGGTCGCTCCTCAAGGACTTCGAGCAGGCCCACCCGGGCGTCACGGTCGAGCTCGTCTCCCCGCCGCTCGACAGCGCCGACCAGAAGATCACCCAGATCCTGCAGACGAAGAAGGGCCTGGACGTGCTGGAGGTGCGCGATCACACGGCCAAGTCCTTCTCCAACAACGGCTGGCTGGCCGAGCTGCCCACCACGGGCTGGGCCGGCTGGGCGGACCTGACCGACCTGGCGCGCAAGAAGGCGGTGGAGGTCGGGGGCAAGGCGTATCTGATCCCGTACGGGTTCTACCAGCGCACGCTGTTCTACCGTACGGACTTCGGCATGACGGCGCCGCCGGCCACCTGGCAGGAGCTGTACGAGGCCGGCAAGAAGATGACCACCGGCGACCGGTACGGCTACTCCTTCCGGGGCGGCAAGGGCGGCGCGGACTACGCGGTGATGATGATCAGCGCGTACAACGGCGACGCGCTGAATCCGGAGAAGTCCTTCTTCCTGAAGGACAAGCGCACGATCTTCTCGACCCCCGAGGCGGCGCAGGCCCTCGACCTCTTCGTCAAGATCTTCAAGGAGGCGTCGCCCCCCGACTCGGTGTCCTGGGGCTACCCGGAGATGGTGCAGGGCTTCACCTCGGGCGTCACCGGCATGCTCATCCAGGACCCCGAGGTGATCAAAACGGTCGAGGAGAGCGGCGTGACGGCCTGGGCCACCGCCCCGATCCCCAAGGGCCCCACCGGCTACGCCTACCAGCCCGTCGGCTACGCCGGCTGGGGCGTGACCTCCTTCAGCCGGCACCCCAAGGAGGCGGTGGCGCTGGTGCGGTTCCTGTCGGAGGCCAAGCAGAGCATCGCCTTCGCCAAGGGCAACTCGCTCATCCCGATCTCCCGTCAGGCCCAGAGCGACCCGCAGTTCTCCCAGGGCGCGTGGAAGGCCTACCTCCAGGCCCAGCAGGACCCCAAGCAGGTGATCACGATCAGGCCGGTGGACTATCCGGGCTGGAGCCAGTTCCTGGTGGACTCCGACCGTGACGTCCAGGCGCTGATCACCGGGAAGAAGAGCACGGCCGAGGTGCTCAGGTCGTGGGACGCGTTCTGGACCGACCAGGCCAAGAAGGTCTCGTGAGGACGTTCACCGTCCGCCGGGCCCGCTTCATCGCGCTGTGCCTGCTGCCCGGCGTCGTGTTCGTGGCGCTGTTCACGTACTACCCGATGATCCGCGGCGCGGTGATCGCCTTCCAGCGCTACAACCTGTTCGACGTGACCTCCACCCCGTTCGCCGGCCTTGAGAACTTCCGGGCCGTGCTGGCCGAGGACCGCTTCTGGACGGCGCTGCGCAACACCGGCACGTGGGTGGCGGTCTCGCTGTTCTTCCAGTTCCTCCTCGGCTTCGGGCTGGCGCTGCTGCTGCGCCGGCACTTCCGGGGCAGGGGCCTCTACCAGGCGTGGGTGTTCTTCCCGTGGGCCATGTCGGGGTTCCTGATCGGGCTGCTGTGGCGGTGGATGTTCAACGGCCAGTTCGGGGTGGTCAACGACCTGCTGCTGAAGGCGGGCCTGATCGACGAGCGCATCGGCTTCCTCGCCTCGCCCGGCTGGGCGATGACCTCCGTCATCGTGGCCAACATCTGGTACGGCGTCACGTTCTTCGCCATCATGATCATGGCCGCGCTGCAGTCGGTGCCCAGGGAGCTGTACGAGGCGGCGGCCGTGGACGGCGCCTCGCGGGCACGCCAGTTCTGGCACGTGACGCTGCCGCACATCCGCCCCACGCTGGCCCTGATCGTGCTGCTGCGGATCATCTGGATCCTGAACTTCCCCGACCTCATCTACGCGATGACCGGCGGCGGCCCGGCGGGCGGCACCGACATCGTCACGACCTTCCTCATCCAGCAGGTGATCGGCGGCGACTACGGCCGGGCGGGCGCGGTCGGCCTGCTCGTGCTGGCCCTGCTGCTGGCCTTCAGCATCTTCTACCTGAACGCGACGAGATTCGAGAAGGCCCGATGAGGCGCCTCGCCCTGGCCGCCAAGGCCGTCGTGCTGGCCGCCTGGCTGCTGATCACGCTGTTCCCCCTTTACTGGATCGTCGTCACCTCGCTCAAGCCGAAGCCCGAGATCTTCTCGGTGCCGCTGCGTTACTGGCCGGCGAACGTCACCTTCGAGCACTACGCCGAGCTGTTCGCGTTCGCCGACTTCGGCGCGTACCTGCTGAACTCGCTCGTGGTCTCGCTGGTGGCGGCGGCCGTGGTGACGGTCGTGGGGGTGCTGGGCGGCTACACGCTGGCCCGCTTCGCCTTCCCCGGCAGGGGCGCGCTGATGCTGGCCTTCCTCGTCACGCAGATGATCCCGCTGTTCATCGCGCTCGGCCCGCTCTACCTGCTGATGTCCGACCTCGACCTGCTCAACCGGCTGGCGGGGCTGATGCTGGTGTACGTGGCGATGCTGGTGCCGTTCTCGACGATCATCATGCGCGGCTTCTACGAGCGGGTGCCGGTGGCGCTGGAGGAGGCCGCGCAGGTGGACGGGGCCTCGCGGCTGGTGGCGATGGTGCGGGTGGTGATCCCGGTCATGCTGCCGGGGATCGCGGCCACGTTCATCTTCGCGTTCGTGCAGTGCTGGAACGAGCTGTTCCTGGCGATCACGTTCATCGACAGCGAGGACGCCAAGACGATCCCGGTCGCCATGAACTCCTTCATCACCCAGTACGACATCGACTGGGGCTCGATGGCGGCGGCCACGGTCGTCTCGGTCGTGCCCACGCTGGTCCTGTTCGCCGCCGTCCGCCGCTTCATCGTGGAGGGGCTGACCGCCGGAGCCGTAAAGGGGTGAAAGGGATGGCCGACCGCTCATCGCGCCATACAGACCTTTCACCGCAGGCCATCCCCAACTAGGCGCCGGACGGCACCGCCTCACCGAACAACCCTCCTACGGATCTCCACGACGGGTAGGTTGCGCTCTTACGTTGGGCGTGATCCGCATCACAGTGGAGGTCTCGTGACGACAAGAGAACATGACGCGTCGGTCTATGAACAAGTGCAGGAGAGCAGTGAGTTCCAGGAGCTGAAAAGGGCCTTCCGCCGCTGGACCTTCCCCATGACCGTGGCGTTCCTCGCGTGGTACCTGCTCTACGTGGTGCTGTCCGGGTGGGCGCGGGGATTCATGGGGATCAAGCTGCTCGGCGACATCAACGTCGGCTTGGTCTTCGGCCTGCTCCAGTTCGTGTCCACCTTCCTCATCGCGTGGGCGTACGCCAGGCACGCGGAGAAGAAGCTCGACCCGATCGCCGACAAGCTGCGCCACGAGGTGGAGGAGAAGACCCAGTGAGCTCGACGACCTTGGGGATGATCCTCTTCCTCACCTTCGTGGCCGCCACCCTGGGCATCACGTTCTGGGCGAGCCGCCAGACCAAGACGGCCGCCGACTACTACGCGGGCGGCCGCTCGTTCAGCGGCGTGCAGAACGGCCTGGCGATCGGCGGCGACTACATGTCGGCCGCCTCCTTCCTCGGCATCGCCGGCATCATCGCGCTGTCCGGCTACGACGGGTTCCTTTACTCGATCGGCTTCCTGGTCGCCTGGCTGGTGGCGCTGCTGCTGGTGGCCGAGCTGATGCGCAACTCTGGCAAGTTCACCATGGCGGACGTGCTGGCGTTCCGGATGAGCCCCCGCCCGGTGCGCACGGCGGCGGGCGTGTCCACGATCGTGGTGAGCATCTTCTACCTGCTGGCGCAGATGGTGGGCGCGGGCGCGCTGGTCGGCCTGCTGCTCGGCATCACCAGCGACGCCGGCAAGGCGTGGACGATCGTCGGCGTGGGCGCCCTGATGATCGTGTACGTCGTCTTCGGCGGCATGAAGGGCACCACCTGGGTCCAGATCGTCAAGGCCGTGCTGCTCATGGGCGGCGCCGCGCTGGTGACGCTGCTGGTGCTGGGCAAGTTCGGCTTCAACCTGTCGGCCCTGCTCGGCCAGGCCGCCACGGTGAGCGGCCCGAAGGCGAACCCCGGCAGCTTCCTCATCCCGGGCCTGAAGTACGGCACCGAGGCGCAGGGCCTGGCCGGCAAGATCGACCTGATCAGCCTCGGCCTGGCGCTGGTGCTGGGCACGGCGGGCCTGCCGCACATCCTCATCCGCTTCTACACCGTCCCCACCGCCAAGGACGCCCGCAAGTCGGTCCTGTGGGGCATCGGCATCATCGGCGTCTTCTACCTGCTGACCCTGGTCCTCGGCTTCGGCGCGGCGGCCCTGGTCGGCAAGACCGCGATCGTCGCGGGCGACAAGGCGGGCAACACGGCCGCGCCCATGCTGGCCCAGCAGATCGGCGCCGACATCTTCGGCCCGGTGGGCGGCACGATCCTGCTGGCGCTGATCGGCGCCGTGGCCTTCGCCACGATCCTGGCCGTGGTCGCGGGCCTGACGCTGGCCTCCTCCTCCAGCTTCTCCCACGACCTGTACGCGCACGTCTTCAAGCGCGGCCAGGCCAGCGAGCGCCAGGAGGTCGTGGTGGCCCGCGTCTCCGCGCTGGTCATCGGGGCCGTGGCGATCGGCCTGGGCATCCTCGCCCAGGGCCAGAACGTGGCGTTCCTGGTGGCGCTGGCGTTCGCGGTGGCGGCCTCGGGCAACCTGCCGGCGATCCTCTACAGCCTGTTCTGGAAGAGGTTCAACACGGCCGGCGCGGTCTCGGCCATCTACGGCGGCCTGGTCTCCGCCCTGCTGCTGGTGATCTTCTCGCCGGTGGTCTCCGGCGGCGAGACGGCGCTGTTCAAGACGGCCGACTTCGACCTGTTCCCGCTGAGCAACCCGGGCATCGTCTCGATCCCGCTGGGCTTCCTGTGCGGCTGGCTCGGCACCATCCTCAGCAAGGAGTACAACGCCTCCAAGTACGCCGAGATCGAGGTCCGCTCGCTCACGGGCGTCGGAGCCGAGAAGGCCACGGAACACTGATTCGGGCACTGACGCCCGCTTCTCCATATAAGGCGCCCAACCCCCCTGCCCCGGGGCGCCTTGCCGAATGAGGGCCCGGCCGGATGCGACGGCCGGGCCCTCTCGCGTGTACGGGAGCGCCGATGGGGCAGGAGGTGCGGGCGTCCCAGTGGGGCGTCCCACACCGCCGTACTTGTTAACAGGACAGAAACGCAGTGAAGTGAGTGGTTGACGGGATTTCGGCGGTATGGGTACGTTCTCAGATGTGTGAACGTTGCCACACTGGCCTGGCGCCACGTGAGGCCGTCATCAGCATGCCTGATGCCCCGCTTGTTCAGTGTGGAGGCGAAACCCCCAATGAGATCCCCGCTCGTCCGCTGGTCCGTCCTGTCGGTGTCGCTCGCTCTCGCGCTCACCTCGTGTGCCAAGGGCACCGGCGGCGCCGCCGCGCCCGCGCCCTCGGCGGGCCAGTTCAACCCCGGTGCCTCCTACCAGGGCACCCTTTCGGTCATGGGCTTCGGCGCCACCGACGAGATCGGCAAGACCCGCGTCGATCTGGCCAAGCAGTCGCTCAAGGGCGCGGACGTGAAGCTGATCGAGGGCGACCTCGACATCCAGCAGTTCCTGTCGGCGGTGGCGGCCGGCGACCCGCCGGACCTCATCTACGCCAACCGCGACCAGATCGGCACTTTCGCCTCGCGCGGCGCGATCATCCCCCTCACGCAGTGCGTCCAGGGGGAGCAGATCGACACCTCGATGTACAACAAGAACGCGCTCGCCCAGGTGACGTTCGGCAACGAGGTGTACGCCATCCCCGAGTTCAACCAGGTCCAGATCACCATGGCCAACGCCGACCTGCTGAAGGAGGCCGGCCTGACGGTCGCCGACGTCAACGGCTCCAACTGGGACAAGATCACCGCCGCGACCAAGAAGCTGGTCAAGGCGCCCGGCGGCAAGCTCCAGGTGATCGGCTTCGACAGCAAGCTGCCGGAGTTCCTGCCGCTGTGGGCCAAGTCGCTCGGCGCCGACCTGCTGTCGGCCGACGGCAGGACCGCCCAGCTCAACAGCCCCGAGGTGGTCAAGGCGCTGCAGTTCGCGGTCTCCATTTACGACGCGCAGGGCGGCTTCGCCAAGGTCAAGGCCGTGCGCGACTCGGCCGACTTCTTCGGCAAGGGCAACCAGTACGCCGAGAACGCGCTGGGCGCCATGCCGATGGAGCAGTGGTACGTCAACGTGCTCAACGACGTCTCGCCCAAGGCCCCCATGGCCTTCGACACCTTCCGCACCCCTGAGGGCAAGCCGCTGGCCTACTCCTCCGGCTCGTCGTGGGCGATCCCGAAGGGCGCCAAGAACCCCGGTGCCGCCTGCCGCTTCGCCAAGACGATGACGCTCGTCGAGTCGTGGAAGGCCGCCGCGCAGGCCCGCGTGGACAAGCGCAAGGCCGAGGGCAAGCCGTTCACGGGCATCCTGACCGGCAACGTCAAGGCCGACGAGGAGATCAGGAAGATGCTCACCCCGGGCGGCGAGCCCTGGGACTCCGGCGTCAAGGCCGTCTACGAGGCCAACGACAACACCTTCAGCCTGCCGGCCAACCCCGCCGACAAGGAGTTCAAGGACGCCTGGCAGGGCGCGGTGAACCGGGTGCTCAACGGCCAGGACGAGCCGCAGGCCGCGCTCGACAAGGCCCAGAAGGACGCCCAGGCGGCCCTGGACAAGGCATGGGCCGACTGGACGAAGCGAACGAACTAAGAGCATGTCCGCAACGCACACCAAGGCGCCGCGCTGGCGGTCCATGCGGTTCATCGAGACCCGCGCGGCGCTGCTGTTCATCAGCCCCTGGATCCTCGGGTTCCTGATCTTCACCGCCTGGCCCGTGATCAACAGCGCCTACCTGTCGCTGACCGACTACGACGTCATCAACGACCCGTCGTTCATCGGCTTCGACAACTACGTCACCCTCTTCCAGGACCCGAAGGTGGGGCTGGCGCTGCGCAACACGTTCCTGTTCACGGTGATGTCGGTGCCCACCCAGCTCGTCGTCTCCCTCGGGCTGGCGCTGCTGCTCAACAGCGCCACCAAGGCCACCGGCTTCTTCCGCACGGCCTTCTTCCTGCCCAAGATGACGCCGCCGGTCGCGGTCGGGATCCTGCTGCTGATGCTGTTCAACGGCCAGAACGGCCTGATCAACAGCTTCCTCGGCGTGTTCGGCATCGACGGGCCCGCCTGGACCACCGACCCCGACTGGGTCAAGCCGGGCCTGGTGCTGATGAGCCTGTGGACGGTGGGCTCGTCGGTGGTCATCATCCTGGCGGCGCTGCGCGGCGTGCCGCAGGAGCTGTACGACTCCGCCCTCGTGGACGGGGCCGGCTGGTGGAAGCGCACGCTGCGCATCACCGTCCCGATGATCAGCCCTACGCTGTTCTTCCTGTTCATCGTGGACAGCATCAACGCCCTGCAGTCCTTCACCGAGGCGTACACGGCCTTCTTCGGCGCGGGCAACACCACCTACAGCAACGACGCCGCGCTGTTCTACGCGATCTACCTGTTCCAGCAGGCCTTCGAGTTCCTGCACATGGGCTACGCCTCCGCGCTGGCCTGGCTGCTGTTCATCGTGATCATGGCGATCACCGGCGTGCAGATCCTGGTGACCAGGCGGTTCGTGCACTACGAAGGGGGGAACTCGTGAAGCGGCTGAGGAAGATCCTGACGTGGGCCGCGCTGAGCGTGTTCGCCGTCGCGTTCATCTACCCGTTCATCTGGCTGCTCAGCGCGTCGTTCAAGCCGCGCAGCGAGGTGTTCGACCACCGGATCCTGCCCGAGACCTTCACCTTCGACAACTACATCCGGGTGTGGCAGGAGGCGCCGCTGGCGCTGTGGATGGCCAACACGCTGCTGGTGACGGTGCTGGCCGCGGTGACCGTGACGATCACCAGCGCCATGGTGGCCTGGGGCTTCGCCTACTTCCGCTTCCCTGGCCGTGGCGCCCTGTTCGGGGTGCTGCTGGCCACGATGATGCTGCCGGGCGCGGTCACGATGGTGCCGGTGTTCCTCATCTGGAACTCCCTCGGCATGGTCGGCACCCTGACGCCCTTGTGGGCTCAGAACCTGTTCGGCAGCGCGTTCTACATCTTCCTGCTGCGGCAGTTCTTCATGGGCCTGCCGCGCGAGCCGTTCGAGGCGGCGAAGATCGACGGCGCGAACAACTGGACGATCTTCACCAGGATGGCGCTGCCGCTGTGCCGGCCCGCGGTCGTGGTGACGCTGCTGTTCGAGTTCCAGGCGGCCTGGACGGACCTCATGCGGCCGCTCATCTACCTGCGCGACTCCACCACGTTCACCGTGCCGCGCGGGCTCAAGGCGCTGCTCGACCAGTTCGGCTTCGGCGGCGAGTGGCACTGGGAGATCGTCATGACGGCCAGCGTGATCACCACGATCCCGATGATCATCCTGTTCTTCCTGGGCCAGAAGCACTTCGTCAAGGGCATCGCGACGACCGGGAGCAAGGGATGAGCTTTCCCGACGGGTTCCTGTGGGGCGCGGGCACGTCCGCGTACCAGATCGAGGGCCACCACGGGCGCGGCGAGTCGGTCTGGGACGTGTTCTGCCGCCGGCCCGGCGCGGTCGAGGGCGGCGGCGACGGATCGCGGGCCTGCGACTCGTTCGTGCGCTGGCGCGAGGACGTCGAACTGGTCAAGGAGCTGGGGCTGGGCGCCTACCGCTTCTCGACCGGCTGGTCCCGCGTCATGCCCGACGGCGCGCACGCCGACCCCAAGGCGCTCGACCACTACGAGCGCTTCACCGACGCGCTGCTGGAGGCGGGCGTCGAGCCGGTGCTCACGCTCAACCACTGGGACATGCCGGCGAGCCTGACCTGGGCCGAGCGCTCTTCCGTAAACGCCTTCACCTCGTACGCGCAAGCGGTCGCCGACCGGCTGGCCGACCGCGTGACCTGGTGGATCACCCAGAACGAGCCGTGGATCATCGCGTTGCTCGGCTACCAGCTCGGCCTGCACGCCCCCGGCGTCGCCGACCTCGGCACCGCCGTCAAGGCCGGTCACCACGTGCTGCTCGGCCACGGCGCCGCCGCCGACGTGCTGCACGCCTTTCCCGGCACGAAGGCCGGCGCGGCGCTCAGCCTGTTCCCCTGCGACCCCGCCACCGGCAGCGCGGCCGACCGGGCGGCGGCCCGGGGCTCCGACGGCTACGTCAACCGCTGGTACCTCGACCCGCTGCTCGGCGACGGCTACCCCGCCGACACGCGGGAGCACTGGGAGCGCGCGCTCGGCCACGGCCTCGACTTCGTCCGCGACGGCGACGAGGCCGCGATCGGCGGGCGCAGCGACTTCCTCGGCATCAACTACTACACGCGCCGCGTCATGGCCGCCGCCCCGCCGGACCCGTTCCCCTGGAAGGTGGTCGGGCCCAGCGGCGACGTCGCCAGGACCGACGAGGGGTGGGAGATCAACCCGGGCGCCCTGCGCGACCTGCTCGTCGGGCTGAGCCGCCGCTTCCCCGGCACGCCGCTGATGATCACCGAGAACGGCGGCGTCTTCGGCGACACCCCCACCCACGACGGCCGGGTGCACGACCACCGCAGGATCGCCTACCTGCGCGACCACGTCGCGGCCGTCGAGTCGGCCATCGAGGCGGGCGCCGACGTGCGCGGCTACCTGCACTGGTCCCTCATGGACAACTTCGAGTGGGCGCTCGGCTACCGGCCCAGGTTCGGCCTCGTGCACGTCGACTACGCCACCGGCGCCCGCACCGTCAAGGACTCCGGGCGCTACTACGCCCGGCTCATCGCCGGGGGCGGCCAGGCCCCCGCCCTGCCCAGGATCGAGGCTTTCGGCTAACCCATGCGGATCACCACCACTGACACGGCCTACCACCTGGACAGCGGCCACTACCACCTGACCGTCTCGCGCACCGACCCCAGCGCCGAGCTGGTCGGCTGGATGACGCTCAACCTGCTGGCCTCGGTCGGCACCAGCGGCGGGCGCGACGAGACGTACGAGACGCTCCCGCCCGTCCTGGTCGAGCGCGACGGCCGGGCCGTCTTCGACTTCCCGCAGCGCAGCACCCAGTGGGACAGCAAGGTCGTGCGGCTGACCTGCACGCCCGAGACGATCGAGCTGGAGGTGCGCGTCGAGGGCGACGGCGTGCTCGGCGACGTGACGCTGATGGGCGGCCGGGCCGTGCTCAACACCCGCGCCGCCGGCACGTTCCGCTCCGCGATCCACGCGCGCGGCGTCTTCAGCCCCACGCCCGCGCACCCCGTGCGGGTCGTGCGGCCGGTGTCCGCGGCGGTCGCGCTGACCGTCGTCGGCGACGCCGCGCCCGGCCGCCTGCACGCCGTCTTCTCGCCGCCGCCGCTGGTGCTGGCCTTCTGCAAGGACGAGCCGACCGGCGCCACCGCCGTCCCCGAAGGCGACTGGCTGGCGGCCTCCGTGCGCGCCGGGATCGCCGCGATGACCTTCACCGAGCTGACGTACGAGCCGGTGGACGGCGGCGCGCTGCTGCGCTTCGACTACGAGTGCCACACCGAGGTCCGCGGCTCGTGGACCTCGCCGGCCGTCGTGTTCCGCGCCGCCTCCTCGCCCTGGGAGGCCATCACCCGGCATCGCGCCGACCTCGTCGAGCACGGCCTGGCCCCCGACATCGTCCCCGAGCGGGCCGGATGGTGGAGCGAGCCGATCTTCTGCGGCTGGGGCGCCCAGTGCGCCAGGGCCGACGGCGTCTCCCCGGTCGAGCTGTCCCGGCGCGACCTGTACGACGAGTGGCTGGCCAAGCTGGAGGAGCACGGCATCGTGCCCGGCACGATCGTCATCGACGACCGGTGGCAGCTCACCTACGGCGACTGCGAGCCCGACGCGGCCAAGTGGCCGCAGCTGCGCGAGTGGATCGCCGACCGGCACGCCCGCGGGCAGCGCGTGCTGCTGTGGTGGCGCGCCTGGTCCGCCGACGGCCTGCCGCCCGAGGAGTGCGTGACGGACGCGGGCGGGCGCCCCGTCGCCGCCGACCCGTCCAACCCCGCCTACCGGCGGCGGGTCCGCGCCATCATGCAGCGGCTCCTGGGCGACCTCGGTGCCGACGGACTCAAGATCGACTTCACCCAGTGGTGCCCCAGCGGCACGCACCTCAAGACGTACGGCTCCACCTGGGGCATCGCCCTCCTGCACGAGCTGCTCGCCACCATGTACGCCGCCGCCAAGCGGGTCAAGCCCGACGCCCTCATGATCACGCACACCCCGCACCCGGCCTTCGCCGACGTCAGCGACATGATCAGGCTCAACGACGTGCTGGAGTACGACGCCCGCGGCGACCTCGTGCCCGCCGTCGACCAGCTCCGCTACCGGCACGCGGTGGCCACGCACGCCCTGCCGCACCACCTCATCGACACCGACCAGTGGCCCATGCCCAGCCGGGCCGACTGGCTCGCCTACGCCCAGGCCCAGCCCGGGCTCGGCGTGCCCGCCCTCTACTACGTCGAGCGCATCGACAACACCCTGGAGCCGATCAGCGGCGCCGACCTCGACCAGGTGGCCGCGTGGTGGGGCCGGCGATGAGGCAGGCCGACGTGGTCGTGTACGGGGCGACCTCGGCCGGCGTGTGCGCCGCCGTCGCCGCCGCCCGGCGCGGCCTGGACACCGTGCTGCTCGAACCGGGCCGGCACGTCGGCGGCATGACCTCCGGCGGGCTCGGCTACACCGACATCGGGGACGCCCGGGTGCTGGGCGGCATGGCCGCCGAGTTCCGCCAGGCGGTCGCCGACGCGTACGGGGTCGCCCCCGGGCACTACGCGGGGCCCGAGCCGCACGTCGCCGAGCGGATCTTCCTGTCCTGGCTGGAGCGGGCCGGGGTGGAGGTGGCGTTCGGCGCGCCGCTGGGCGAGGTGGTCACCTCGGGCGAGCGGGTCGTCTCGGCGGGCGGCTTCGCCGCGGGCGTCTTCGTCGACGCGAGCTACGAGGGCGACCTGCTGGCCGCCGCCGGGGTCTCCTACCGGGTCGGCCGCGAGGACCGCGCCCTGCACGGGGAGACCTTCGCCGGGCGGCGCGAGGTCGTGCCCGGCATGCACAACTTCCCGCCGTGGATCTCGCCGTTCCACGCCGACGGCACGCTGCTGCCGCAGGTCGCCGACGGGCCGATGGCCGAGGTGGGGGCCGGCGACGGCGGCGTCATGTCGTACGGCTACCGCGTCTGCATGAGCACCGCCCCCGACCGGATCCCGTTCGAGCGGCGGCCCGGCTACGACGAGGAGCACTGGGAGCTGGGGCGGCGGCTCTTCCGCCACTGGCGCGAGCAGGGCGTCGAGCCCCGCGCCGGACGCCTGGTCGGCCTGGAGCCGAACCTGCCCCACGGCAAGTGCGACGGCAACTCGCTCGGCCCGTTCTCCCTCAGCGTGCTCGACCGCTCCGCCTGGGCCTACCCCGACGCGGACCCGGCCGAGCGCGAGCGCATCCGCCTGCACCACCTGCACCACGCCCAGGACCTGCTGTACTTCCTGTCCTCCGACCCCGAAGTGCCCGCCGCGGTGCGGGCCGAGCTGGCGCGGTGGGGGCTGCCCGCCGACGAGTTCGCCGACACCGGGCACCTGCCGCACCAGCTCTACGTGCGCGAGGCGCGGCGGATGCTGGGGGAGACGCACCTGACCGAGCACGACCTCGTCCAGGGGACGCCGTGGCCCGACACGATCGCCATGGGCTCCTACCACCTCGACATCCGCGAGGTGCAGCGGACCTGGCGGTACGTGTACGAGCATCCCGACCCGGTGCCCATGGTGGTGACCGAGGGGTACCTGTCGGTGGGGGTGGCGCCGTACCGGATCCCGTACGGGGCGATCGTGCCGCGGCGGGAGGAGTGCGCGAACCTGGTCGTGCCCGTGTGCGTGTCGGCCTCGCACGTGGCGTTCTCCTCCATCCGGATGGAGGTCCAGTACCAGATGCTCGGGCACGCCGCCGGCCTCGCCGCCGCCCACGCGGCCGGGAGCGGCAAGGCGGTGCAGGACGTGGACGTGGCGGCGCTGCAGGAGGAGCTGCGGGCGGCCGGCCAGGTGCTGGCGCTCTGACCCACCGGCGGCCGCGGCCCGCCGCCTGCGCCCATCACGCCTGGAAGGGCCCGCGCCGGTCGGCGCGGGCCCTTCCTCACGCGTGTCTCAGGCGGTGACGCGTTCGAAGGCCTGGCGGGCGAACGGCGGGATCACCTTGCGCAGCACGTTCGCCTCGTGCGACTCGGCGCGGGCCAGCGCCTCCTCGGCCGCCGCCAGCGTGCCCGCCCCGGCCAGCAGGTCGAGCGCGGCCAGCCCGGCCGTGCCCATGTCCTTGGCCGCCGCCACCCAGCGGGCCAGCTCCCTGGCGATGGGCCCCGGCACGTCCGTGGGCAGCTCCGCCAGCCGGGTCAGCTCGGCCCGCAGCACCTCGTACGGCCCGCCCTCCAGCGCCGCCGCGCACAGAGCGGTCAGCGCCGGGCTCTGGTCGTCGCCGGGCGGCCACGCCGAGCACGCCCGCACCAGCGGCAGCAGCTCGGTGGCGCCGGGCAGCAGCCGGATCGCGCGCCGGTGCGAGCGCGCCGGGTCGTAGGCCGCCAGGTGCCAGGCGTAGTCGGCCACCGTCGTCAGCGCGATGCGCGAGGCCGCCGCCTCCACCATGGGGTTGGCCGTGATGCCCTCCAGCGGCACGCCGTCGAGGTCGGTGGCGCGGCCGACCAGCGGCCCGAGGAAGACCCGGGAGAAGTCGAAGTCGTTGACGGGGAAGTTGTCCCACAGCGCCACCCGGTGGCCGTACGAGGCCGCGGCGGCGGTCATGTCGTAGGCCGGGATCGCGCCCACCACGACGTCGGAGCCGGTCCACCAGACGAGCACGTCGGCGGGCAGCTCGGCGGCCAGCCGGTCGCGGTAGGCGGTGCGAGCCGTTCCCGCGTAGTCGGTGGGCACCATGGTCAGCGGCCGCTGCGCGCCCCGGGGGGCGAGGAACTCCTCGGCGAAGTCGCGGCACACCGCCGCGTGGGCGCTCGCGCTCGCGCCCTCCTCCGTGCCGTACGTTTCGCGGTCGCGCAGCTGGCTCAGCTCGGGCCGGATGTCGTCGAACAGCAGCGCGTACTCCCTGACGCCGGCCTGCCACACCTGCTCGGCCTTGGCGCGCAGCGCGGCCCGCTCGGCCGGGTCGCTGTAGGTCATCGACAGGCCGGGGCTGAGCGCGAAGACGAACCGCACGTGCTGCGCGCGGGCCTCGGTGACCAGCTCGGCCAGCCGGGCCAGCTCCTCCTCCGGGTACGGCTCCCGCCACCGCTCCCGGTGGAACGGGTCGTCCTTGGGGGCGTAGACGTAGGTGTTGAGCTTGTGCCGGGCGGAGAAGCGCAGGTGCTCCAGGCGGTCGGCGTGCGTCCAGGGGGTGCCGTAGAAGCCCTCGATCGTGCCGCGCAGCGGCAGGTCGGGCCAGTCCCTGATGTCCGTCTCCGGCACGCACGCCGGATGCTCGGCGCACGGGGCGGCGAGCAGCGCGGCGAGCGTCTGCGCGCCGTAGAACGCCCCGGCGGCGTCGGCTCCCACGATGAGCACGCCGCCGTCGCCCGCCGTCAGCGTGTACCCTTCCGGCGGCAGCCCGGTGTCCCCATCGATCCGCACCTCCACGGGGGTATCCGTGGCGCCGTCCGGCTCCTCCGTGGGGAGGAGGGGGCGCAGCACGGTGACGGCGCGGTCGGTGCCCAGACCGCCCTGGATCCGGCATTTGCTCAGATCGAGGTGCGATGTACCAAGGGCGGCCTTTTTCGGACAGGGAACAATCCACTCCAGGGCATCCATTGTGGGAACGATACCGGATAGGATCCTGCCCCGTGGGTATGGAAGTCACCGAAGTTCTCCCCGGGGTGCTCCGCGTCGCAGACACCTGTCACGTCTACGTCATCAAGGCTCCCGCCGCGCCCGGCGGGGAGCGCACGGGCATCGCCGTCGACTTCGGTTCCGGGCGGGTGCTCGACCTGCTCGACCAGCTCGGGCTCGACCGCATCACCGACGTCCTCGTCACCCACCACCACCGTGACCAGGTGCAGGGCCTGCACCGGGCGGTCGAGGCGGGCGTGGCGATCCACGTGCCGCCGGTCGAGCGCGAGCTGTTCGAGAAGGTCGGCGAGATGTGGGCGGGCCGCCAGCTCCTCAACGACTACGACCTGCGCGACGACCGCTTCTCCCTGCTGGAGCCGGTGGCGATCACGGGCGTGGTGCCCGAGTATCGGACGGCCCGATACGGCGGGGTGGACGTGCGCGTCCTGCCCACACCGGGCCACACGCCGGGCTCGGTCACGTACGTCGTGGGCGGCGCCGCCTTCACCGGCGACCTGATCTACGCCCCCGGCAAGGTGTGGTCCCTGGCCGCCACCCAGTGGTCCTACACCGAGAACGAGGGCCCCGCCATGGTCGTCCTCAGCGCCGAGCTGCTCCAGCGGGAGGAGCTCGACGTGCTGCTGCCCTCGCACGGCGAGCCGATGAGCGACCCCCAAGACGCGCTGTCGCGCCTGTCGGCCGCCATGCAACGGTACGTCGACTTCCGCCGCCCCCACCCGTGGGACGTGCGCGGCCTGCTCGACAACCCGTTCGTGCAGGTCACTCCGCACCTGCTGATGAACAGGAGCAGCCAGTCCTACAGCTACGTGCTGCTGTCGGAGTCGGGCGCGGCCATGGTGTTCGACTTCGGCTACGACATGTCCACCGGTCTGGTGAAGAGCACCGCCCGCGAGGCGCGCCGCCCCTGGCTGGCCTCCCTGCCCGCGCTGCGCGCCCACTACGGCGTCACCACCGTCGAGGTCGCCCTGCCCACCCACTACCACGACGACCACGTGGCCGGCATGCCGCTGCTGCGCGACGTCGAGGGCACGCAGATCTGGGCACCTTCCCACATCGCGCCCATCCTGGCCGCGCCGCTCCACCACGACCTGCCCTGCCAGTGGTTCGACCCCATCCCCGCCGACCGGGTGCTCGGGCTGGGGGAGACGGTGCGCTGGCGGGAGTACGCCATCACGGTGCACGACCTGCCGGGGCACACGTTGTTCGCGGCGGCGTACGAGTTCGAGGTGGACGGGCACCGGGTGCTGGTGACCGGCGACCAGCAGGACGGCATGGGCATCCCCGGCGAGCGCCAGGAGATCCTGAACTTCCAGTACAAGAACCGCTTCCAGATCGAGGACTACCGCAAGAGCGCCGCCCTCTACCGGCGCCTGCGCCCCGATCTCCTGGTCAGCGGCCACTGGCGGCCCCGCTGGGTGGACGACGACTACCTGCGCATGGTCACCGAACGCGGTGAGGAGCTCGTCGCGCTGCACCACGACCTGCTGCCGCTCGACCGGCTCGGCCTCGGGGCGGACGGCGTGCTGTGCCGGCTGACGCCGTACTATACGAGCGTCCCCGCGGGCGGCGAGGTCGTGCTGACGGCCACCGTGCGCAACCCGTGGCCGGACAAAGTCGTGGCCACCGTCGAGCCGGTGGTGCCGCCAGGCTGGAGACGCGAGCGGGGCTCTGTCACGCTTAGGCTGCCCGGAGGGGGTATGGAGCAGGTGCATCTCCGTCTCGGCGCCGACGCCGTGCCGCGACGCCGCGTTCGCCTCGCAGTCGACTTGACCATCGGCGATCTGCGTCTCGGGCAGCACGCCGAGGCTCTGGTCGACGTGGTCGCGGAAGGGAATCGATGACCGTAGAACGGCGCAGCGCCCCCCTCGGCCGTTCCCGCCGCCCCACGATCAAGGATGTCGCGGAGGCCGCGGGCGTCTCGCGCTCGACCGTCTCCAGGGCGCTGACGGGGCGCGGCTACGCCGCCAGCGACGTGCGCGAGCGCGTCCTGCGGGCCGCCGCCGAGCTGGGCTACGTGCCCGACATCATGGCCCGTACGCTGAAGCAGCAGGTCAGCCGGTCGGTCGGGGTGCTGGTGAGCGATCTGCGCAACCCGTTCTACGCGGAGCTGGCCGCCGGCGCCAGCAGGGAGGCGCGCGAGCGCGGCTACACGATGGTGCTGGCCGACACGAGCCTGTCGGCCGAGGCGGAGGGCGAGGCGGCCGAGGCGCTGGTCGCGCTGCGGGTGGCCGGGGTGGTCGTGACGCCCAATTCCTCGGCCGTGTCCACCTACCTGTCCTCCCACGGCATCCCCGTGGTCGAGGTCGACCGGCAGTTCGCGGCCGGCTCCACCGACGGCGTCGTGGTGGGCAACCGCGTCGGCGCCCGCACCGCCACCGCCCACCTGGTCGGGCTGGGCCACCGCCGCATCGCGCTGTTCATCGACGAGACCGACTGGACCACCGGTTACGAGCGCTACCAGGGCTACCTGGAGGCGCTGAGCGCCGGGGGCATCAAGGTCGATCCCGAGCTGGTCGTCTCCTCGGGCTGGGACGTCACCGGCGCGCACCGCCGCGCGCTCGACATGCTGCGCGGCCCCGACCGGCCCACGGCCGTCTTCGCCGCCAACAACGTGCTCGCCGAGGGCGTCTGGCGGGCCATCGGCGAGCTGGGCCTGCGCGTGCCCGGCGACATCAGCCTCGTCGCCTTCGACGACGCGCCCTGGATGAGCATGGTCTCGCCGCAGGTCAGCGCGGTCTCGCAAGACACCTTCAACCTGGGCGCGACCGCCGTGCGCCGGCTCGACGAGCGCATCGAGCGGCCCGAGTCCGACTCCGTCACGACGGTGCTGAACGTGCGGCTCGTCGAGCGCGAGTCCACCGCGCCGCCCCCCGCGCTCTGACATTTTCCGCGCTCTTTGCGTTGACCCACGGGGAAAGGTCGCCCTAGGATCCCGTGTGGGAACGATGTCACAGCCTGAATTGCGGCAGTCGTTCCCGACGGAGGCCCAATGGAGCACGATCTTCCCGCTGTCCTGTCCCTCGACATCGGCGGCACCAAAATCGCCGCCGGCGTGGTCACCGGCGACGGCCTGATCCACGGCTGGCAGGCCGCCCCCACCCGCAGGGAGGAGGGGCCGCGACTCGTCCTGACCAGGCTGTTCGACCTGGGCAGAAAGGCGATCGCGGAGGCCGGCGTGCCCGAGGTGGCCGCCGTCGGCATCTCCTGCGGCGGCCCGCTCGACACCGCCACCGGTGTCCTGCAGTGCCCGCCGCACCTGCCGGGCTGGATCGACGTCCCGGTCGTCGCGCTGGCCACGGAGGCGTTCGGCGTCCCCGCCGCCCTTGAGAACGATGCCACGGCCGCCGCGCTGGGCGAATTCCGGTACGGCGCCGGGCGCGGCACCAGCACGATGCTCTACCTCACCATCTCCACCGGCGTCGGCGGCGGCTCCGTCATCGGCGGCCGGCTGCACCGCGGCGCGGCCGGCAACGGCGGCGAGCTGGGGCACGTCATGGTGCGTCCCGGCGGCCGGCCGTGCTCGTGCGGGCGTCAGGGCTGCCTGGAGGCGTACGCGTCCGGCACCTCCATCGCCGAGCGCGCCCGCGAGGCCCTGGCCGCCGGCCGCCCCTCGTCGCTGTCGGCCCTCACGCTGCCCACGGCCGCGGACGTCTCCCGCGCCGCCGAGGAGGGCGACCCCCTGGCGGTCGAGGTGTGGAACGAGACCACATGGGCACTGGGCACCGCGCTCACCGACCTGGTGAACGCGTTCGAGCCGGAGCTCGTCGTCCTCGGCGGCGGCGTCACCCGGTCCGGCGCCCGGCTCCTCGACCCGGTCGCCGCCGCCGTCGCCAGGGACGCCATGCCGCCCGCCGCCCGCGCCGCCCGCTTCGAGCTGGCCAGGCTCGGCGACGGCGTCTGCGTGGTCGGCGCCGGCGCCGTCGCCCACGACCTCATCACCGGCGCCACTGCCTGAGTCATCACCGGCGCCTCGACCTGACCTCGCCTCAGGAAAGACCCATGCCTGATCTTCCCCCGATGCCCCCGCTCACCGACGTCCTCGCCGAGCACGTGGCCGGCCACCTGGCCGCCGCGCGCGGTATGCCGGCGCTCCTGCCCGCCGTCGAGAGCGTCGCGGACCTGCTCATCGACACCTTCACCCGCGGCGGCACCCTCTACACGATGGGCAACGGCGGCAGCGCCGCCGACGCCCAGCACCTCACCGGCGAGCTGATCGGCCACTACAAGCGCGACCGCCGCCCGCTGCCCACGGTCACGCTGACGACCGATGCGACCGTTATGACGTGCATCGCCAACGACTACGCCTATGATGACGTCTTCGCCCGGCAGGTGCGCGCGCTGGCCCGCCCGGGCGACGTCGTGGCCGCGTTCACCACCAGCGGCAACTCGGCCAACGTGGTCAGCGCGCTCGAAGCCGCACGGACCAACGGCGCGGTGACGGTACTGTTCGGCGGTGGCGACGGCGGCGCGGCCGCCGAGCACGCCGATCACCTCCTCCTCGCCCCCAGCTCAGAGACCCCGCGCATCCAGGAGATCCACACACTGATGCTGCACATGATCAGCGAGAAGGTCGACGCATGGGCGGCCGCATGACCCGGCGCGTGGCCCCGATGTCGAACGCCCCCTCGGGCGGCCGGCCGCGCGATCTCCCGACGGCGCCCCGTCCGGTGGCCTCGCCCGCCCGCACCCTGCACATGATCGGCAACGCGCACCTCGACCCGGTGTGGCTGTGGCCGTGGCAGGAGGGCTACCAGGAGGCGCGGGCCACGTTCTGGTCGGCGATCCACCGCATGGACGAGTACCCCGACTTCGTCTTCACCTGCGACCAGGTCGTGCTGTTGTCGTGGGTCGAGGAGTCCGACCCCGAGCTGTTCGCCAGGATCCAGGAGAAGGTGGCCGAGGGCCGCTGGGTCATGACGGGCGGCTGGTGGGTGGAGCCCGACTGCAACATGCCGTCGGGCGAGTCGTTCGTCCGCCAGGGCCTGTACGGGCAGCGCTACCTGAAGGAGAAGTTCGGCGTCACGGCCTCGGTCGGCATGAACGTCGACCCGTTCGGCCACAACGCCATGCTGCCCGCCATCCTGCGCGGCCAGGGCATGGACTCGTACTGCTTCCTGCGGCCCGGCCCGCACGAGAGCGAGCTGCCCGGCACGATGTTCTGGTGGGAGGCGCCCGACGGCAGCCGGGTGCTGGCCTACCGCATCCCGTTCGAGTACTGCAGCCCGCCCGGCGAGGTGGCCGGGCAGACGGAGAAGGCGCTGGGCCAGCTCGACCGCTCGCTCGGCGACCTGATGATCTTCTACGGGGTGGGCAACCACGGCGGCGGCCCCACGAAGGCGAACATCGACTCCATCCACCGCTACGACCGGATGGGCACGTTCGGGGAGCTGACGATGTCGTCCCCGCGCCGCTACTTCGACGAGATGACCAAGCGGCTCGGCGAGCAGGGCCTGGCGGAGGTGCCCGTGTGGCGCGACGACCTGCAGCACCACGCGGCCGGCTGCTACTCCGCGCACTCCGGCATCAAGGCGTGGCAGCGCCGCGCGCAGGCGGCGGTGCTGTCGGCCGAGCGGTGGGCCGCCGTCGCCGGCCACGACGCCCGCGCCGACCTGGAACGGGCGTGGAAGCAGGTGCTGTTCAACCAGTTCCACGACGTGCTGCCCGGCTCGGCCATCGAGCCCGCCTACGACGACGCCCGCGACCAGCTCGGCGAGGCCGTCGCGATCTCCAAGCGGATCATCACCAGGGCGCACAACGTGATCGCCCGCGAGATCTCCGTGCCGCAGGAGAGCGGCACCCAGCCGGTCGTCGTGTTCAACCCGCACCCGTGGCCGGTCACGACCCGCGTCGAGATGCAGTACGGCCTGGCCCCCAACGGGGTGCACGTCGTGGACGCGGGCGGCGCCGACGTGCCGTGCCAGCGCACCCAGTCGGTCGCCACCACCGACGACAAGGGGCGCGGCGCCACCGTCTTCCAGGCGGAGCTGCCCGCGCTCGGCTACCGCCTCTACCGCCTGCGCCAGGGCCCAGGGCAGCACCCGGGCGGCACGCTGCTCGCCTCGGAGCACCACCTGGAGAACGACGTGCTCCGCTTGGAGCTCGACCCGGTCACCGGCTGGCTGTCCAGCCTGGTCGACAAGCGCACCGGCGTCGACCTGCTGGCCGGCGCCACCGGCCCGCACACCCAAATGTGCGAGGACCCCACCGACACGTGGGGCCACCGGGTCGTCTCCTACGACTGGCCCGGCGAGGAGATGGTCACCACCGACATCGTGCTGCGCGAGCACGGCCCGCTGCGGGCCCGCCTGCGCGTCGAGCGCGAGTGGGGCCGCTCCACGATGGCCGAGGAGTTCATCCTGGGCGCGGGCGGCGACGACGCCGTCGAGGTGCGGGTCACGCTCGATTGGCGGGAGCAGGCGCACCTGATGAAGCTGCGCTTCCCCGTCGGGCTGCAGAGCCCCGTCGCCACGTACGAGATCCCGTTCGCCCACCTGACCAGGCCCATCGACGGCGCGGAGGAGCCCGCCCAGTCGTGGGTGGACCTGTCCGGCTCCGTGGACGGCATCCGCGCCGGCCTGGCCGTGGTGAACAACGCCAAGCACGGCTACGACGTCTCCCCGCCGAGCCCGGGCCGCAGCCACAGCATCGGCGTCACCGCCGTCCGCAGCCCGGTCTACTCCTGGCACGACCCCCGCCTGCTGGACCCCGACGGTTACTACTCCTTCCAGGACCAGGGGACGCAGAGCTTCTCGTACCTGCTGGTGCCGCACGCCGGCGACTGGCGGGCCGCCGGGCTCACCCGGCGGGCCGCGCTGCTCGGCTCGCCGGTGCGGGCGATGCTGGAGAGCTTCCACGACGGCCCGCTGCCCAGCGCGCGCGGCTACCTCGACGACGGCGGCGACCAGGTCATGGTCACGGCGGTGAAGCTGCACGAGGACGCCCCGCGCGACCTCGTCGTGCGCGCCGTCGAGACCACCGGGCGGCCGGCCGTCGCCTCGCTGCACATCCCGATGGCCGGGATCAGGCTCGTCGCCGACTTCGGGCCGAGCGAGATCCGCACGTTCCGGATCCCGCTCGACGACCCGCTGTCGGCGGTGGAGACGGACCTGGTCGAGCTGGGGGTCCGCCGGGGCGCGTTCACCGTGGAGCCGTGGTGAGCGGCGGTCAGGCCGTCAGGGTCGCCGACCCCGACGGCGGTGAGGTGCTGGTCGAGCTGCTCGACGCCGCCGGGCCGTTCCGCGTGGAGTGGGAGTGGGGCGAGCGGCGCCCCACCGGCCGCCGCGAGCTGACCCTCGGCCTCCGGTACGACGGCGCCGAGCCCGCCGCCGCGACCGTCCGCGTGAGCAGGTCCGTGGCCGCCGTCGCCGACCCGTGGTGGCTCATCCCCGGCCTGTTCTACGGCGAGAACCGCCCCGCCGCCTGCCAGCGGATCTTCCCCCGCTTCGAGGCCGGTGCCGACCGCCCCGAGGAGATGGTCTCGGCCCGCTGGGGCTTCCGCGCCGACCGGGCCGCCACCCCCGCCGTGCTGGTGTGGGGCGACACCGGCGGCACCGCGCTGATCGCGGACGAGGAGTCGCCGCTCGGCCCGACCGGGCTGGCCATCGAGCACGAGGCGGGGCGGGCCACGGTCGCGCTGCTGTTCCCGTACCGGGAGTACCCGGTGACGTACTACGGCTCGGCCCTGGCGCTGCCCGCCCGCGCCGCCACCCACGTGTGGCGGCCCGGCGAGTCGCACGTCCTGACGGTCGCGACCAGCGCGCTGGCCCCCGACCGGCACGCGTACGCGCCGCTCCTGCGCGAGGACCGCGACCTGCGCCTGCCCGCCGCCCCGATCGAGCCGTGGGAGGACGTGGCCGAGGCCGCCGACATCGCCGCCGAGGGCCTGTACCGCTGGCACTACGACCCCGACCCCGGCGTGCTGCTGGAGACGGTCGGGTTCGACAGGGAGGTGAGCGGCACCAACGGCGAGCGCGTGGACCGGCAGGCCATGCACGTCGGCTGGGTCAGCGGGATCCCGTGGGCGGCGGCGCTCCTGGAGCACGGGCTGCGGAGGGGACGGCCCGAGCACGTCGCCGCCGCCGAACGGGTCATCGGCTTCATCTGCGCCAACCTGTCGCCGTCCGGGACGTTCTGGGGCACCTGGTACCGGCAGTCGGGCTGGTCGCAGAGCTGGAGCCACGTCAAGGACGCCCTGCACGCGCGCACGCTCGGGGAGGCCACCCTCTTCCTGCTGCGCGCGCTGCGCCTGCGCCCGAACCCGGCCTGGGAGGCCGCCGCCCGCTCCAACCTGCGGGTGATCGCCGGCCGCCAGCGCCCCGACGGCAACCTCGGCACGCTGCACCACGCCGCCACCGGCGAGGTCCTGTCCTGGTCCGGCGCCTCCGGCCTGACCTGGGTGGCGGCACTCGCCGAGTCCGGCGACCCCGGCCACCTGCGGGCGGCCGAGCGGGCCGGGCAGTACTACGCCTCCTTCGTCGAGGACGAGTTCGTCTACGGCGCCCCCGAGGACGTCGACCTCGCCCCCACCTCCGAGGACGGGTACGCGGCCGTGCTGGCGTACATGGCGCTGTTCCGCCGCACCGGCGCCGCCCGCTGGCTCGACCTGGCCCGCCGCGCCGCCGACTGGACGCTCACCTTCCGCTACACCTACAACGTGCGCTTCGGCCCGCGCACCCCGCTCGGCCGCTACGGCTTCGCCACCCGCGGCGCCGACCAGGCCTCGCCGTCCAACCAGCACCTGCACGCGTACGGGCTGGTGTGCACGGCCGAGCTGGTCGAGCTGTCGGAAGCGCTGGGGGATCCGTACTACGCGGAGCGGGCGTACGAGACGCTGGAGTGCTTCCGCCAGCTCCTGCCCGCCGCCGACGGCGACCTCAACGCCTACCGGGGCATGATCACCGAGCGGTACTACCAGACGGACTGCTTCCAGCCGAAGGGCATGTACCTGACGCTGTCGCACGCCTGGAGCGCGGGGGTGCTGCTGCTCGCCTGCGAGCAGGTGCTCGCCCTCCCGGCCCGGCTGGACGACGTGACTACGGGTGAGGCCGCACCCGTAGGGTGACGGCCGCGTGCTCGGCCCAGGCCGCCAGGAACCGCTCCGGGCCGAGGTCGCCGGGCGTGTGGCCGATCATGAGGCGGAGCAGCGGGTAGTACGTGAGGGAGGCCAGCAGCACGGCCGCGGTGGCCTCCGGATCGGCGCACTCGACGTTGCCCCGCTCCCGCTGCTCCTCGATCCACCGGGCGCCCTGGGCGTACACGCCGGCCATCACCCCCTGCCACATCCCCTCGAACAGCTCGCCGAACCCGTCGAACTCCCGCAGCATGATCCGGATCAGCTCCCGGTCCTGCTCGATCACCTCCCACACGGCCCGCGCCATCCGCTCCAGGTCGGCGCGCGGGTCGCCGGTCGCGACGGCCGCCTCGCCGCCCCGCTCGGCGATCCGCTCCAGGTTGCGCCGCACCGCCGCCTCCAGCAGCGCCCGCTTGGACGGGAAGTGCTTGTAGAGCGCGCCCGAGCCGGTCGTCAGCCCGCACGCGGCCTGGATGTCGGCGACCGAGGTGGCGGCGTAGCCGCGCGTGCAGAACAACCTGACCGCCTCGTCGATGAGGCGCTGCCGGGTGACCCCCGGCGTGGATCTCGCCATGGTAAGAGAGTACTCTCTCACTATGCGAGTCTTCATCGCGGGCGGCACCGGCGCGCTCGGCCGCCACGCCGTCCCGGCGCTGGTCGCGGCCGGCCATGAGGTCACCGCGCTGGCCCGCACCCCCGGCAAGGCCGCCGCCCTCGAACGGCAGGGCGCCCGGCCCGCCCGGGTGTCGCTGTTCGACCGGGCGGGCCTGGCGGCGGCGTTCGAGGGGCACGACGCCGTGATCAACCTGGCCACCGCCATCCCTTCCATGAGCCGCTTCATGAGCACCAAGGCCCTGCGCGCCAACCATCGCGTACGCGCGGAGGGCTCCGCCGCCGTCGCGTCCGCCGCTATCGACGCCGGAGTCGGGCGGCTCGTGCAGGAGTCGGTCAGCATGCTCTACCGCGACGGCGGCGACCGCTGGCTCGACGAGGACGCCCCCGTCGACCACTACCCCCTCACCAGGGGAAACTTCGCCGCCGAGGCCAGCGCCCGCCGCTTCGCCGACACCGGCGGGGGAGCGGCCGTCGTGCTGCGCCTCGGCTGGTTCTACGGGCCGGGCGCCGCGCACAGCGAGCAACTGTTCGCCCAGGCCCGCCACCACGTCGCCGTCGTGCTCGGCCGTCCCGGCGGCTACGTCTCCTCCATCCACCTGGCCGACGCCGCCACCGCCGTGGTGGCCGCGCTGGCCGCGCCCGGCGGCACGTACAACGTCGTGGACGACGAGCCGCTGACCAAGCGGGCGTACGCGGACGCCCTCGCCCGCGCCGCCGGCGCCGCCCCGTGGGTGCGCGGGCCCGGCCGGCTGGCCTACGCGTTCGGCGACCGGCTCACCTCACTCACCCGCTCGCTCCGCGTCAGCAACGCCCGCTTCCGCACGGCCACGGGCTGGGCGCCGCGCTACCCGAGCGCCCGCGAGGGCTGGCTCGCCACCGCCCGCGCCCTCCTGTCCTGACCCACCCGCGACTCGCCCCTCCGTCCCTGACCGTCTCGGGTCGGTGCCCTTCGGGCCCGCATGCGAGCCGGGACGGCGGCGCTGGGCCGGGGCAGGCGCCTTGGGGCGACGCCGCCCCAGCCTGCGCACGCACCTCGCCGCGACACCCTCTGGGCCCGCGTGCGCACCGAGTGGCGGTCCTCGGGCTTGAGTGCGCGCGCCTCAGGGGAGCGCTCTTGCGGCCTGGGCGCGCGTTCTGGATCAGCGCGCTTCCGGTCCCGGCCCGCGCACGTTCTTGAGGAAGATGATCCCGTCGGTCCTGCCCAGCTCGCCGGGGTCGAGCGGGAAGTAGCCGTGGTTGTCCGCCGTGTCCGTTCGCTGGACCAGCTCCGCCTCCCGGACCGCCGCCGCCAGCCGGCGTGAGTCGAGCACGTAGCGCTCGCCCGGCAGCGTGGCCATGACGCCCTCGATCGTCCTCGGGTCCGGGAGGCCGAGGCCCTGGTGGGGGACGGTGCCGAGGGCCGAGGCGAGGAAGGCGTACCCGGTGCCCAGGCGGGCGCTGGTGATGGCGCCCGCGCTCCACCACTCCAGCGCCAGGTCGCCGAGCTGCCACCGGCTCGCCTCCCGTTGCAGGTGACGGTTGTGGGCGAAGACGAGCGCGGGGCCGTGCTGGGCGACGGCCTCCAGGTTGTCGGCCATCATGGCGTCGCGCAGGCCCAGCATGCGGACGACGCGGTCCGGTGCCGGGTCGGCCATGATCGTGTGGTAGCGCAGCAGGCCGGTGGCGGTGCGGGCGTACAAATGTGCCCGCTCCCACTCCTCCCGGGACGTCGCGGGGATCAGGCGGGGCGCGTGCACGGTCAGCAGCGGCACGAGGTCGTCGGCGAGCAGGCGCAGCTCGGCGACGTCGGGGGAGTTGCCCACCGACTGCGACGGGTCCAGCGCGGCGGCCTCGTTCGTCCACCGCTCGTCGGGGCCCAGCAGCGCCAGCAGCCTCTCGCGGGTGCAGGGGACGGCGACGCCGGCCGCCGTCAGGTAGTCGTGCAGCGCGACCAGGGTGTGGCGGGGGCTGGCGGCGCTCATCATCTCCAGGGGCGCGTCGAAGCCGAAGAAGCGCAGGCGATCGCCGTCGGGGTGGCCCTCGTTCCAGGTACGCATCCAGCGGATGAGCTCCCGCGTCGCCTCCCGGTCCCAGAAGCCGTGGCTGAACCCCGTACGCATGACGTCGTCCAGCGAGCCCGCACCGGTGCGGACGTACTCGTCCACGACCAGGCCCGCCACGCAGTCGCTCTCGATCGCGAACGCGCGGTAGCCCTCGTGCTCGACCAGCTCGCGGAAGATCTCGTTGCGCAGCTCGTGGACCGGGCGCTCGTCGTGCAGCGCCTCGCCCAGCCCGAGCAGGCGCGGGCGGGCGGGCAGCGAGCGGAGCAGCCGGGTGACGGCGCCGGGGCCCTCGGCGTCGAGATCGGCGGCGGCCTCGCGGACGGAGGCGGCCTCGCGGACGGAGGCGGCCCGTTCCGTTCCCTTCGGTGGCGATGTCGTCATGCCTTCTACGGTATCGTTGAAGGTTCTGTTGAGGCTTTGGCAACGGTTCCGCCGCTCGCGCGCTGCGGAACCCTCAACCTGGTGAGGTACGTCATGCCCCGTGGGCGGCTGCGGCCGGTGGACCTGGCGCGCGAGCACGGCCTGTCCACCCAGGCCGTCCGCAACTACGAGGAGGCCGGCATCCTGCCCGCCTCCGCGCGCACCGAGCACGGCTACCGCACCTACACGGCCCGGCACGCCCAGGCGTTGCGGGCGTTCCTCGCCCTGGTGCCGGCGCACGGGCACGCCACGGCCACCTCGATCATGCGGGCGGCGAACGAGGGAGCCACCGAGGAGGCGCTGCGGCTCATCGACGAGAGCCACGCCCAGCTCCTCGAAGACCGGCGCACGCTGGAGGCGGTGGAGCAGGCGCTGCGCAGCCTGGTGCCGCCGCCCGCGCCCTCGGCGGAGCCTTCACGTGCTCCGTCGGCGGAGCCTTCACGTGCTCCTTCGGCGGAGCCCGCGTACGGCCCCTCCCCAACGCCGTCGCGCGGCCCCTCACCCGCGCCCAAGGCGGAGCCCGGTGTCACCTTCATCGGGCCGCTGGCCAGGAAGCTGGGGATCCGCCCCGCGACGCTGCGCAAATGGGAGCAGGCCGGGCTGGTCGAGCCGCGCCGCGACCCCGCGACCGGCTACCGCGTCTACAGCGCCGCCGACGTGCGCGACGCCCAGCTCGCCCACCAGCTCCGCCGGGGCGGCTACCTGCTGGAGCAGATCGCACCGCTGATCCGGCAGGTGCGCGCGGCGGGCGGGCTGGCGCCGCTGGAGAGCGCGCTGCGCGACTGGCAGGAGCGGCTGTCGGCCCGGGGCCGGGCGATGCTGCGGGGCGCGGCGGCGCTGCACACGTACCTGGACGAGCAGGAGTAGGCACACCCGCGGTTCTTGTCGGACCCGGCTGGCATGCTCTCCTGCCATGGACACCACGCGTTACTGGCAGCTCGTCGAAGACGCCCGCGCCGGCGCCAAGGACGAGTGGGAGGTGGCCGCCCGCCTCTCCGAGCGGCTGTCGGCCCTCCCGCCCGCCGAGATCATCGCCGCCCAGCAGGCTTTCTGGGACCTCATGACGGCCTCCTACCTGGCCCCGCTCTGGGGAGCCGCCTACATGATCAACGGCGGCTGCTCCGACGACGGCTTCGAGTACTTCCGCGGCTGGCTGGTCACGCAGGGCCGCGAGGTGTTCGAGCAGGTCGTGGCCGAGCCCGACAGTCTCGCCGGCCTGCCGGTCATCCAGGAGGCGGCGGCCGACTGGACGGAGAAGCACTGCGAGGCGATGCTCGGCGCCGCCTACAACGCCTACCGGACGGCGACCGGTGAGGAGCTGCCCCACGGCTCCTACACGATCCGCTACCCCGCCCTCGACCCCGACTGGGGCTTCGACTTCGAGGAGCAGCGCGACGAGCTGAGCCGCCGCCTGCCCCGCCTGGCCGCCCTCTACGGCCGCTGAGCCGTCACGCGAGGGGGAAGACGTCCGCCGGCCGCCAGTGGCCGCCGGCGTCCCGCACCAACAGCGACACGGCCGTGACCCGCGCCGTCACCGGCAGCTCCCCGGCCACCCACGCCTCGTCCACCGCGCCGTCCTCACCGAGGGTCAGGTGCGGCACGATCTCGTCGTACCGCCCGCCGTACGGAGGCGTCCCCGGCCACCGCCCGGTCACCGCCTCGGTCAGCCGCACGAACGGCTTGGCGGGCTCCGGCGCGAGGAACACCACCCCGGGTTCCCCGGCGAAGCGCCGGATCTCGCGGAAGGTCACGTCGACGGCCGGATACCGCATGAACAGCGCCCGCAGAGCCCGGCGCACCCCGTCGTCGATGCGGGGCGCGGGCAGGAACGGCGTCAGCACGGTCACATGAGCGGGCAGGCCGATCTCCCGCTGCCGCCACGGGCGGACGAGCGGCTCGGCCTCCGGCACGCCCAGCACGAGCGCCGTCTCACCCTCCCTGGAGGCCGCCTTCCGGGACGCCGCCTCCCCACCGGACGCGGCCTTCCCGGACGGTGCCGCGCTTGAAGCACTCATCCCTTCACTGTCCTCCCGCGCCCGCACCCCGTCGATCCCGGCGAAAGCCTCTAGTCTGCAGGGCGTGCACAATTCGCTCACCTTCACCGACCTGCTCGACGACGCCGCCCTCCTCTCGCTGGAGCACCAGGTGCACCTCGAAGAGGTCCTCGGCGGCCACAGCTGGCAGGTGGACCTCCAGCAGCCGCGCTTCGACTTCGCCTGCGCCACCCGTACGATCACCTGCACCGCCTTCCACCTGCTCGGCAGCGCCGCCCCTGGCCCGGGCACCTGGCTGTGGGCGTGGGCGAACCCGTCGGGTTTCCCTGAGGCGGTGGTGGCCGCGTCCGCCCGGCTGCGCGACTTCGGCCTCCAGTACGGCATCCAGGAGCTGGCGTCGGCGGAGGTCCCGTTCGGCGCCCTGCCCGGCGCGCCGACGGAGGCGCACCTGGCGGCGGGGCTCCTGACGGAGGCCGCCAAGGCGGTGACGGGCCGGTGGACCTCCTACAACGGCGACGCGGGCGGCGGCACGCGCGCGGCGTTCCTGGTGGAGCATCCGGACTTCCGGCTGCCGCCGCCCGAGCCGGCCCGCGTCATGCGCGTCATCCAGCAGGCGCTCGCCGGCCTGCGGCTCACCGATCACCGGCGCGCCCTGCACAGCTACGCCGTCAAGCGCGGCCTCGGCGCCGACTTCGCAGGCGAGCAGGGCAGGATCACCGGGCCGGGCTTCGAGGCGGTCGTCGAGTTCGACGGGTACGGCCGGGTGGCCGGCATCAGGGCCGGCCTGTCCGCACCGCACGGCGGCTGACCGGCACCAAGGCCCGCCTCGCCGCCCCGTGAGGCCGCCGACCAGCGAGAACGAACGCGCCCGCCCCGGTGGTGCAGGTGGGGCGGGCGCGGAGGGGGAGCGAGCGGCCGGGGTCAGCTGCCGACCGGCTCGGCACGCAGGCGGGCCGAGTGCTTGACGAGCGTGATCAGGACCTCCCGGCTGGAGTCCCGCTTGCGGGCGTCGCACATGATGATCGGGATGGACGGGTTGAGCTGCAGCGCCAGCCGCACCTCGTCCAGCTCGAACGTCGGCGCCCCCTCGAAGCAGTTGACCGCCACCACGAACGGCGTGCCGCGCCGCTCGAAGTAGTCGACCGAGGGGAAGCAGTCGGCCAGGCGGCGGGTGTCGGCGAGGATGACGGCGCCCAGGGAGCCCTCCGCCAGCTCGTCCCACACGAACCAGAACCGCTCCTGGCCGGGCGTGCCGAACAGGTACAGGACGTAGTCGTTGCCGAGGGTGATGCGGCCGAAGTCCATGGCCACGGTGGTGGTGCGCTTGGCCTCCACCGAGGTGAGGTCGTCGACGCCGATGCCGCGGTCGGTCAGCACCTCTTCGGTGCGCAGCGGCCGGGTCTCGGAGACCGCGCCGACCATCGTCGTCTTGCCCGCGCCGAACCCGCCGGCGACCAGGATCTTGATCGCCGTCGGCAGGCGCGGACGCTCAGAGCGAGCGAAGACCATCGAGCACCGCCCTGTACATCTTCATGTCGTGCATGTCCACCTCGGATCGGGGTTCCTGGGCAGAGACGAGTTCGCGGTCGAACAGGTCGCCGAGCAGCACGCGGATGGTGCCGGCCGGTAGGTCCAGGTATGCGGCTATCTCGGCTACGGACTTGGGTTCGCGGCAGAGCTGGAGTATCCGCAGGTGCTCGGGGTCCAGCCCGGCGTCGGGCCCTGGTGGCGGGCCGACCGCCAGGGCCATGGAGATCAGGTCGAACCTGCCGTGGGCGGGCTGGGTACGGCCACGGGTCACCACGTAGGGCCGGATGATCTCCGGATCCACCCAGTGCTCGTCCGTGGGCTCGTCCGCGCCTCTCACCGGTCGCTCCTGGCGGCGGCCTCGGCGGTGCGCGCGCCGGAGGTGAGGTACTGGCCCACCCGCGCGACCATCATCGCCATCTCGTACGCCACCAGGCCGATGTCGGCGTTCTGGGCGCACAGGACGGCCAGGCAGGCCCGCTCGCCGGCGGCGGTGACGATGAGGAACTGGTTCTTCCACTCCACGACCGTCTGCCGGACCGCGCCTGCGGAGATGTGGTCGGAGACGCCCTTGGCCAGGCTCTGCAGCCCGGAGGCGACGGCGGACAGGTGCTCGCCGTCGGTGCGCTGCAGCGCGGCGGACGAGGCCATCAGCAGCCCGTCGGACGACAGCACGATCGCGTGCTCGGCCTCCTTGATCCGGTTGACCAGGTCGTCCATCAGCCAGTTGAGGTCGGTGCCCGCGGTGGGGGTCATGCGTCACCTCCTTGCTGGTCCTCCAGCATCTTGGCCGCCTGGGAGCGGCCGCGACGGGTGCCTGACTGCAGAGATCCCATCATCGCGCGGATCTCCTCCGGCGAGCGCTCGTCATCGTCCTCCTCAAAGTCGGGCTGCGTGGGCGTGTCGTCACGCAGCGCTGGCGCCAGGTTGGCCTGGGGCACCCGAAGGGGGAGCCCCCCTGGTGTGAACTCGGTCACAGACTGCTGCTCCGGTTCGGCTGGCGTTTCGGCTTCTGGTTCCGGGGCGGGCGCGGGCTCGGGTCTCGGCGTGGGCGCGGCCTGGGGCCGGGGCCGAGAGTCGGGGGCGGGCGTGGGGGCGGGCACGGGGGTGGGCCTGGTCGGGAGCGTGCGGACGTTCTCGGCCGGGGCCGGCGCCCTCGGGGGAGTCGCGCTGGGCGCCGCGGGGGGCCGGGTGGCGGTGGCGACGGCGGGCTGCCGGCGCGGCAGCCGCTCCCGCTCGCCGCCGTCGTGCGGCTCGGGCGTGGGGTCGAGCTGGACGAGCTCCTGCGGCAGCAGCACCACGACCGTGGTGCCCCCGTACGGGGAGGCCTTGAGCACGACCTGGATGTCGTGGCGCTTGGCGAGCTGGCTGACCACGTAGAGCCCCAGCCGGGCGGTGCCGGTGATGCGGAACTCGGGCGGGTCGGCGATGCGCTCGTTGGCGGCGTCGAGGTCTTCGGGCTTCATGCCGAGGCCGCGGTCCTCGATCTCGATCACGTACCCGTTGGCCACGAGCTGGCCGCTGACCTGCACGTTCGTGTACGGCGGCGAGAACGACACGGCGTTCTCGATCAGCTCGGCGAGCAGGTGGATGACGTCGCCGACGGCGCGGCCGACGAGCACGACCTCGCCCATGGGCATGAGCGAGACGCGGGTGTAGTCCTCGACCTCGGCGAGCGCGCCGCGCACCACGTCCACCATGGGGACGGAGCGGCGCCACGTGCGGGCGGGGGAGGAGCCGGACAGGACGATCAGGTTCTCGGCGTTGCGCCGCATGCGGATGGCGAGGTGGTCGAGCCGGAAGAGCTCCTTCAGCTCCTCGGGGTCGGTTTCGCGGCGCTCCATCACGTCGAGCACGGTGAGCTGGCGGTGCACGAGGCCCTGGGTCCTGCGCGCCAGGCTGAGCAGGATGTCGCGGATGCTGCGGCGCAGCTCGGCCTGCTCGGCGGCGACGGCGATGGCGGTGCGCTGCACGGTGTTGAACGCCTGGCCGACCTGGCCGATCTCGTCGTCACCGAAGTCGAGCGCGGGGGCCTCCTTGGCGACGTCGACCTCTTCGCCGTGGCCGATGCGCTCGACGATGCCGGGCAGCCGCTCGTCGGACAGCTCGTGGGCGGCGTCGCGCAGCTTCTGCAGCTGGGCGAGCAGCTGCCTGGTCGTGGTGATCGACAGCACGATGGACGCGATGACGGCGAGCAGGCCGAGACCGCCGGCCAGGGCGAGCCGGACGACGACGCCGATGGCGATGGGCGTGATGCGCTCGAGCAGCCGGTCACCGGCCTTGAGCGTCACGGTCTGCATGGTGGAGAGCGTGGCCTGCGCCTGCTTGGTCCACTCCTCGCCGCTCACGGGCAGGGGCTCCAGCGTGGCGTCGTGCCGGACGAGCTGGTTCTCCATCGCCTGGACTCGGGCCACGGACGGCGTCTTGAGCCAGCTTTCGAAAGCGGCGCGGTCCTCCTCGCGGAGCTGCTGCATCGTCTCGGCCAGCGAGTAGCGGAAGACGCCGGCGGTCTTGACGAACTCGGTGTGCTCGGCCTGGGTGAAGCCGCCCTTGGCGAAGATGCCGGCTAGGAGGGCGTCCTCCCGCGCGAAGATCTCGCGGACGTGGTGCATCTCCGACAGTGTCCGGCCGTCCTTCGCGGCCTCCTTGTCGTCGAACTCGGCCACGGAGTCGTACATCCGGTAGAACGAGTCGATGATCGTGTTGTACTCCGTCGCGGCCTTGGCGAAGTCCGCCTTGCCGGAGTCGATCGACTTCCTGACCTCCGTCAGCCGGTCGAGCTGGCCCCTGACCTCCTGCAGCCGCCTGCCGAGCGAGTCGTCCATGGCGAACTGCACCGCGGTGCCCGACGCCGCGCTCTCGAACTCGGCTGTGGCGGTGTCGGTCTCGGCCCGCTGGTCCCTGATGGCCTTGTCCACCAGGCGGCGTCCCGCTCCGAGGTGGGCGGCGGTCAGCCGGCGCTCCTCCTGGAGCTCGACCAGCAGCGGCTCGCTCGGGTCGATCACGCCACTGTTGACCGTCGCGGCCCAGAGCAGGTTGACGCCTTCTCGCAGCGTCACCCAGGCGGCGAAGGCCCACAGCAGCGTGAGCGACACGATGAGTGCCGTGACCTTGGCCCGGACACTGGCGTTACGGAAGCGCATCGAGCCCACCAAGAGAGAAAGCAGCGCGGTCAGCGTGCCAAGTCAGGAGAAAGAAATGGGCATCCCAGGAATCTGACACTCGGGTCACCCTAGCAACGCGACATTCCTCCCTCAACACGAAAGAGTGCAGTTAGGTCACTATGTCCCAATTTTTCCTGCTAAATTCTCCTTTGGAGGTAGGGTTCCGCTGCGTGCAGTGCGGCGAGCACCGCTGCCTTCACAATTGCGAGCGGCGTGTAAAGGTCCTTGTCATGCCACAGTGGTGGATAATCTGATAAATCGACCACGCGGGTCAGGAACGCGTAACCCCGCCTGGCAGCCTCCACGCACCGCTCGTCCGGCTCGGGGCCGCCTAGCAGCAACGCCTGCACCGCGTACGCGCTCTCCTCCGGCATCCCGGCCCACCGGCCCCACGACCCGTCCGCCCGCTGCGTGGCCATCAGCCACTCCCTGGCCGCGCGAATCGCCCCCGCGTGCTCGGGCCCGCCGAACTCGCCCAGCGCCAGCACACAGCTCAGCGTGGCGTAGAACGGGGAGGCGTGCCAGCGGTCCGTCCAGCTCCCGTCCCTGCCCTGCCGCCCGGCCAGCCACCGTGCCACTCGTGCCATCAGCGGGCGGTAGGTCCCCGCCGCCGCCGGCCTGGCCCGCACGTACTGCCCGAACGCGTCCAGCACGTGGGCGTTCACGCTGACCGAGAAGCCGTCCTCACCCTGCCAGGTGCAGAAGTGCGTCCCGGTGTCGAACGCCTTCAGCGACTCCGGCTCGCACGGCATGCCGAGCAGGGCCAGAGCGTACAGCGCCACGCTCGTGGTGTCGGCGTCGGGTGGCAACCCGGCCCCGGCGGACGTCCCGTCCGGTCCGACGGCGGCCCGCAGGTCCGCCAGCATCTCCGGCGGTACCTCCACCGGCACGCCGGCCCTGGCCAGCCAGCTCAGCACCCAGCCGCGCTCGAACACGGTGATCGGCAGGCCGACGGGCACCGGCCCTCCGTACCTCTTGGCCACCGCCTCCAGGTGCCGCCGCGCCGAGTCCGCCGCATCGGGCGGCAGCGCGTCCATGCAGGCCGCGGTCGCCGCGGGCGAGGCCCCGATCGTGCCGATCGACGTCGGCCGCACGCCGCCGGCCCGCACCGCGGCGCTGCCCGCCACCTCCAGGACGTGCATGACCTTCTGCGGCGGCTCGATGCCGGAGCGCAGGAGCTGCCTGATCTGGCCCAGCCGTCTGCCGTCCATACCAGGCGGCAGGGGCAGCGTCCCGGTGACGCCGTGCTCGGCCAGGAGCGCGAGCAGGTGCGGCACGATCAGCTCGATCGCCGGCGTGTCGGGCAGTTCGGGCGGCTCGCCGAGCAGCCGCCGCGCGGCGTCGAGCCCCGCCCGGGCGGCGGATTCGAGAGCCTGCCGGTCGCCGCCGTCCCAGCCCGCCGCCGCCGACAGCAGCGCCTCGGTCGCGCTCAGCGTGGGCACCAGGCCGTAGCCGTCGGGCGCGCCCCAGGAGCCGTCGCCGTTCTGCTCGGCCAGCAGGTACGCCACCCGCTCCCGATGCCCCACCAGCCATGGCGCGATCGTGACCAGGCGGCCGGTCTCGTACACCGACGGGGACACGCTGCCCCAGGGCTTGGCCATGAGCTCGGAGACCAGGGCGTCGGCCCGGCGAGGAACGTCGATCACGAAGCCGCCTCGGCCCAGAAGTCGGCCAGCTCGTAGAAGCCGGCGCTGTAGTGGATCTGCCAGTCCAGGTAGGAGGCCGCGCGCGGATGCTCCTGGCGCAGCGGCTCGATCAGCTCGCTCGCCTGCGCGGCCAGCGCGGTCATGCGCTCGTTCACCTCGTCCGGCCCCAGGCCCAGCGTGAAGGCGTTGAGGTCGCCGGAGCGAGCCTCCCTGTTCCGGGTGGCCACGTCGTTGAGCAGGCGCAGGTAGCGTTGCACCGCCTCGCCCGCCGGCCGCAGCCGCTCCAGCTCCCGCGGGTCGCGCACCTGACCCGTGCTGATCCAGAGCGTGAGCGCCACGAAGTACGCGCCGCAACTGTCGGCGTTGGCCAGGTACTGCGCCGCGCCCGGCAGCCGTGCGGCGCGGCGCCAGTCCCATTCGCGGGCCATCGCGCCCAGCATGCGCGCCAGTTCCTCGCGCCAGGCCGCCTCCAGCTCGGCCGCCTGCTCACGCGGGGCCGCGCCCGGCTCGGGGGTGGCGCCCAGCTCGGCGCGCAGCTCGGCGTGCAGCTCCGCCAGGAAGGCGGCGGCGTCCGAGGCGCCGGGCACGGCTCCGTCCGGGGCTCCGTCCGAGGCTCCGTCCGAGGCCTCGTCCGCAACAGGTGGGGGCCCGCCGGCGGCGGTCAGGCAGGCCGCGATGAGCCCGGAGACCTGCTCGCGGGAGGTGGCCTCCTCGTCGATCAGCCGGTCCACCGCGAACACCAGCAAGGAGGCGAGGTTGACCGCCCGCAGCTGCGCGGCCGTCGCCCAGGGCGAGCCGAACGCCCCGGCCAGGGCCAGCGCGTGGTAGAGCCCGCTGTCGAACGCCTTGTCCGGGAAGAGCCCGCCGTGCCGGGCCGCCGTCCTGGCCAGGTCGCGCCCGCCGGCCACGGCCACGGCGCAGGCCCGCCCGGTGCCGAACGCGCCGCTCACCGGGGTACCAGCGTCATGCTCAGCCCCGCCACCGGCCGCAACGAGGAGGCCAGGCGTGGCAGCACGGGCCCCTCGTGGTGCACGACGGGCCGGTACTTGCGCAGGATGCCCGCGATCAGCAGTGGCGCCTCCATCATGAACAGGTGCTGCCCCAGGCACACGTGGGGCCCGGCGCCGAACGGCCAGTACGCGTAGCGATGCCGCCGGTTGTCGTTGCCCGGGGCGAACCGCTCCGGGTCGAAGACCAGCGGCCGGTCCCAGAATTTCGGCAGCCGGTGCGTCAGGAAGGGGCTGAGCAGCACGGTGGAGCCCGCCTCGATGGTGACCCCGTCCACGACGTCGGTCTCGACCGCCATGCGCGGCAGGATCCAGCCCGGCGGATAGAGGCGCAGCAGCTCGTGGACGAACATCCGCAGGTAGACCAGGTCGGGCAGGTGCGCGGTGGTGACCCGGTCGTCGCCGACCACCCGGTCGATCTCCTCCTGCACCTTGGCCGCGATCTCCGGGTACGCCTGCAGCACCGGCCAGGCCCAGGTCAGCGCGGTCGCCGAGGTCTCGGTGGAGGCGCCGTGCATGGCGACCAGGTCGTCCCTGATCCGCCGGTCGCCCTCGGCGCCGAGGTCGTCCTGGCGGGCCCGGCACAGCCGTGAGACGACGTCGTCGCCCACCTGCTCCTGCGCTCTGGCCTGCCTGATGCGCGGGTAGACGACGTCGTCGATGGTCTCGATGGCGCGCTTGAACGGCCGGTCGCCCGGCATAGGGAACTGGTCGGGGACGAACGGCATCACGAGCCTGATGGCCTTGGCGGTGACGGCCACGTCGTAGGCGGGCACCAGCCGGTTGATGTCGGCCACCGAGATCTTCGCGCCGAAGAACAACCGCACAATCGTCGGATGAACGATCGCGGAGACGCCCTTGGCCACGTCGAACGGCTGTCCGGGGACCACGGTCTCCTCGATCAGCTCGTCAATGATCTCTGCCATGCGCTCGGCGAGCGAGTTCACGTACTTGGCGGTGAACAGCGGCTGCAGGATCCGCCGGCTCTCCTGCCAGCTGTCGCCGTCGGACAGGATGCCCTCGCCGAGCAGCGGCGCCAGAGGGTCCCAGAACATGCCCTCGCGGACGTAGTTGCGCTGGTTGGCGACGAACACGTGCTGGACGTGGTCGGGGTGGGTGACCAGGTAGGGGCGGAAGGGGCCCATCGAGAGGCGGACGAGCTCACCGTCGGCCTGCGTGCCGGCCTCTTCGAAGGCGTTGATGGGGATACGGGCGTGTTTCGTCAGTCTCCGGAGGAAGGGCAGGGTTCGGTCGGGAGCGGTGGCGGTCGCCACGTGTGTTTCCTCCATCGCTTACGGTGCCCGTCTCGCATCACGGACATTTCCTGACATATGTCAACCGTTGGGTGGAGTATCACATGCTTGTGCATGTAGATTCAAGATCGTACCCGGGGTAGGAGCGCCAAGTGAACCGCAGTCATCCGATGAGTGGGGCCGCCATGGCGCGCTGCCACGGCCTCCTCGAGCCCGCCCTGCGCGAGGCCGTGTCGGTGCTGCACCCCTGGGGCGCCCGGATGGCGGCGTTCGCGCTGGGCTGGTCCGACACCGACGGCGGGCCCAGCGCCGGCGACGGCGGCAAGGGCGTGCGGCCCGCGATCACCATGCTCAGCGCCGAAGCCGTCGGCGGCACCGCCGAGTCCGCCCTGCCCGGCGCCGTCGCCGTCGAGCTGGTGCACGCCTTCTCCCTCGCGCACGACGACATCATCGACCGCGACGAGCTGCGCCGGCACCGCGCCGCCCTCTGGAAGGCGTACGGCGTCGGCCCCGCGCTGCTCACCGGCGACGCGCTCCTCGCCCTGGCCGTCACCCAGCTCGCCGGGCGGCCCGAGGCGATGCCCTACCTGTCGGCGGCCCTGATCGAGCTCGTCCAGGGCCAGACCGCCGACATGGCCTTCGAGAACCGCCCCTGGCGCGGCCCCGACGCCGTCACCATCGACGAGTACGCCGAGATGGCCGCCGGCAAGACCGGCGGCCTGCTCGGCGCCGCCACCGCGGCGGGCGTCGCCCTCGGCGGGGCGCCCGAGCTGGCCGACCGCATGTGGGCGGTCGGGCGCGACCTCGGGATCGCCTTCCAGATCGTCGATGACATGCTCGGCATCTGGGGCGACCCCCGCCTGACCGGCAAGCCCGTCCACAGCGACCTGCGGCGCGACAAGAAGACCCTCCCCGTGCTGGCCGCCCTCGCTTCCGGCGGCCCCGCTGCCCGCGAGCTCGCCGCCGTCCTCGCCTCCGGCACGGGCGACGAGGAGTCCGTACGGCAC
Source organism: Nonomuraea composti (assembly GCF_012034275.1). Classification (NCBI taxonomy): domain Bacteria; kingdom Bacillati; phylum Actinomycetota; class Actinomycetes; order Streptosporangiales; family Streptosporangiaceae; genus Nonomuraea; species Nonomuraea composti. The sequence goes on along the minus strand of NZ_JAATEP010000003.1, from coordinate 133,855 downwards.
GCCGCCCACCTCGTCGAGGAGGCCGGAGGCCGCGAGCGGGCACGGGCGCTGGCCGACCGCTACCTGTCGTCGGCGCTCGGCGTGCTCGACGCGTGCCTGCCCGACGCGGCCGAGCTGCGCGCCCTGTGCCACTCCCTGGTCGACCGCGTCAACTGACCGGCTTCCGGTTGGGGGCGTCACCTGACTGGTTTCGCCCCGATCGCGGACATCAGCAGGGGGAAGGCCCGGTGCAGCTCCCGCTGCCAAGACGTGTGGTTGTGCCCGCCCCGGTAGAAATGGGTGCGTACCGGGATGCCCAGCTCGTCCAGCCGGCCCGCGAACGCCCTGGCCGCCCGGTTCGCCAAATCCTCCACCAGGTCGCCCTCCCCGGCGGCCACGTACAGCCGGACACCCTTGAGCTCGTCGGCGAGGTCGTAGGGATTGTGCGCGCGCCAGACCTCCCGCTGCTCCTCCGGATCGCCCCAGATGCGCTTCCAATCGGTGCCGAAACAGCCGAGCGCGGTGCCCGCCATCACCGCCTGCGGCACCCCCGGGCCCAGGATGTGCAGCGCGCCGCTGAACGAGGCCGCCGCCTCGAAGTGCCCCTTGGCCGCGTACAGCATGGCGCCCTGCCCGCCCATCGAGTAGCCCGCGATCGCCTGCCGCCCGCCCGCCCGGTAGCGCGCCTCCAGCAGCGGCCGCAGCTCCTTCAGGTGGTAGGTCTCCCAGCGCGGCGGGCCGCCCGCGCCGCCGTTCCACCAGTCGGAGTAGCTGCCGCACTTGCCGCCGTCCGGCATCACGACCAGCACGCCCGTGTCGCGGGTGAGCGCCTCCACGTCGGTCTTGGCCGTCCACGAGGTCTCGTCGTCGAGCCCGCCGTGCAGCAGCCACAACACCGGCCAGCCGGTACGGGACTCCCAGCCGCGCGGCAGCAGCAGGCGCACCTTCGTGGTCGCGTCGAGCGCCCGCGACCTGATCGTCAGCTCCATCCTGCGCTCGTCCAGCCGCCGCTCGGCCACGATTTCGGTCGCGGAGGGCGAGGGTCGCGGACGGGGCGTTTCCTGGCCGCCGGGGCGCAGCACGATCATCACCGCCAGGGCCGCCAGACACAGACCAGCGGCGATCACCGCGCCGACCAGGCATCCGAGTAACCGGGGCCGCATCGCAGTCTCCTTGTTGGATGTGCGGATAATAGCGGGATGAGATCAATAGGCACCACGGACCTGTCCGTGTTCCCGATAGCGCTCGGCACCAACGTCTTCGGCTGGACGGCCGACAAGGAGACGTCGTTCGCGATCCTCGACGCCTACGTCGACGGCGGCGGCAACTTCCTCGACACCGCCGACGTCTACCCGTACTGGGCCACGGGGGAGTCCACGTCCGAGACGATCATCGGCGAGTGGCTGGCCTCGCGGCGCAACCGCGACTCGATCGTGCTCGCCACCAAGGTCGGCATGCTGGAAGGGCTCCAGGGGCTCGCGCCCGCCACGATCAGGACCGCGGTCGAAGACTCGCTGCGGCGGCTGCGTACCGACTACATCGACCTCTACTGGGCGCACGTGGACGACCACGACACGCCGCTGGTGGAGTCGCTGGCCGCGTTCGACGCGCTCATCCAGGAGGGCAAGGTCCGCCACATCGGGGCGTCCAACTACTCCGCGCCGCGCCTGACCGAAGCGCTCAAGACCTCCGACAGCGAAGGGCTGGCCAGGTACGTCGCGCTGCAGCAGCCGTACAACCTGGTGGAGCGCGACTACGAGGGCGAGCTGCGCGACGTCGTCGCGCGCGAAGGGCTGTCCAGCGTGCCCTACTTCGGGCTGGCGCGCGGATTCCTGACCGGCAAGTACGCGCCCGGCGCGCACGTGGACAGCCCGCGCGCAGGAAAGGCGGCCGAATACCTCGACACGCCCCACGGGCCGCGCACCGTGGAGGCGCTGAGCCGGCTGGCGGAGGAGCGGGGGGTCGCGGCCGCGTCGGTGGCGCTGGCCTGGCTCGCCGCCCAGCCGACGGTCACGGCGCCGATCTCCAGCGCGCGCGACCTGGCGCAGCTGGGGCCGCTGATGGAGGCGGCGGCGCTTTCCCTGAGCGCCGAGGAACTGGCCGTCCTCGACACCGCCTCCCGCCCCTGACGGCGCTTTCTCGCCCGGCCCCTTGCCACGCGTGCGGCTCGCCACGCGTGCGGCTTGCTGTGCGTGCGGCGTCGAGGGGCCATAGGGGCGGCCATGAGAGGCGACCATGGGCGGCTATGGGGGCCGCGGGGGGTGGCCCCTGGGACATCACGCCAGGCTGTTGCTCCCGCACCACTCGGCGACGCTGCCCGCCGCGCCCTCCACGACCTGCTTCCAGTGCGGATCGGCCGTGATCGCGTCCTGGACGGAGGAGTGGGAGGCGAACACGGCGGTCAGGCCGGTGATCTTGAAGATGCGCGAGATGCGGTCCGTCGTCATGACGAGCGAGAGCGTGCCGTCCTGCGTACGCAGCCGCTTGAGACCGCCGACGAGCACGCCGAGCCCCGTGGAGTCGAGGAACTGCACCGCGCTCAGGTCGGCGATGACGTGCACGGTGCCCTTGGCCGCCAGATCGATGATCTGCTCACGCAGCTTGGGCGCGGTGAACACGTCGACCTCGCCGGCGACCTTGAGCACGGCGCAGTCGCCGACCGGTCCGACCACCTCAATGACGATGTCCTGCATTTCGCGCCTCACCATCGCTCATGTCATCGACTACATTGACGGGGAACTCTCTGCATTTACACAGTACTGCGACGCTCACAGTCCGTCAATGGCTGACTGTCGGTGTCATCCTGCACAATGACAACTGGGCTGGAGAGGTGCAGGATACGGGGAGAAGCTGGAGAGGTGTGGGGATGCGGGTAGAAGAAGCCATCGGGCGGCAGATCGCCCGGCTGCGCGCCGAACGCCGGATGTCGCTGACCGAGCTCGGCGAAGCCCTCGGCCGCTACCTCGACCGACCATGGAGCCGCCAGGCCGTCCACCAGGCCGAACGCGGCCAACGCTCCTTCACCGCAGCGGAGCTGACCGCCCTCGCCCTCGTCCTCGACACGTCCGTCCCGGTGCTGTTCCGCGCCGAGGAAGACCGCATCGAACTCCCCGGCGGCGCCGTCTCCCCGGAGGACTACCGCGGAATCCTCCTGAACAGGGAGCCGGACATGCCGCTCGACGGGGTGGAGGAGCTCATCGTCGCCCTGCACGACATAGGCGAGGTCCTGGCCCGCCCGGCCCTGGCCCGCCTGGCCCGCATCGGCCGCGTCGCCGACCAGGTCGCCGGCCCCGACCGCTAACCCCACCCACCCCTTCCTCCGCTACGGCGCCCTCGCCCACGCGTTTCCCCACCCCGCTCGCCACGTCGTGCGCATCCTCGGCCCGCCCATCGCGCGCCCTCGCCCGCGTGCCCACCGGCCACGCTCCCGCCTGCTCGCTTCCTCCCGCGCTTGCCGGCTTCCACCGCGTTTTGCAGCCCAGGCGCCGCACCCGCTTCGCGCCGCCGCGTCCGCTCCGCGTACCCCTCCGCAGCTCGACCGGCCCCGCGCCTCTGCCGCGCACGCGAGTTCGGCGCCGCCCGCCACGCCCGGCGCGACTCCGGCTCGCCCGCTGCGACCCGTGCGACCCATGCGCCGCCCGCCCCGCGGCCTGTGCCACTCGCCGGCCCCGGCGGGCCCGCGTCCAGGTCAGTGGTGGTCGGCGGCGGACAGGTCGAGGTTGCGGGGGGTGAGCCACCACACCACCAGGGCCCCCACCCCCAGCAGCAGCGCCGCGACCCCGCTGGTCAGGATGAGGGAGTTGGTGAACGCCTCGGTGGCCTGCTCGGCGAGCCGCCCGCCCGCCGCCCCCATCTCCTTGGCGACGTCGAGCGCCCCGCCCAGCGACTCCCGTACGACGCCGGCTCCAGGCCCCGAGTACGTCACCTCGCTCCGGTAGGCGGCGGCCGCGACGCTTCCGAGGACGGCCACCCCGAGCGCTCCGCCCAGCTCGTAGCTGGTCTCCTCGATGGCGGCCGCGCTGCCCGACTTCACCGGTGGCGAGCCGGACATGATGGTGGCCGAGGCGATGGCGAGCGACCCGTTCCCCAGGCCGACGAGGGTGAGGGCGACCGCGACGGTCCAGTACCCGAGCGTGCCCGGCACGACGAACAGCAGCAGGAACGCCACCCCGGTCAGGGCCAGCCCGCCGGCGAGCACCGTACGGGCTCCGATGCGGGCGGCCAGCGACGGCGCCAGCGGTGAGGCGATGACGGCGGCCAGCGCGGCGGGCAGCAGCCGGACGCCGGCCTCCAGCGGCCCGTACCCTTGGACGAGCTGCATCCACTGCGCGAGCAGCAGCAATACGGACGCCATCGCGATCGACGTGATCAGCGCCGTCACGACGCCGGCGGAGAAGGGCGCGCTGCGGAAGAGCCGGAGCTCCAGCAGCGGATCGGGCCTGCGCAGGCACCGCACCGCGAACCAGCCCAGCGCCACCACCGCCACCACGCTCGCCACGAGGGCGCCGGGGGAGGTGAGGCCGTACTTGCCGAAGTTCTTGATCGCGTAGACGAGGGCGACCATGCCGGCCATGGACAGCAGTGTGGCCAGGGCGTCCCAGCGTCCGGGCCTGGGGTTCTTGGACTCGGGCAGCAGGAACAGGCCGAACCCGATGGCGAGGACCATGACGGGCACGTTCACGAGGAACGCGGCGTGCCAGCTGAAGTGCTCCAGCAGCACCCCGGCCACGAGCGGCCCCAGTGCGGCGCCGACGGCGGCCATGGCCGACCACACGCCGAGGGCTTTGGCGCGTTCGGCGGGGTCGGTGAACAGGTTCCGGATCATGGACAGCGTGGACGGCATGATCATGGCGCCGCCGACGCCGAGCAGCGCCCGTACCGCGATCACCTCCAGCGGGCTGTCGGCCGCCAGCACGGCCGTCGACGCCAGCCCGAACACCGCGAACCCCGTCATCAGCATCCGCTTGCGGCCCCACCGGTCGCCGAGCGCGCTCACGGTGACGAGCAGCCCGGACAGGACCAGCGCGTACGCGTCCACCATCCACAGCAGCTCGATCGACTCCGGCCGCAGGTCCGCCGAGATGGCGGGCAGGGCGACGTTCAGGACGGTCATGTCCATGACGACGAGCAGCACACTGGCCGACAGCACCGCCAGGCCCGCCCATCGCCTCCTCGCCGGGACGGTCGGCGTGGTGATCGTCATGCTCGCTCCTCCTCGGGTGCGGCGCCGTGCAGGAACGTGTCGAGCAGCAGCCTCGCCACGTCCCGGCGGGCGACGTCGCCGTGGCGCAGACTCTCCCGCACGGCCACGAGCAGCCCGAACACGGTGTTGCTGATCCAGCGGGCGGGCAGGTCGGCCCGCAGCAGGCCGGCGCGCTGGGCGGCGGCGTAGAAGACGACCTCGCGCTCCTCCAGTTCGTCGGCGCGCCGCTTCAGCTCGGGGTGGGTGGCGAGGCGGTCGTCGGTCAGGCCGAACCCGTACTCGTCGGCCACCTCGATCAGGCCCTCCAGCAGCGCTTTCAAGGCCCGCTCCAGCGCCGCCCGGTCCTGTGACGCGGTGGCGGCGACCATGCCGCTGCTCGTCTGCAGGTCCTCCCACTGGTCGTGGGCACGGTGGGCGAGGGCCAGCATCAGGTCGTCGCGGCTGCTGAAGTGCCGGTGCAGGGTGGCCCTGCTGATCCCCACCGCCTCGGCGAGCTGGGCCATGGACGCGGCCGGGCTCTCGTTGAGGTGCTGGATCGCGGCCTTCATGATCTGGTCACGTGTCGCTGCCATGGTAGACACCTACGTATTGTTTGAGACGTTTTCGTCTCACATGCTACATCGCCGACTCGGACGAATGAGGTCCAGGAGGGTGCGGCGAGAGGGCCGAGCAGGGCTCGGCACCGGCCTCTCTGCCGCGAGATGGCGATCGGGCGCAGGTGGGGTTATGGTGCGGAGCTGTGATGAGCGGTGACGCGCACACGCGCAACCTGAACGACGCGCACCCCGGCATCCTGAACGACAGGCGCACGCGCATCCTGAACGACCGGCACCCGGACATCCCGGACAACGGGTGCACGCGCCTCCTGAACGACGGGCACCCCGACATCCCGGACAACAGGCGCACACACATCCCGCACGATGGGCACCCGGACATCCCGGACGACGGGCACACAGGCATCCTGAACGACGTGCGTACCCGCATCCTGGACGCGGCCGAGGAGCTCTTCGCGGGCGGCGGTTACGCGGCCACCCCGACCACCCTCATCGCCAAACTCGCGAAGGTCCCCGGCGACCTGATCTCCCAGTACTTCCCGCGCAAGATCGACGTACTGGTCGCCCTCGTGGACGAGCGCACGCACGTCGAGGAGAACGACCAGGTCGACGCCGTGCCCGGCGACCCGGCGGGCACGCTGTCCAGGCTCGCGCGCGTCCTGCCCCTGCGCGCCTCGCCGGCGATGCGGCGCATCCTGTTCCGGGAGGCCGACACGCACAGCTCCGTCAAGGAACGCCTCGGACGCCTCAACGGCGAGCTGGTCAGACGCGCGCGGTTCGCCCTTGGCCTGGCCCTGCCCGGCGCGCGCGGCGACGCGGCCCGGCTGGAGGTGGCGGCCGCCACGTTCGCGGCCATCCTCATCTACCAGGAGAACCTCTGCCAGCTAACCGGCCACCAGATCGACCCCGACGCCGTCGCGGAACTCATCGCCCACTCGCTCGTCTAGCAACTCATCGAGCGCCGTACGCAGGTGCACCAGCAGGCCCCACACATCGTCCACCCGCTCCGGGCAGGCCACGATGCCGAAGTCGAGCATGCCGTCGTACGAGAAGCAGGTGATGTTCAGGCCGCCGCTCAGGTCGGTCAGCACCGACAGCGGGTAGTACGACAGGATCCGCCCGCCACACAGGTACAGAGGGAACTGCGGGCCCGGCACGTTGCTGATGATCAGGTTGATCGGCGGGAACGTCATGCCCGCCAACCGGAAGATCGCCGGCGTGGCGAGGCTCGTGACCGGCGTCGGCAGGATCGAGCACAGCTCGCTCAACCACGTCGCCGGAGCCACCGCGAAGCGCCGCTTGGCCCGGCCCATGGCGGCGCCCACCTCCCGCAGACGCTCCTTCGGATCGGACAGGTGCGTCGGCATGGGCGCCACCATCGCCGAGATCTGGTTCCCCACCAGGTCCTTCGCCTGTGCCTTACGCACCGCCACCGGCACCCCCACGACCAGCGGCGCCTCCGGCAACGCGTCCCGCTCGCACAACCACGAACGCAGGGCCGACGTGCACAGGGTCATCACCACGTCGTTCACGCTGACGCCGTTGGCCTTGGCGACCTTCTTGACGTCCTTGAGCGACACCGAGCCGAACGAAAGGTGACGGCGAGCGCTGATGGGGCCGTTGAACGGCGTGCGGGGGGCGGCGAGACTGGGCAGCTCGGGCCGCCGCTGCCCATCACGCCCCACCATCCGCGCCGCCCTGGCCACCAGCCTCGCCCCCGGCAGCCCGCCCACCACCGGAATCACATCCAGATCCCCCGCCGCCCTGACCACCGCCCGAACGGCCCGGACGGGCTGGGTAGCGCTCCGCAACACGGCCCCGGCCAACATGCCAACCAGACCAGGAGCCTCATCGCCCACACCGCTGTCCACCTGCCCGATGTCGTTAGGACTAGCGTCGATCGGACTCACTTCGTCCGGATTGGCGTCGTTCGGGCTGGCGCCGTTCAGGCGGGCGCCGTTCGGGCTTGTGTCGTTCAGGCTCGCGTCGTCCGGGTGGGCATCGTGCAGGCCCGTGCCGCCGTCCGGACGAGCGTCGTGGGCCGCTTGCCTGGACCCACTGGAACCCGCCTGAGCCGACCCGTCGCGGCCCCCACGCACGGCGACACCGGCACAAGCACCTCCCTCACGCACCGCCTCACTTCCGCCATCAGTTGCCCCGCCGTCGCCGCCACTCGCCGGCCCGCTCTCACCGTCGCTTGCCTTACCACCGCTGATCGCTTCGGCGCCTTTGCTTACCGTCGTGGAGTGGCGGCTGGAGGTCAGGTGGCCGTGCGGGGTCAGGTCGAGCAGTGTGGCGAGGGTTTCCGCGCCTGAGATGCCGTCGATCGCGGCGTGGTGCACCTTCGTGTAGACGGCCACCAACCCGTCGTTCAGCCCGTGGATGAGGTGCATCTCCCACAGCGGGTGCGCGCGGTCGAGCCGGCGGGCGTGGAGCTGGGCGACGGTGTCGGCGAGCTGCCAGTGGTCGCCCGGCTCGGGCAGGGTCGTCTCGAAGAGGTGATGGTCGAGGTCGAAGTCGGGGTCGGCGGCCCAGTAAGGGTGGTCGAGGCGGAGCGGCACCTCCGCCAGGCGCAGGCTGAGCGCGGGGGACAGGTGGATCCGGTCGAGGAGGAGCTCCGCCAGCGCGCTCCTGGTGACCGCTCCGTCCGCCGGGTCGAGGATCGCCAGGCCCGCCACGTGTGCGGCGGTCGTCGGCGTCTCGACGTTGAGGAACTGGGCGTCGAGTGCGGTCAGCTGGCGCATCGGCTCTCCTTTTCCCTGAGATGGACAGCATCACATGAAGGGATTTCCGGAAGGTTTCCTGGCGAGTCTTCCAGATGAATTCGAGTGCGCCGTACGCGGGATAAAGGAATGCTCCAGCTCAGCCCGGATCCGTGACAATTTCCTATCCATTGACGACGTGAATGGGGTGTTGGACGACGGCGTCGAAGTGGTATCCGAACGGGTGGCGCGGCGTGGTGAGCGGTTGCGTGGCGCCCGTCTCGTCGGTGGCGCGCGCCATGAGCAGGCGGGTGCCCGTGCGTCGTGGAGCCCACGCGACGTGCCAAGGCAACCAGGCCTTGACCAGGTGCTGGCCATGATGCTCGGCCGTCCGCCAGGTCAGCCCGCCGTCGAAGCTGACCTCCACCCGCACGATCCTGCCCCGCCCCGACCATGATCGGCCGTGCAGGATGTGCGGGCCCGCGACGGGCAGCCGTGCATTCCAGGCAAGCTCGAACGCGCTCTTCACCGGCTGCGTCGTGACGTCCGGGTAAAAGACCGTGTTCCACGGCGTGAAGAGCGGTTCAGTGGAAACTTCTATGTCACCGAGCCATTTGATGGACGCTATTCCCACCCATCCCGGCACCACCAGCCGTGCCGGAAATCCGTGATCGGGTGGGAGCGGGACTCCGTTCATCTCGTACGCGACGAGCACGTCGTCCATGGCCTTGCCGACGGGGAGCGGCCGGCGTACGTGCCCGTGGTCCTCGAACGGCGCGTCGAGCCCGACGGGCAGCACGTCCACCGCCTCCGGTCGTACCCCTGCCTGGTCGAGCAGGTACCTGAGTGGCACCCCGCGCCACCGCGCCACCCCGATCGCGCCCAGCCCCCACTGCGTGCCGGGGGCGCCGTCGTGCTGCTGCGTCCGGTAGAAGCGCCGGCCGTTGCCCGCGCACTCGATCGCCACGTCGTAGGTGCGCGACGGCATGGCGCGCAACTCCTCGTAGCTGAACGCGCGCGGACATCGCACGCCCGCCCCATGGATGCCCAGCCGCCAGGTGGTGACGTCGATGAGCGGGGTGAAGGTGTGGTTGCGGACGAAGAACCGGTCGTTCGGGGTGTGGTAGCCGAGACCCGCCATGGCTTCCCAGCGCATCTCGGCGCTGTTGCCGTGCACCTTGAACAGGTGGTCGGGCAGGGGCTTCACGATCGCCGCGGTGGCTTGCTTCATGGAGCATCACCTCTTAATACCTATTTCCTACCAGGAAACCATTTAATCTCCTCGTGCTGTCTCCGCGCGCCCTTCATTGCCAAAATGTGTCCCAGCGCTGGGGGAACGTTCCACCCGGCGCCACTCCTGGTCCCCTACCCGAGCCCCGACCCACCCCAACCCCCAGACGCGGCCTACGGGGACAGGCGCGGGTTTTTGGTGGGGGCGGAGAAGGTGACGGCCTGCAGGGTCGGGCGCAACCTGGGCGAGTGCGGCTCTTGCGGTGTCCGTGCTGGAGAAGGGGTCACGCAGGGCTTACCAGACTTGCGAACGGGGCGCCGGTGTTGAGGTGCTCGATCAAGGAGAGGAGGCCCGTGCGGTCTCCGTTGGCGTGTAACCAGCGGGATACCTGGCAGGCGGACTTGGCGTAGGTGTTCGCGTCCTTGCTCGCCGTGCTCAGCCACTCGTCCAGGGTTGCCGGGAGTGGGCCCGATGGGGAGGCGAGGCAGCGGTCTTCGGTCGTCTTGGGGGCCAGGTAGCGGGGGTCGTCGGAGACCACGACCGCCAGGCCCTCGTCGAACCACTGGGGAATCTCCGCGCCGGACGTGAGCCTGGTGTGCAGCTCTACGTGGGACATCTCGTGAGAGGCGATCACCGGGTCGAGACCCCTCGGGGACAGCATCACCGCCCGGTTGAGCACCGCGATGCCGCGCTCCTTGCCGCCTCCGATCCGCTCGTAGCAACCTTCCGTGACGCAGACGAGCAGCGTGGGGGTGCTCGTCTGGCTGCCGTAGAAGGCGGTGATGCGGGTGCGGGCCTCCGCGATCGTCTGCTTCACCCGCGCCTGCTGTGCTTCCGACAGGCCGTCTTCCGTGTAGACGGAATCTTCCAGCTCGGCCAGGCCGTAGCAGCCGGGGCAGGTGGTCGCGGCCAGTGAGGGATAGGCCAGGGCTACTCCGGCGAGGGCGGCGACGAGCAGGGCGGCCAGTATCGCCAGCACGCGCGCCAGCAGCGTGCGGGGCTTCTTTCGCGCGGAGTGCATCCTCCGGGGTTCTCCTTCTGGTGGGGTGGGGCGGGTGGTGAGGACAGTTTCTCGCAATCCTGGGATCGGCACATCGGACCAGGGTTTGTCATTCTCTGGGTGGATGCACCCCTGAGGGAGGCGGCTCCTGGCGGGCGCCGGCTCCTGCGGAGGACGATCCCGGGAGACGGACTGCGGAGGACGATCCCGGGAGACGGACTCTGGTGGCGCAGGATCAGGGGAAGGCAGTGATTGGCGCCGCCACGAGCGTGGCGAGGGGGCGAAGCGTGGGCGGGCCCGTGGCGTTGGGCGAGGCGAGCGCGCGGCGGCAAGCGGCAAGAGGCGGTGGGCGGGGCGCGGGCACTGGCGGCGGCGTGGCGCTGCGAGCGGCCGGGGCGAGGAGCGGGCGCGTGGCGGAGGCGAGGTGGTGGCGCGGGGCCCGCCGTGTGGTGAGGCGGCCGTGTGGCGAGGCAGGAGCGCGGGAGGGGCGAGCGAGGAGCTTAGGTGGGCTTCAAGAGGTGCTCAAAACATCCGTATATATGGCGTTAAGTCCGCATTGGAGAGAAGGGGAGGGGTGGAGACCTGTCTCGTCGAAAGGGGACGGTTCATGGGAGTCGCCGGACGCCTTCTCGCGGGTGCCGCGCCAGGCATTCTCCTCGGTGTCGCGCTCGCCGTCATCCCCCCGGCCTCGGCCGGCGCCGACTCGGTCAGTCGCTCGCCGACCTGCCGGTACGTCAACCAGACCCGCGACCCGGCCCCCGTGAGGCTCGGGCCGGGCAAGAAGTATCGGAAGGCGGCCGAGCTGCCTCCGTCCGGCGAGCCGGTCAAGGCCACCTGTGCGGCCAGAGGGCGGGGGCCGGAGCACTGGGTGCGGATCAAGGACGGCGAGCAGAAGGGGCGCTGGGTGTGGCGGAATCGGCTGCAGGCCTGGAACGGGGGGTGATCACCGGCCCAGGAAGGCCAGCAGGCGCTCCAGCGGCCACGTGTTGATGACGTCGTCGGAGGTGAGCCAGGCCCGCTGGGCGATGCCGACGCCGAAGCGCTGGTGCGCCAGGTGGGGGATCGCGTGGGAGTCGCTGTCGATCGAGAACTTGACCCCGTGGTGCTTGGCCAGGCGCACCAGGTCGGACGGCAGGTCGGAGCGGTCGGGGTAGGAGTCGATCTCCATGGCCGTGCCGGTGCGGGCGGCGGCGCGGAAGACGGCGTCCCAGTCGGCGTCGACGGGCTCGCGCTTGCCGATCTTGCGGGTGGTGGGGTGGCCGATGATGTCGACGTACGGGTTTTCGCAGGCGGCGATGAAGCGGCGGGTCATCTCGTCGCGTGACAGGGTGAAGTGCGAGTGGACCGACGCCACGCACACGTCGAACTCCCGCAGGATCTCCGCGGGCCAGTCGACGGAGCCGTCGGGGGCGATGTTGAGCTCGGAGCCGTGCAGGATGCGCATGTCGGGATATTTCGCTTGCAGCTCGGCGACGCGGCCCCGCTGCTCCAGCGCCTTGTCGAGGGTCATGCGCTGCATCGCCAGGTCGGGGGCGTGATCGGTGACCGCGTAGTAGGCGTAGCCGCGGGCGTGACCGGCCGCCACCATGTCCTCCAGGGAGGCGATGCCGTCGGTCAGGTCGGTGTGGGTGTGCAGGTCGCCCTTCAGATCGGCCAGCTCCACGAGGACGGGCAGCTCGCCGGCGAGCGCCGCCTTCACCTCGCCGCCGTCCTCGCGCATCGGCGGCGGTACGTACTGCATGCCGAGCGCGTCGTAGATGTCCTCCTCGGACTCGGCGGCGATCACCCGCTCGCCCTCGAACAGGCCGTACTCCGACAGCTTCCAGCCCTTCTTGACCGCCATCTCCCGGATGGCGACGTTGTGCTCCTTGGAGCCCGTGAAGTACTGCATGGCCGCGCCCCACGAGCCGGCCGGCACCACGCGCAGGTCCACCTGGATGCCGGACGTCGTGCGGATCGAGGTCTTCTTGTCGCCGGCGGCGATGACGTCGGCGACGTACGGCTGGGCGCGGAAGTCCTCCATGATGGAGTCGGGGGCCACGGCCAGGATGTCGATGTCGCCGATCGTGTCGCGCATGCGGCGCAGCGAGCCGGCGTACGCGATGCGCTCGGCCTTCAGCGACGCCATCACCTGCTCGGCCAGCGACATCGCGCCGCCGATGTGCACCCGGCGGCCCGACTGCTCCAGCTGCTCGATGCCCTTGAGCAGGTTGGCCAGCGTCTTGGGGCCGAGGCCCTTGACGCCGTCGAGGCGGCCCGAGGTGATCGCCTCGCTCAGCGCGGTGGTGGAGTCGATGCCGAAGTCCTCGAACAGCATGATCGCGGTCTTGGGGCCCAGGGACGGCACCCTGGTCAGCCGGCGCACGCCGTCGGGGACGCGGCCCCGCAGGTCGTCGAGCTGGCGGAAACTCCCGCGCTGCAGGAACTCCTCCATCTTCTTGGCGATCGCCTCGCCGACCCCGGGCACGGAGCGTACGTCGACGACCGAGATGTCCTCGGGGAACCCGGCGATCGCCTTGGCCGCCTTCTGGTAGCTGCGCACCCGGAAGGCGTCGCCGCCGGACAGCGCGAACAGCTCCGCGTATTCCTGCAGCGCCGCCGCCGCTTCCTCGTTTGCCCGCATGACCCATACCTTAGGGGGCCGCTCCGACAATCCTGCCCACGCGGTGGCGCCCCCCGGCGACGCGGGTCAGGGCCGGGGAGCCCGGGTGAGCCGGCCCGCTCGGAAGAAGCCGGCCCCGTTCGGAAGAAGAGCGTCAGAAGCGGACCTCGCGCGGACGGTAGGGCTCCTCCAGGAAGGCCACCTCCTCCGCCGACAGCCTCACCGAAACCGCCGCCACCGCGTCGTCCACGTGCCGCGATTTCGTGGCCCCCACGATCGGCGCCGTGATCTCGCTGCGATGCAGCACCCACGCCAGCGCCACCTGCGCGGCCGGCAGCCCGCGGTCGGCGGCCACCTGGGCGACCCGGTCGATGATGAGCTTGTCGTTCTCGGGGTCGTACAGGTAGTCGATGCGTTCGTCGGAGCCGGTGCGGGCGGTGGTGGCGGTGGAGCCGGCCCTGGCGAGCACGCCGCGCGCCAGCGGGCTCCAGGGGATGACGCCGACGCCCTGGTCGGCGCAGAGCGGCAGCATCTCGCGCTCCTCCTCGCGGTAGAGGAGGTTGTAGTGGTTCTGCATGGAGACGAACTTCGTCCACCCGCGGGACTCGGCGACGTGCTGCGCCTTGGCGAACTGCCAGGCCCACATGCTGGACGCGCCGATGTAGCGGGCCTTGCCGGCCCTGACGACGTCGTGCAGCGCCTCCATGGTCTCCTCGATGGGCGTCTCGTCGTCCCAGCGGTGGATCTGGTAGAGGTCGACGTAGTCGGTGCCGAGGCGGGTGAGGGAGGCGTCGACGGCGTCCATGATGTGCTTGCGCGACAGGCCGCGGTCGTTGCGGCCCTTGCCCATCGGGAAGAACACCTTCGTGGCCAGGACGTAGTCCTCGCGCCTGGGGAAGATCGCGCGCAGCGCGGCGCCGGTCACGACCTCGCTGGCGCCGGCGCTGTAGACGTCGGCGGTGTCGAAGAACGTCACGCCGGCGTCGGCGGCCCGGCGGATGAGGGGCTCCGCCTCGTCCTGCGCGAGCGCCCACTGCTGCTTGGCGGGGTCGCCGTAGCTCATCATGCCCAGGCACAGCCGCGAGACCTTCAAACCCGAGTTACCCAGTCGCGTGTACTCCATGAAGCTCACCATATGACCAGATATCTCGTGGTTGACCAGGAGGGTGGCGAGGAAGTCAGGGCTGTCCAAAAGCGGAAATGACCTTTACACGGGCGACACGGATCGGGTCGATTAGAGGAACGTTGCAAAACGGTGGGGTGCTCTGGCGACGTGGCAGATCAGGCGGACCTGAACGCATACCGGGGGTGAGGTGGAAGACACACACCGTGGACTCGTGTCTCGGGCGCGTTCCAGACTCCACGAAAGCCGTGCCAAGCTCCACCAAAGCCGCGTGACCCTCCACGGCCGTCGGGCCAGGCTCAGGGATCTGCGTGCCCGGCTCAAGGGCCCCTCCTGGGTGGGCGGGCTCGGGCTGGCGGCGGGGATCGCCGGCCTCTGCGTGCCGGTCCTGACGGGCCTGGCGGCCTCAAAGGCGCTGGCCGGGGGCGCCGTCGCGCTGGTCGTCCTGCTGGGCCTGCACGTCGCGTTCATCACCGAGTCCCCGGTACGCCGTGCGGGCGCCTGGTGGATCGTGGCCGTGCAGGCGTGGCTGACGTACCTGCCGCTGACGATGTTCGGGGCGGCGTGGACCCCGGTCTGCGGCCTGCTGACGGGCGCGGTGCTGGTGATGGCGGCCCGGATCCGCTCCGTCGTGCTGGTGCTGCTGGCCCTGGCCTGCGGCCCGGTGGTGCTCGCGGCCCCCGACCGGACGATGATCGACCCGCTCTGGGCGCTGGCCGCCCCGCTGACCGGCCTGGCCGAGTACGCGGTGATCACGCTGACACAGCGGGCGAGACGGCTCGGCGAGGCGCGTACCGAGGTGATGCGCAGAGCGGTGGCCATGGAGCGCCGCCGCTTCACCCGCGACCTGCACGACCTGGTCGGCCACCGGCTGACGGTGCTGGTGCTGAAGGTGCAGCTCCTGGAGCGGCTGGTCGCCGAGGGCGACGAGAAGGCGC
The DNA here is from genome assembly GCF_012034275.1 of Nonomuraea composti. Classification (NCBI taxonomy): domain Bacteria; kingdom Bacillati; phylum Actinomycetota; class Actinomycetes; order Streptosporangiales; family Streptosporangiaceae; genus Nonomuraea; species Nonomuraea composti. Next base: position 118,523 of record NZ_JAATEP010000003.1, on the reverse strand, counting down.
GGGTCGAGGTGAGCGAGACGCTGGAGCTGCTGCGCAACCTGTCGGCCGACGTGCGCGCGGTGGCGCACGGCCTGCGCAGCTCCTCGCTGGCGGCCGAGCTGGGCTCGGCCCGCTCGCTGCTGGAGTCGGCGCGGGTGCGCTGCCAGATCAGGGTGTCCTGCCGCGACCTGCCCGGCGACGTGGAGGAGGCGCTCACGCACGCCCTGCGCGAGGGCGTCACGAACGTGCTGCGCCACGCGGAGGCCCGCCAGTGCTCCGTGCATCTGTTGGAACGTGACCATATGGTCCGCCTGACGATCAGGAACGACGGTGTGCGCCCGCCGCGCCGCCCCGGCGACGCCGGCCAGGGCCTGCTGAACCTGGCCGACCGCGTCTCCGCGCTCGGCGGCTGGCTCGAAGCGACCTCGTCGAGGACCGGTCAATTCACGTTCAGCGTGTACGTCCCACGAAAGAAATAATCGCCTCCCGGTCAATGATGTGATTTTCACAAACGCCATTGAAATAGCCATGTATCGGTGCTGAAGAATGTGACTAGCCGGACGCCCCCCGGCGGCGGGAAGCTACTGGACACACCGCCCTGGAGGTCCCGGCCAGATGGACAAGTACGAGCTGTATTGCCTAGTCGACCCGTGCTTCTACGACAACCTCGAGCACAGCACGGCGACGGACGCCGACTTTCCCATTCTGCGCCGCCCGCTGCCCGCCGGCTGGTCCTCGGCCCGCACCGACACCTGGTGTTACTTCGCTCCGGACAGCGACACGCCGCTGCCGGCGCAGGGCTGGAAGATTCACGTGTCGGCCCGCGTGGAGGACGCGGAAAAGGCCATCGAAACGGTGTGGGACTACTGCATGCCGCGCGGCGTGGCGTTCAAGTTCCTGCGCGGGCTGCCGGTCCTGGTGATGGTGAACTCCAAGGCCGCCTCAAGGGCCTCCAGCGGCAAGCTCGTCACCATTTACCCGAGGGACGAGGCGCAGCTCGAACTCGTGCTGAAAGAGCTCGACGAGCTTTTGCGCGACGTGCGCGGCCCGTACATCCTGAGCGATCTGCGTTACAACGAGGGCCCGCTGTTCGTCAGGTACGGCGGTTTCGCCGAGCGGCACTGCCTGTCACCGACGGGCGAGCGCGTGCTGGCCTTGGAGGACGGCGACGGCCGGCTCGTGCCGGACGTGCGGGGCGCCACGTTCTCGGTGCCGCCGTGGACGACGCTGCCCGCGTTCCTGGAGCCGCAGCTCGCCGCCCGTAACGCCGTGACGACGACCGGGCTGCCGTACACGATCGAGAGCGTCCTGCACTTCTCCAACGGCGGCGGCGTCTACCTGGGCCGCGACAAGCGGACCGGCGAGCGCGTGGTGCTCAAGGAGGCCAGGCCGCACGCCGGGCTCGACGCGGCGGGCCGCGACGCGGTCGCCAGGATCGAGCACGAGCGCGACATCCTCGAACGCCTGTCCGGCCTGCCGGCCGCCCCCGCGCTGCGCGGCTACTTCACGCTCGGCGAGCACCACTTCCTCGTCCAGGAGTTCGTGGACGGCACGCCGCTGCAGCGCCGGCTCGTGCACCGCTACCCGCTCACCCGCGCCACCTGCACCGAGCGGGACCTGGCCGAGTACACCGAGTGGGCGGTGCGGACGCTGGAGGAGGTGACCCGCGCGGTCGGCTCGCTGCACGAGCGCGGGGTCGTCTTCGGCGACCTGCACCCCGACAACATCCTGCTGACCGACGAGGGCCGGGTGGCGCTGATCGACTACGAGGTGGCCACGCTCGCCGAGGACAAGGCGCGCGCCGCGCTCGCCCACCCCGCCTTCGCCGCCCCGGCCGACCGCCAGGGCGTGGACGTGGACCGGTACGCGCTGGCCTGCCTGCGCCTCGGCCTGTTCGCGCCCCAGTGCACGATCATGCTGCCGCTGCACCGCCCGAAGGTGGTGCACCTCGGGGAGATCGTCAAGGAGACGTTCCCGGTGCCGGCGAGCATGATGGACGGGGCCGTCGCGACCATCGCCGGCGGCGAGCGGGACACCGCCGCCGTCCCCATGCCGGGCGTGGCGAGCTGGCCCGAGCTGCGGAACGCCATGGCCACAGCGATCACGGCCGCGGCCACGCCCGGGCGCGACGACCGGCTCTTTCCCGGCGACGTCGCCCAGTTCCAGCCCGGCGGCGGGCTCAACCTCGCGCACGGAGCCGCCGGCGTGCTGTTCGCCCTGCACAGCGCCGGCCTCGGCCCCTACCCCGAGTACGAGAGCTGGCTGCGCGAGCGCGCCCGCCGCCCCGTCCAGGGCTCCGGGCTCGGCCTGTACGACGGGCTGCATGGCATCGCGTACGTGCTCGACCTGCTCGGACACCACGAGGACGCGCACGACCTCGTCGAGATCTGCCTGCGCGAGAAATGGGACCGGCTGGAATCGGCGCTCGTCTCCGGCCTGTCCGGCATCGGGCTGAACCTCCTCCACTTCGGGCACACGGACCTCGCCCTGCGCGCGGCGGACATCTGCGCCGGCCGGCTCGACACCCCCGTGCCCGAGATCAGCGGCGGCACCAACCCGCGCGCCGGGCTCATGCACGGCTCGTCCGGCCCCGCGCTGCTGTTCCTGCGCGCCTACGAGCACACCGGCGACCCGGCGCTGCTCGACCTCGCGGCCACCGCGCTGCGGCAGGACCTGCGGCGCTGCCGGCACTCGGAAGACGGCTCGCTCCAGGTCAACCAGGGGTGGCGGCTGCTGCCGTACCTCGACGAGGGGTCCGCGGGGATCGCCCTCGTGCTGGAGCGCTACCTGCGGCACCGGCACGACGAGGCGTTCGCGACGGCGCTGGCGCAGCTGCGGCTCGCCGGGCGCGCGGGCTTCTTCGTGCAGGCCGGGCTGTTCACCGGACGCGCCGGGATCATCGCGGCGGGCGCCGGGGACGTGCCCGAACTGGTGAAGGGGCTGCGCTGGCACGCGCTGCCGTACGCGGGGGGCCTGGCCTTCCCCGGCGACCAGCTCCTGCGCCTGTCCATGGATTTCGCGACCGGAACGGCCGGCGTGCTCTTCGCCCTCGCCTCGGCGCTGGGCGACGGACCCTGCCATCTGCCGTTCCTGGAGGCCGCACCCGAGCGGCCTCTCCCCGACGAGACCACGGAAGGAGGTGTACGACATGGTTCTTCTCGACCTGCAGGGTCTTGAGGCTCCCGCGGCCAGCGACGTGGCCAGCGGCGGCAGCACGCTGACCGTTCTCTCCTGCCACTCCGGCAAGCCCAGCAACCTCAGTGTCGCTCTGTGCCACTGATCTTGCGCATAAAGGTCCCCGCGCCGTTCACCACGGCGCGGGGACATTGACGGTGAAGGAGGCGTCACGTTGCGGGCAGGAGACCGGCTGGTGGCCGGCGCGGTACGGCGCAGCGGCCCATGGCCCGCCGTGCTGGCCGGGACCGCGGTCGTGGGAGCGGCCGGCGAGCTGGCCGTCCCGTACCTGATCGGCCGCACCGTGGACACCCTCGTGACGCGCGGGCCGGACGCCACCCACTGGCTCGCGCTCTGCGCCGCCGCGGTCGCCGCCGTGATGCTCTGCGAGAGCGTCGGCGTGTGGGCGCGCGGCGCCAGCGGCGCCCACGCCGCCGCGACCCTGCGTACCGGCGTGCTGCGGCACGTCCTCGGCACCGGCTCGGCGGCCATCCGCCGCTTCCCGGAAGGCGAGCTCGTCACCCGGGCCGGCCTGAACGCCGAGGAGGTCGGCCGGGCGCCCGAGACGGTGACCAGCGCGCTGGCCCTGCTCGTGCCCACGGCGGGCGCGCTGGTCGCGCTCACCCTCATCGCTCCCGTCCTGACGCTGACGCTCGGGGCGGGCATCGTCGTCATCCTCCTCGTCCTGCGTGCCTTCCTCCGCGCGACGACCACGATCTCGGGCGGTTACCAGGAGGTGCAGGGCGAGATCGCCGCCCGCCTCGTGGAGGCGCTGGGCGGCGCCCGCACGATCGCCGCCGCGGGCACGGCGGGCCGAGAGTCGCGCCGCGTGCTCGCGCCGCTGCCCCGGCTGCGCGCGCACGGGATGGGGTTGTGGCGGGCCAACGCCTCGGCCGCCGTCCGGTCCGGGCTCGTCGTGCCGCTGCTGGAGATCGCCGTGCTCGCCGCAGGCGGCTTCATGCTGGCGGCCGGCGACCTCACCGTCGGAGAGCTCTACTCCGCCGCGCGCTACGCCGTGCTCGGGGCCTCACTCAGCACGGCGCTGGGCCACATCGGCGGCCTGGCCAGGGCGCGCGCCGCCGCCGGGCGGGTGGCCGAGGTGTTCGACCTGCCACCCGTCCGGTACGGCTCCCGCCCGCTCCCGCCCGGGCCAGGGACGCTCCAGTTCCGCGACGTGGCCGTGAACGGGCTGACCGTCGGCGACCTGACCCTTCCCGGCGGGTCCGTGACGGCCGTGGTCGGGCGGTCCGGGTCCGGCAAGTCCCTGCTGGCGGCGCTGGCCGGGCGGCTGGCCGAGCCCGAACGCGGGACCGTGCTGCTCGACGGCGTCCCCCTGGGGGAGCTGCCGGAGGCGGAGCTGCGGCGGGCGATCGGCTATGCGTTCGAACGCCCGGCGCTGGTCGGCGAGACGATCGGCGACGCCATCGCCCCGGAGCCCGAGCCCCTTCCCGAGCTTCAGGAGCCGGGGCGACGGGTAGTGGAGGCGGCGCAGGCGGCGTGCGCGGACGTGTTCGTGCGGCGGCTGCCGCTCGGCTACGCCACCCCGCTCCGCGACGCGCCCATGTCGGGCGGCGAGCGGCAGCGCATCGGCCTGGCCAGGGCGTTCGCGCAGGGGGAGCGGCTGCTCGTGCTCGACGACGCCACCTCCAGCCTGGACACCGTGACCGAGCGCCAGGTCGGCCGGGCGCTCACCAGCGACCCTCTCGGCCGCACCCGGCTCGTCGCCGCCCACCGGCCGGCCACCGCCGCCCGTGCCGACCAAGTCGTCTGGCTCGACGGCGGCGTGGTGCGCGCCTGCGGCCCGCACCACGTCCTGTGGCGGGACCCGGCCTACCGGGCGGTCTTCCAGGGGGCCGAGCCATGAACCCGCAGGACTTGGGAGCGGCGTCATGAACCCGCAGGACACAGGGGGCCGCGTCGTGCACCCGCTCGCCCGCGCGTTGCGGCGGGAGCCGCGGCAGCTCGTCCGGCTCGGGCTCTGGTCGGTGGTCGAGGCGGCGCCCGCGTTCCTCATCGGGCAGGCCGTCGCCCGCGCCATCGAGGACGGGTTCGCCGCCGCCGCCCCGATGATCGGCCTGGCCTGGCTGGCCGCGCTCGGGGTCGCGTGGCTGGCGGGAGCGGTGGCCGCGCGGCAGGTGGTGCTGGCCGTCGCCGCCGTGGCGGAGCCGTTCCGGGACGACCTCCTGACGCGGGTGGTGGAGGGCGCGCTCAGGACCGGCACGGGCCGGGACAGCGCCGCCGTGGCCAGGGCCGGGCTCCAGGTGGAGCTGGCCAGGGACGCGTTCGCGGCCGTGGTCACGACCGTGCGGGGGTTCGTGTTCACGGTGGTCAGCGTGGTGCTGGGGCTGCTGACGCTGGCGCCCGAGACGCTGCTGCTGGTCATGCCGCCCTTCCTGGCGGGGCTCTGCCTGTTCCTGGCCTCGCTGCCCGCGCTGGCCCGGCGGCAGCGCGCGTACCTCGTGGCCGACGAGCGGCTGGCCGAGGCCATGACCGAGATGGCGGGCGGGCTGCGCGACATCGAGGCGTGCGGCCTGCGGGACAGCGTGGCGGCGCGGCTCGAACGCCGGGTCGGCGCGCAGGCCGCTGCCGCGCGCGGGCTCGCCCGGGTGAGCGCCGTCCGCACCGCGGCCCTGGCCGCCGGCGGCTGGCTGCCCGTCGTGCTCGTGCTGGCGGGAACGCCGTGGCTGATGGTGCGCGGCGTGGGCGCCGGGGTGATCGTGGGCACCCTCGCGTACGTCACCCAGTCCCTCGCGCCCGCGCTCGGCGGGCTCGTGCAGGGGCTCGGCGTCAGCGGGGTGCGGCTGGCCGTCTCGCTCGGACGCATCCTCGCCATGGCCCCGCCCCCTGCCCCCGCCCCGCCGCTGATCCGCCCCGCCACCACGGAGATCCGGCTGGACGCGGTCACCTTCGCCTACGGCCCGCACTCCGCGCCCGTCGTGGCCGGCCTCGACCTGGACGTCCCCGAGGGCGACCACCTGGCGATCGTGGGGCCCAGCGGGGCGGGCAAGTCCACGCTCGCGTCCCTGATCAGCGGCCTGCTGCGGCCCGGCAAGGGCGAGGTGCTGGTCGGCGGGGTGCCCGCCGACCGGCTCGACCCCGCCGTCCGCGTGCTGATCCCCCAGGAGGCGTACGTCTTCAGGGGCACGCTCAGGGAGAACCTGCTGTACCACACACCATCGGACACGGGGCCGGCGGAAACGGGGCCGACGGACGCCGCGCTGCCGGACGCCGCGCTGACGGACGCCGCGCTGGCAGGGGCCGTCGCGGCCGTCGGGGCGGACCGGCTGGTGGACGAGCTGGGCGGCTACGACGCGCCCGTCGAGCCCGGCGCGCTCTCGGCCGGTCAGCGCCAGCTCATCGCCCTGGCCCGCGCCTACCTCGCCCCCGCCGCCGTCGTCATCCTCGACGAGGCCACCTGCCACCTCGATCCCGCAGCGGAGGCCGTGGCCGAGGCCGCGTTCGCGCGCCGGGGCGGCACGCTGATCGTGATCGCCCACCGCCTGACCTCCGCGCTGCGCGCCCGCCGCATCCTCCTCATGGACGGCACCCGGATCACGCTCGGCACCCACGAGGAGCTGGTCCGGACCTCCCCCTTGTACGCCGACCTGGCCGGCCACTGGCACCCGGAGCCCGTGTCATGAAATTTCCAGACAACTACCCGCCTGCCGAACGCCTTCCCCTCACCGACCGCCGCCACGGCCACGAGATCGACGACCCGTACCGCTGGCTGGAGGACCCGGTCGACCCCCGCACCCGCGCCTGGCTCGCGGCCCAGGACCGGCTCTGGCAGGACGCCGCCGCCCGCCTGCCCCGCCGCGAGCGCTTCCTGGAGCGGCTGACCGAGGCCAGGGAGACGGGCCTGGTGACCCCGCCGGTGTGGCGCGGCGGCCGGCGCTTCCACCTGCGCCAGGCGCCCGACCAGGAGCACCCGGTGCTCTGCTGCGACGACCGCGTGGTGCTGGACCCGATGGAGCTGGACCCGTCCGGGCTGACGACCCTGGACGACTGGCAGCCGGACCTGGAGGGGCGCCGGCTGGCGTACCAGACCTCGCGCAGCGGCGACGAGAAGGCGTGCCTGTACGTGCGGGACCTGGACACGGGCGCGGTCGTGGACGGCCCCATCGGCGGCTGCCGCTACTCGGCGGTCGCCTGGCTGCCGGGCGGTGAGGCATTCTACTACGTCCGTTTCCAGCAGGGCGTCTTCCTGCACAGGATCGGCTCGGCCGAGGCCGACGTGCCCATGTTCACCAGGGGCGCGATCTCGTACGGCGTGCAGATCAGCCCGGACGGCAGGTGGCTGACGATCTCGGCGGGCACCGCGTCGGGCAACGGGCTCTGGCTGGCCGACCTGGCCGGTGAAGACCCGGCGCCGCGTCCCGTACAGGACGGCTCGCACGCCCGCACGGCCGGCGCGGTGGCCCGCGACGGCCGCCTGTACCTGCTCACCGACCGGGACGCCCCGCGCCGCAGGCTCTGCGTGGCCGATCCGGAGGCGCCCGCGGCCTGGCGGGAGCTGATCCCGGAGGACGGGGAGGCGGTGCTGGGGGCGTTCACGCTGCTGGACGGGGACCGGCTGCTGGTGTCGAGGACGCGGCACGCGGTCGGCGAGATCGCCGTGCACGACGCCCGCACGGGGGAGCGGATCGGCATGGTGCCGGTGCCCGGCAACGGCTCGATCGCCTCGCTCACCTCGCGCCCCGAGGGCGGCCCCGAGGCGTGGTTCGCCTACACCGACGCGGTCACGCCGGCCGAGATCTGGCGCTACGACGCGCGTACGGACGCCACCACGCGCTGGTCCGCCGCGCCCGGCCGGGGCACGCCGCCGGAGGTGCGCAGCCACCACGTCGAGTACGCCTCCGCAGACGGCACCGTCATCCGCATGATCGTCGTCGCCCGCCCTTCGGCGGGCGGCCCGCGCCCGGCGATCCTCAGCGGGTACGGCGGCTTCGGCATCCCCCTCATGCCCGGCTACGCCGCCGACTCCCTGGCCTGGGTGGAGGCGGGCGGCGTGCTGGCCATCGCGAACCTGCGCGGCGGCGGCGAGGAGGGCGAGGGCTGGCACCGCGACGGCATGCGGGAGCGCAAGCAGAACGTGTTCGACGACTTCGTGGCGGCGGCGGAGAAGCTGATCGCCGACGGCTGGACGACTCCGGAGCAGCTCGGCATCTGGGGCGAGTCGAACGGCGGCCTGCTCGTCGGCGCCGCGCTCACCCAGCGGCCGGACCTGTTCGCCGCCGCGGTGTGCTCGGCCGGGCTGCTCGACATGGCCCGCTACCACCTCAGCGGCCTCGGCCCGTCCTGGACCGGCGAGTACGGCGACCCGGACGACCCCGAGCAGCTCGGCTGGCTGCTCGCCTACTCGCCCTACCACCACGTGCGCAAGGGCGTCGACTACCCGGCGACGCTGTTCACGGTCGCGGCGGCCGACACGCGCGTCGACCCGATGCACGCCCGCAAGATGTGCGCGGCGCTGCAGTGGGCGAGCGGCGGCGACCGGCCGGTCCTGCTGCGCTACGAGTCGGATGTGGGGCACGGGGCGCGGGCGGTCAGCCGCTCGGTCGCGCTGGCCGCGGACGTGCTGGCCTTCCTGGCCGAGCACACCGGCCTGGACCTGCCCCCATCAGATCGCGCATCAGATCCAGCCTGACTCCCTGGCGATGCGGATGGCGTCGATCCTGCTGCGCGCCCCGAGCTTGGCCGTCGTCCTGGACAGGTAGTTGCGGACCGTTCCCTCGGCGAGGTAGAGCGAGGCCGCGATCTCCCCGACCGACGCCCCGTCGGCGGCGGCGCCGATCACGTCCAGCTCGCGGGGCGTCAGCGGCGCCTCCGCCGGCCGCATGGCCGCGATCGCCAATTCGGAGTCGATGACCCGCTCGCCCTCGGCGACCCTGCGGATGCCGTCGGCGAGCCGTCCGGGTGGCGCGTCCTTGGCCATGAATCCGCGGACGTGGACGTCGAGGGCCTTCTTCAGCAGCCCCGGCGTGCCGACGCCGGTGAGGATGAGCACGCCGCACTCGGGTAATTTCTCGTGCAGCTCCCCGGCTGCGGAGAGCCCGTCCTGCCCGGGTAACGCGATGTCGATCACGGCGACGTCGGGGCGGCAGGCGCGGGCGGCGGCCAGGATGCGGTCGCCGCGTTCGACCTCGGCCACGACCTCGATGTCCTCTTCATAGGCCAGCAGCGCCACGAGCGCCCCACGTACCAGGTGCATGTCCTCAGCGAGCAACGTTCGAATCACCATGCGTCCTTGCGGTCGACAGGCTTGCAACGTCTGCGGGCTCCTTAATCCTGCCGTATTGACCCAATCCTGAAAAGGACTTGTATTTGGTCGTCAATTGTTTACCGGGGAATGCCCGTACCCCGATGACGGCCTACCAAGCGTCCGGCCGATTGGGAGATGCTGGCGGACATGAAACCCCGCGTGCGGCCCCTTCCGCCCGAACACTGGGACGAGTTCACGAAGGCCCATCCGTACAACGTGTTCGCCACGCTGGCCCGCCACCCCGCCCTCTACCGGGGCTGGCGGGACTTCCACGGCGCGCTGCAGGACGGCACGCTGCCCGCCAGGGACCGGGAGCTGGCCATCCTGCGCACCGCCCACCACTGCGACAGCGCCTACGAGTGGGCCAGGCACGCCCGCCTCGCCCTCGACGCGGGCCTGACCCCGCAGGAGGTGGAGCTGGTGCGCCGGCCGGACGCCCTGTGGTCCGTCGAGGACCAGCTCGTGCTCCAGGTGGCCGACGACCTCTACTACGCAGGCGACCTGACCGACGCCACCTGGGCGGCCCTGTGCGACCGCTACGACGAGGCGGGCCGGATCGAGCTGGTCATGCTCGTGGCCCACCACGGCATGCTGGCCCTGGTGCTGAGGACGTTCAGGGTGCGGCCGGAGCCGCCGATCACCGAGGAGTGATCATCGTGACGCCCGGCACCGAGCCGATCGAGGCCAGTGCCTTGCCGGCGTCGGCCAGCCCGATCGTGCGGGTGACGAGCTGATCGGGATGCAGGATCCCGGCCCTGATCATCTCCAGCATGGGCGGGTAGGCGTGCGCGGCCATGCCGTGGCTGCCCAGCAGCCGCAGCTCGTGGGCGATCACGCGGCCCATCGGCACCGGCGTCGCCCCGCCCGGCAGCAGGCCGACCTGCACGTGCCGGCCCCTGCGGCGCAGGCTCTCGACGGAGGCGGCGCACGTGGCGGGGCTGCCCAGCGCGTCGATCGACACGTGCGCGCCGCCCCTGGTCAGCTCCCTGACCTGGGCCGCCGCGTCACCATCGGAGCCGTTGACGAAGTGCGTGGCCCCGGCCAGCTCCGCCAGGTGCAGCGCGTCGCCGCTGATGTCGACGGCCACCACGCGGGCGCCCGCCGCCGTCGCGATCATCACGGCCGACAGGCCGACGCCGCCGCAGCCGTGCACGGCCACCCATTCGCCCGGGCGTACCTCACCGACCTGCACGACGGCGCGGAACGCGGTCGCGAACCGGCAGCCGAGACCGGCCGCCGTGGCGTAGGCCATGTCCTCGGGCACGGCGATCAGGTTGACGTCGGCGTGGTCGATGGCGACGTACTCGGCGAACGAGCCCCAGTGCGTGAAGCCCGGCTGCGTCTGCCGCTCGCAGACCTGCTGCTCGCCCGTGGCGCAGGCGGCACACGAGCCGCACGCGCAGATGAACGGCACGGTCACCCTCGCCCCCGGCAGCCAGCCGCGCACGTCGGAGCCCACCGCCTCGACCACGCCCGCCAGCTCGTGCCCCGGCACGTGAGGCAGCACCCTGATGTCGGGGTCGTGGCCCTGCCAGCCGTGCCAGTCGGAGCGGCACAACCCGGTCGCCTCGACTCGGATCACCGCACCGTGCGGGGCAGGGGAAGGATCGGGCAGCTCGCGCACGTCGAGCTCCCCACCGAAGATGTCAAAGGCAACCGCTCGCATCTCATGAGCTTAGGGTGTGCTGCCGCAGCTCGCGCAAGGCCCGGTGCGACGGCGAGCCGGGCTCTGTGGTGTAGAGCACCAGGCGCAGGTCGTCGCGGTCGGGCACCGGCATGACCTGGCAGATCGTGTCGATCGTGCCCACCACCGGATGGTGGATGCGCTTGCGCTGCTCCCTGCGTACCTGGACCTCGTGCCTGCCCCACAGCTCGGCGAACTCGGGGCTGAGCGCGAGCAGTTCGGCCACCAGCGCCTGGATCCGCCGGTCGCCGGGGTAGCGGCCGGCGGCGGCACGCAGGTCGGCGACCGAGGCGCGGGCGAAGGCGCCCTTCTCCTCGTCGTCGAAGTGCAGGCTGATGTCGGGCGACATGAAGATCCAGCGCAGGACGTTGCGCTGGTCGGGCGCCAGGCAGTCGAGGTTGCCCATGATGGTGGTCGCCATGGGGTTCCAGGCCCGCAGGTCGTAGCGGGCGTCGAGCACGTAGGCGGGCACCTCGTCCAGGAACGCGATCAGGTGCAGCATGCTCTGCGGCACGTCCTCCCTGATCCGCGGCGGGTCCATGGGCTGGCCGGCCAGGTGGAACAGGTGGGCGCGCTCGTCCTGGCCGAGCATGAGGGCCCTGGCCACCGCGTTCAGCACCTGCCTGGACGGGTGCGGGCCGCGGCCCTGCTCCAGCCGGATGTAGTAGTCGATCGACATGCCCGCGAGCTGCGCGACCTCCTGCCGGCGCAGGCCCGGCGTGCGGCGGGTGCCCCCGGCGGGCAGGCCCACGTCGGCGGGGGTGACCCGGGCGCGCCTGACCCGGAGGAATTCGGCGAGTTCGTCGCGGTTCATGCGTCCATCCTGGGCCCTGGACGTGCCCCCGTGGGTGGTACCGCTGATCCCAGCCTCTCCAGGTCTCTCCCGCCGCCCCGCTGACCAGCGCGAACGTGGAGGCATGACGAACATCGCACTCATCACGGGCGCCAACAAGGGCATCGGCTACGAGATCGCCCGGCTGCTGGCCGGGCAGGGCGTCACCACGATCGTGGGGGCGCGCGACGAGGAGCGCGGGCGGGCCGCCGCCGAGCGGCTCGGGCAGCCGTACGTGCGGCTCGACGTGACCGACGAGGAGAGCGTGGCCGCCGCCGCGAAGTGGATCGACGGCGAGTACGGCCGGCTCGACATCCTCGTCAACAACGCCGGCATCGCCGGCGACACCGCCGCCCACCTGCCCACCGCCGCCACGGCCGGGCAGCTGCGGGAGGTCTACGAGACGAACGTGTTCGGCGTCGTGACCGTGACGAACGCCATGCTGCCGCTGCTGCGCCGCTCGCCGGCCGGGCGGATCGTGAACATGTCGAGCGAGCTCGGCTCGCTGGCCATGGCGGCGGACCCGGACAGCCCGTTCGCCGACGTCAACCTCCTGGCCTACAACTCCTCCAAGTCCGCGCTCAACATGGTCACCGTCTCCTACGCCAAGGAGCTGAAGGACACCCCGATCAAGGTGAACGCCGCCAACCCCGGCTACTGCGCCACCGACCTCAACCAGCACCAGGGGTTCCGCACGGCCGAGCAGGGCGCCGCCATCGCCGTGCGGCTGGCGACGCTGGACGAGAGCGGCCCTTCTGGAGCGTTCCTGGAGGATGCGGGACCGGTTCGCTGGTGAAGGTGTCAAGGCTTACTTTTGGGACAGATTGGGGTGATGGGAAGAGATCTGGATAAGGAGCGATTTACCGAAGCGGAGTACACCCGCTTCGGGGAGCGCATCCGGGAGCAGCTCGGAGTGCTCCGCGAGCTGCTCGACACCCCCGGCTTCGGGCAGGGCCCGGTCACGATCGGGGCCGAGCTGGAGCTGTTCCTGATCGACGAAGAGGGCCGCCCCCTGCCGCGCAACGACCGCGTACGGGACGCCCTCGACGACGACCGCGTGGTGCTGGAGCTGGGCCGCTACAACATCGAGGCGAACCTCACCCCGCTGCCCCTCGCGGGCCGGCCCTTCGAGGCGCTGAGCGCCGAGGTGCAGGAGATGATCACCAAGGTGGACGGGGCGGTGGAGGGCGGGGGAGCGTTGCCGATCGGCATCCTGCCCACGCTCGACACCGAGGACTTCACACTCGGCGCGATGAGCGACCAGAACCGGTACCGGGCCATGAGCAGGGGCCTCAGGAGGCTGCGGCTGGAGCCGTTTCTCGTCAAGATCGACGATCTGGAGCTGTCGGTCGAGGACGTCATCCTGGAGAGCGCCAACACCTCCTGGCAGGTGCACATCCGCACCCCGCCCGAGCGCTTCGCCCGGCTGTTCAACGCCGCCCAGCTCGCCATCGGGCCGGTGCTCGCGGTGTGCGGCAACTCGCCGTTCTTCCTCGGGCGCGAGCTGTGGGAGGAGACCCGCATCGCGCTCATGGAGGAGGCCGCCGACGACCGTGACGTGCAGCGGCCCGAGCGCAGGGACGGGCGCGTCACGTTCGGCTCCGACTGGGTGCACGAGGGCGCGCACGAGCTGTTCGAGCGGTACGTGCAGGACTACGACCCGATCGTGCCCGACCTCACCGAGGACGCCGAGCGGCACGAGGTGCCGGAGCTGCGGCTGCACCAGGGCACGATCTGGCAGTGGAACCGCCCCGTCTACGACCCGGTCGACGGCGGCCACCTGCGCATCGAGCTGCGCGCACTGCCCGCCGGGCCCTCCTGCGCCGACATGGCCGCCAACACGGCCTTCCTGCTCGGGCTGACGCTGGCGCAGGCCGAGCGGGACCTGACCGGCTACCGCTTCGCGACGGCGTACCAGAACTTCTACCACGCGGCCATGCACGGCCTGGACGCCAAGCTCTCCTGGCCCGGCATGGACGGCGAGCACGACGCCGCCGAGCTGGTGCTCTACCTGCTGCCCGAAGCCAGGAAGGGGCTGCTCCAGGCAGGGGTGGCGCCGAACGACGCCGACCGCGCGCTCGACGTCATCGCCCAGCGGGCCCGGCTGCGCCGCACCGGCGCGCTCTGGCAGCGCGAGACCCTGGCCCGCCTCGGCGGCGACCGGCGCGCGCTCGTCCGGCGCTACCGCGAACTGGCGCTTTCCGGGACACCCGTGCACTTGTGGAAGTGATCGCCAACATTGCGCATCTCCTCTCCGTCAAACTGGTCAAGAGACGGAAAAGCAGAGGCGGGGATATGGCGGGTACGGGGATGGTTCCTACCGACAAGGCGGCGTACGCCCTCAGCCGGGAGACGGGCGACCTGGCCGAGGGCGCGGCCAAGCTGGCGAGCGAGATCGGCAGCACCTCCGTCGAGGCGGTGCTGGCGCAGGCCAACAGGACCGGGCAGAAGAAGGGCGCCGCCGCGGCGATGGGCTCCATGCGGCCCAGGCCCACCGAGTGGTACGCCTTCGACGACAAGGACCAGGACACCGCCGACTGGTACCCCCAAGGGCTGACCGGCAGCGACGACTCCGGCACCATCGGCATCCCCGCGTTTATGGTGAGCTGGTACTTCAAGCCCGAGGCGGGCGAGCGCGGCATCCGCGTCTCCTTCCTCAGCCCCAGGTCGCTGAAGTACCAGCACGCGCTGCTGGTGCAGGCCAAGCCCGACGGGTCGTACGGGCCGATCAACATCCACGCCGGCGGCATCGCCTGCTACGGCGACCTGCTCTACGTCGCCGACACCAAGCGCGGCCTGCGCGTCTTCGACCTCAACAACGTGCTCGACCTGCGCACCGTCCAGAACGACCTCGGCGACGGCCACCGTGTCGGCCGCAACGGCGGCAAGCTGCACGCCTTCGGCTACCGCTACATCACCCCGCAGACCGACTTCTGGAAGGTGGCCCGGACCGGGCCGCTGTTCTCGTTCGTCTCGATCGACCGCAGCGGCGACACGCCGATGCTCATCACCGGCCAGTACCAGGAGCACACCCCCGACGGCTGGGTGGGGCGCTGGCCGCTCGACCTGGAGGGCGGGGAGCCCGCCGAGGCGTTCGTCATGGGGCACCCGAAGATCCAGGGCGCGATGTCGTACCGGGGCAAGTGGTACCTGAGCCAGGCGGCCGGCTCCACCGCCAACGGCAAGCTGCTGGTGTACTCGGGGCAGGAACTGCAGACCCGGCCGTTCCCGATCGGCCCCGAGGACCTGACCGTGCAGGCCGGCAAGCTGTGGAGCGTCAGCGAGTTCAGGAACAAGCGGACCGTCTTCGGCGTCAGCCTTTGAGGTGCTCCTGCAGCACCTCGCGGTAGCGGCGGTCGAAGGCGTCGTAGCGGGCCCGCAGCTCGGCGCCCGGCCAGTCGTCCGGCAGCAGCTCGGCGGGCAGCAGCGGGTCGGCCAGCAGGTGGCGCAGCACGGCCGCCGAGACGAGGAAGCCCTCGGCCAGCCCGTCCGCCCGGTCAAGAGCGCCGTCGAGAGCGCGTTCGAGGCGGCGGGCCTCGGCCGCCCAGCCGTCCAGGTCCCACAGCAGGGGAGTGGGGTCGGCGTGCGGGCGGCCGTCGATCAGCGTGCACTGCGCGGTGACGATCTCCGGCCAGGCCCGCACCAGGTTCGCCGGGCGCAGCCAGGTGCCCTCGCGCAGCTCGGCCAGGCGCAGCGCGGTCATCGCGTGCCGCAGCGCGGCCCGGTCCGCGGGCGCGCGCCGCTCGGCGGTCACCACCGCCACCTCCCACGTGCCGTCCCACGGGCGGGTGTGCGGGTCGCGGCTCTCGTCCTGCCTGGCCTGGCGCTCGACCAGCCGCTGCGACAGCGTGTAGTGCCCGCCCGCCTGCGACAGGTCGCCGGCTGCCACCATGCGCGACAGCGCCACCCTGACCGTGCCCTCCGCGATGCCGAACAACGCGCCGATGCGCACCAGGTGGCGGGCGGGCAGCCGGGGCGGATGGCTGCCCAGCAGCGCGCTCAGCACGGCCGACCGGGCGCTCAACGTCTTGCTGTTACGCTCTTCCATCGCGTGTTGAGTATATGTAACACTCGCCGGTATGGGCCGGTACCTCATCGAACCGTTCGACCGCAGCGACCGCTACGCCACCGAGCAGTACCAAGGCGCCACCGGGCGCAACTGGTGGCGCTGCGACCCCACGCTCCGCCTCCTCATGCGGCGGCACCTCGGCGACGGCTACGCCTGGGCCGAGCCGCACCTCGACCGGCTCGGCGCGCTCATGGGCGGCCTCGTCGCCGCATGCGCCGAGGAGACCGACCGCAACCCGCCACGGCTGGAGAAGTACGACAAGTGGGGCAGGGACGTCAGCCAGGTCGTCATGCCGCCCTCCTTCCACACCGCCCGCCAGGCGCTGATGGCCGACAACTTCACCTCCCCGGCCTTCGCCGAACAGGCCCGCGCGAACGGGGCCGACCCGGCCGCCCTGGGCGCCGCGTGGACGTACCTGCTCGACCAGGCCGACATCGGGATGGGCTGCGCACTCGGCACCGGCGGGGACATGGTGGTCTCCCTCGCCGAGAAGCACGCGCCACCGGACGTCCGCGACCGCGTACGGGAGATCTTCGCCAACGGCTTCTACTCCGGCGAAGCCGCTCAGATGTTCACCGAACGCACGGGCGGCTCCGACCTCGCCGCGCTGGAGACCGAGGCCGTGCCCGCCGGCGACGCGTGGCTGCTGACCGGCTTCAAATGGTTCGCCTCCAACGCGAACGGCTCCGCCTTCGTCGTGCTGGCCCGGCTGCCCGGCGGGGCCGTGGCGCCGTTCCTCGTGCTGTGGGAGCGGCGCGACGGCAGCCGCAACGGCATCCGCATCCGCCGGCTCAAGGACAAGCTCGGCACCAGGTCCGTCGCCTCCGCCGAGGTCGAGCTGGCCGGCGCCGAGGCGTTCCTGCTGGCCGGCGAGGGCTCGGGCTCCGGGCTCGGCACCATGATGAAGCTCACCAACGCCTCCCGGCTCGGCGTCGCCATGATGGGCGCCGGCATCGCCCGGCGCTCGCTCGTCGAGGCGCTCTGCTACGCCCGTGCCCGCGAGGCGTTCGGCCGGCCACTCATCGAGCAGCCGCTCATGCGCCGCAAGCTCAGCGAGCTGATCGTCGAGGTCGAGGCCGCGCAGGCCATGGTCTTCGACGGGCACGTCGGCCCTCGCCTCCGCCTGGCCCCCGCCCTCATCAAGCTGCGCACCGCCCGCCTCGGCGTCACCGCCGCCACCGACGCCGTCGAGGTGCACGGCGGCAACGGCTACATCGAGCAGTGGCCCGTCGCCCGCCTCCTGCGCGACGCCCAGGTCAACCCCATCTGGGAGGGCGGCGACAACATCCTCTGCCTCGACGTCCGCCGCGCCATGCTCAAGGAACGCGCCCACCTGCCCTTCCTCGACCACGTCCGCGCCCTGGCCACCTCCGACCTCGTGCAGACCCGCATCGACGACCTCACCAAGGCCATCGAGGCCTGGTCGGCCCTCGACCCCGCGACGGCCGAGGCCCGCCTCTACCCGCTCGCCCAGTTCATGGCCGACGTCTACGCCGCCGCCCTCCTGGAGGACCAGGCCACGTGGGGTCTCGACGACACCCGCAAGTCTTTGGTGGCCCGCCTGTACGCCGAAGCCCACCTGGCGGACCAGGGCCCCCTCCGCGGCCTCGACCGCCCCGCCACCGACCCGTTCGACGAACTGCTCGCCGGAGCCTTCAGCGAAGCTGCCGGGTGATCGACGCGTCCGTGATCGCGGTGTCGGCGGCCAGCAGGAACGCCTTCGACAGGATGATCGACAGCATGCCGCCGTCCTCCTCGAACGGCAGGAACACCTGGTCGCCGTCGCCGGACGGGACGATGCACAGGTAGGCGTCGTTGGGCTCCATGAGGATGTTGCCGGAGCCCAGGTGGATCTTGTACGTCCGCAGGTCGCCCTTGACGTGCAGGAACCGGCCGGTCAGCGTGCAGCGGGCGGCGATGGACAGGCGGGGCAGCAGCCGGGCCAGCGCGTCGCGGCGCATCTCGGCCGACTCGCTCAGCTCGCCGAAGCCGTACGACTCCCAGTACTCGCCGTGCCCGTCGGGGTCGAGCCCCGTGGAGGTGACGCCGACGGCCAGGTCGGCGTCGCGCATCACCTCCGAGAACGTCAGCGGCGGCACCTCGGCCAGCGGCACCGTGCGCTCCTCGGCCGTGAAGCGCAGGTCGCCGGTGACGCAGATCGAGGCGGTGCCGCCGGCGTCGCGGTCGAAGGAGTGCTCGTCGAGGTGGAAGTCCCAGTGCGCGGTCAGGCCGCCGGGCAGCTCCTTGGTGGCCGTCGCCTGGCCCGAGCCGTAGACCCAGCCCCAGTGGCCGAGCGACAGGTCGCGCCAGCCGCGCTCGGTCAGCAGCGCCTTGGCCTGGCCGTAGGGCAGCAGGTGGCGGGCGAAGCGGCGTGAGTGGTCGCGGGTGCGCTCCTCGGCCGGGGTGAGCAGGTAGACCTCGCGGAAGGCCTGCTTGAACGGCTGGCGCAGGTCGTTCGCGATGAGGTGGTCGCGCCAGCCGCGCACCTCCTGCACGGTGTGCGCGATGGGATGCCACAGCAGGACGGGCGTGTCGGGGAACGGCTGGATGCGCCGCCCCTCCGGGTCGGTCAGCTCCCAGCCGCCCTCGCTGCGGACGGGCAGCCCGGCGGGGCCCTGGAGGATCTCCCAGATGAGATTGCGGGCGATGGAGCCGGTCACCGGATGGTCGAGGAAGTGCTCGCAGACGTCCCGCCACCGCCAGATCCGCTCGGTGGCCAGCGCCCGCTCGACCCTGAACCTCTCGGCCGGCACGGCCTTCCTCAG
This sequence comes from Nonomuraea composti, assembly GCF_012034275.1. NCBI lineage: Bacteria > Bacillati > Actinomycetota > Actinomycetes > Streptosporangiales > Streptosporangiaceae > Nonomuraea > Nonomuraea composti. The sequence continues at coordinate 99,758 of NZ_JAATEP010000003.1, read as the reverse complement.
CTCCTTGGCCGTGGACCTGAGCTCGGCCAGCAGCTCCCGGTCCGCCGTCTTGGGGATGGTCTTGCGGCCCTCGTAGGTGATCCGGCCGTCGAGCGAGAGGCACAGCCCCTGCTCGCTACGGGTGCCGTCGGGGCCGAGCCCGAACGTGGGCACCGTGCGGTCCAGCAGTTGCTCGGGGGAGAGCCCGGCCCGCTCGGCCACCTCGTTCAGCGTGCGCTCCACCGCGGCCAGGATCGTCTTCTTGCGCACCTTCGCCTGCACGCGGGCGAGCTGCGCCACCACGTCGAGGCCACCGCGCCTGGCCAGCACCCCGATGGCGGCGTTGGCCAGCAGCTCGCTGCGCGCGTTCGCGCCCGAGCCGCCGATGCCCGTGCCCGTCGTCACGGCCACGTCGCCGAGCAGCGGCGTCACCCACGGCCGGTCGATCAGCTCGCACGTCCACACCACGCCGCGTAACGCCGTGGCGGTGGGCTCCCGCAGGAAGACGGTCTCGGTGCCCGCGTACGGGGACCGGACCCGCGTCTCGCGGTGGGCGGCCAGCTCGCGCAGCACGCCGGGGATCATCTCCACCGCCTGCGCGGTCAGCAGCTCCCTGGCGTCCCACATCCACCGCGGGCCCGGTCTGGAGTCGCGGGCGGTGGCCCAGTGCCGCAGCAGCGGCAGCACCTCCGGGCGGCCGAGCCGCGCCGCGAACGCGCCGAGCAGCCGGGTCGTGAACGGGTCGTCGTCCCACAGCACGTTGCGGGCCGCCTCGGCCGGGTCGACCGCCTCCGGCTCGGCCAGCAGCGCCAGCACTTCGTCGCCGATGAGATCCCACACCGGCCCCCGGTACCGGCGCAACCAGACGTGATCGCGTTCCAGCACGCGCCGCCGCTCCGGATAGGGCAGCGCGGCGGTGGCCGCCAGCGGCAGCCGGTAGAGGCGCGGGTCGGACGCGTCGGCGGTGCCGAAAGCCAGCCGCCACAGGCCGGCGACCGCGCTCCTCGGCCACTCCGGCACGCTCTCGATCGCCTGGCCGAGCACCGCCTGCCGCCGTTCGTCGGCCGGGGCCTCGCACAGCCTGACCTGCGCCCACATCCCGAACACCGCATCGCACTCGCCGCTCAGCGGCGCACCGGCCGCGAAGGCCGCGTCGAGCCGCGCGAACTCCCGCTCGTCCGCCTCGCGGAGCCCGCCCCAAGCGTCCATCGGCCGTCCTCGTCCCGTCGTCGTGCCGGATGATCACGCCCATCTCTAGCAGCGCCGTCCGACAGAACCCGGGGCGCGCGCCTGGCCCGCGTCCCCGCATCGACGTACGCTCTGCACGTCCCCGAGGACACCCAGCATGTTCCCCGAGGAGGGTCGCATGACCGTACGCGTGGAGCGTCAGGGCCCGGTCGCCACCGTGGTGATCAGCAGGCCCGAGGCGCGCAACGCCGTCGATCGCAAGACCGCCGACGCGCTGACGGAGGCGTTCCGTGACTTCGACGGCTCCGACGCCGCCGTGGCCGTGCTGTGGGGCGAGGGCGGCACGTTCTGCGCCGGGGCCGACCTCAAGGCGCTCGACAACCACGTCGGCGAGGAGGGCGACGGGCCGATGGGGCCCACCCGGCTGCGGCTGACCAAGCCGGTCATCGCCGCCGTGTCCGGGCACGCCGTGGCCGGCGGGCTGGAGCTGGCGCTCTGGTGCGACCTGCGGGTGGCCGAGCAGGACGCGGTGTTCGGGGTGTTCTGCCGGCGGTGGGGGGTGCCGCTCATCGACGGCGGCACCGTACGGCTGCCGCGGCTCATCGGCGCCTCCCGGGCCATGGACATGATCCTCACGGGACGGCCCGTCGAGGCGCCGGAGGCGTACCAGTGGGGGCTGGCCAACCGGATCGTCCCCAGCGGCACCGCCAGGCGGCACGCGGAGTCGCTGGCCAGGGAGCTGGCGGGGTTTCCGCAGGCGTGCCTGCGCGGCGACCGGATGTCGGTGCTGGAGCAGGACGGGCTGGAGGAGGGGGAGGCGATGCGGAACGAGCTGCGGCACGGCCTCGTGTCACTGCCCGACGCGTCGGACGGCGCGGCCCGCTTCGCGGCGGGCGCGGGCCGCCACGGCTCCTTCACGGACCACTGACCACGCCCCTTCACGGATCACTGACCGCGGCCCCTTCACCGACCACTGACCGCGGCCCCTTGACCGGCCGATGACCAGGCGCCACGCCTCCTTCCCGGACCCCTGGTCGGCGGGTCCCGGGGGTTGTCGGTCGGCCCGCGTAGTGTGACCTTCATGCCTGACATCGAGGTCGCCGGGCGCGAGGTCCGGATCACCAGCCCCGACAAGGTCGTCTTCCCGGAGTCCGGGCACACCAAGCTCGACCTGGTCCGGTTCTACCAGGCCGTGGGCGAGGCGGCGCTGCGCGGCGTGCACGGGCGGCCGATGGTGCTCAAGCGGTTCGTGCACGGCATCGAGCAGGAGGCGTTCTTCCAGAAGCGGGCCCCCGCCAAGCGGCCCGACTGGATCGAGGTGGCCGAGCTGAAGTACCGGTCCGGGCTCAGCGCCGAAGAGGTGGTCTGCACTGATTTGGCGCAGCTCGTATGGGTGGTCAACCTCGGCTGCGTCGACCTCAACCCGCACCCGGTGCGCTCCGACGACCTGTCCAGGCCCGACGAGCTGCGCATCGACCTCGACCCGGTGCCCGGCGTGGAGTGGGCCGACGTGCTGCGCACGGCTCAGGTGGCCAGGGAGGTGCTGGCCGATCACGGGCTGGTCGCCTGGCCGAAGACGTCCGGCTCGCGCGGGTTCCACGTCTATGCCCGCATCGAGCGGCGCTGGCCGTTCGCGAAGGTGCGCAAGGCGGCCGAGACGGTGGCGCGCGAGGTGGAGCGGCGCGCCCCCGACCTCGCGACCAGCAGGTGGTGGAAGGAGGAGCGGCACGGCGTGTTCGTCGACTTCAACCAGAACGCCTACGACCGCACGGTGGCCTCCGCCTACTCGGTGCGCGCGGTCCCCGACGCCCGCGTCTCCACCCCGCTGACCTGGGACGAAGTGCCGGGCTGCCGCCCTGAGGCGTTCACCATCGACACGGTGCCCGCGCGGCTGGCCGAGCGCGGCGACCCGTGGCAGGACATGGACCTGCACCCGGGCTCCCTCGACGGCCTCCTGGAGCTCGCCGAGGAGCTCGGCCCGGCCCCCAAGCCCCCGAAGGGCAGCGGGCGCAGGCAGCAGACGATGCCGGTGATCGAGATCGCCAGGGCCGAGCACAAGGACGAGGCGATGGCGGGCCTCGACCGGTGGAAGGCCCGCCACCCGGAGGTCGCGGCCCGGCTGGAGCCCGCCGACGTGCTGGTCGACGGCATGCGGGGGCGCAGCAGCGTGTGGTACCGCATCCGCGTCAACCTGCAACACGTCCCGGAGGGGGAGCGGCCACCGCAGGAGCCCCTGGAGGTCGACTACGACCCCTGGGGCCGCGACCCCGGCTCAGCGTCCTGAGGTCAAGGCGTGCTCAGGTCAGCGGCCGGAGATGAGGTTCGCGAGGTGTGCGTACGCCGAGGTCGTGGCCAAGCGTTCGTTCTCGTTGCGGTCGGCGGCGCGGAACAGCGCGTAGATGAGCTGTACCCCCACCCACCGCAGTGGCTCCGGCTCCCACTGCCGCACCTGGCGCCCCACCCACGGCAGCCCCGTCAGCGGGGTGTCGCGGCGGAGGAGCAGGTCGCGTAGGGTGCGGCCGGCCAGGTTGGTGGTGGTGACGCCGCTGCCGACGTAGCCGCCGGCCCAGCCGAGACCGCTGGCGTGGTCGAGGTGGACGGTGGAGCACCAGTCGCGGGGCACGCCCAGCACTCCGCACCAGGCGTGCTGGACGCGGACGTCGGCGGCGGCGGGGAAGAGCGTGACGAGCATGCGCCACAGGAGGGCGACGGTCTGGGCCTGGGTGGCGCCGCGGCGGTCGGTGCGGGAGCCGAAGCGGTAGGGGACGCCGCGCCCGCCGATGGCGATGCGGTCGTCGGCGGTGCGCTGGGCGTAGACGTAGGCGTGGGCCTCGTCCTCCAGGAGTTCGTTGCCCTGCCAGCCGATGTGTTTCCACACGTCGGCGGGCAGCGGCTCGGTGATGATCATGGAGCTGTTCATGGGCAGCCATTGGCGGTGCTGGCCGGCGAGGCTGGCGGTGAAGCCTTCGGTGGCGCGGATGACGTACTCGGCGGAGACGATGCCGCGGGCGGTGACGGCGGCGGCGAGGCCCTGGTGGCGGGGCCGGATCTCGGTGACGGTGGTGTCCTCGTAGATGTCGACGCCGAGGCGTTCGACGGCGGCGGCGAGCCCGACGGCGAGCTTGGCGGGCTGGATGCGGGCGCAGTGGGGCGAGTACGACGCTTCGAGGGCCCCGGCGACCTGGACGCGTTCGCGCTGCTCGTCGCGGTCGAGCAGCCGTACGTCGTCCTCGCCGTAGCCCCAGGCGCGCAGGTCGGCGACGCCGGCGCGCAGGCGGCGGCGCTGGGCGGGGTTGGTGGCGACGTGGATGAGCCCGCCCTTGTGGACGTCGGCGTCGATGCCTTCGGCGCGGGTGACCTCGATGACCTCGTCCACGGAGCGGAACATGGCGTGTTGCAGGTCGATCATGGCCTGCCGCCCGCGTGCCTTGGCGTGCCGCTTTCGCGAGCCGGCGAACTCGGCCGACAGCCAGCCGCCGTTGCGCCCGGACGCGCCGAACCCGGCGAACTCCTTCTCCAGGATCGCGATCCGCAGGCCGGGGTCGGCCTGCTTCAGGTAGTACGCGGTCCACAGGCCGGTGTAGCCGCCGCCGACGATGGCGACGTCGTACGTGCGCGGCCCGGGCAGCGCGGGCCGCCGGGTGGGCAGGCCGATCTGCCGGTACCAGAAGGAGACCCCGCCGTTGGCGAAGTCCTCGGTCAGCGGGATGCCTCTCATCACCGGACACATCTTCTAATAACAGACAGAAAGCAACAAGGCGGCGAAGTGTAATAAAACTGGACGTCCGGCTAGCTTCGTGTCGGGCGTTCGTACCCCTCGTCGCCCCCGTATACGCGCAGGTCAGGGTCCTGCTCCGGCTGGGTGGCCGGGCTCGTGGGGGAGGCGGTGTGCTCGGAGGCGAAGTCGTCCGACAGGATCGGGGCGGGCGGCATCAGGTAGTCGTGCCAGGTGATCTCGCCCTTGGGCGCCGCGTCGGTGGTGAGGTGGCCGGCGCGCTGGGCGGCGTACAGGCGGCCCGGATAGCGGACGGGCAGGCAGGGGCGGCGCAGCCCCGTGGCGCGCAACCACGTCCTGACCAGCTCCTCGGTGCCGAGGACCTGCGGCCCGCCGTACTCGAGGCGCCGGTGCGTCGGCCCCGCGCTGAGCAGGGCGGCGGCGCGCGTGGCGACCTCGCCCGTGTGCACCGGCTGCCAGGGCAGCGCGCGGTCCACGGGCAGCGCGGGCAGCGACGCGTGCGCGCGCAGCCGCTCGTGCAGCCACTGGTGGAACGGGGTGGCGCGCAGGATCGTCCAGCCGAGCCCGCTCTCCTCGACGATCCGCTCGGCCTCCAGCTTGTGCCGCAGATGCCCGTAGGGCGCGCGGTCGGCGCCGGCCATCGAGGTGAACAGCACGTGCGGCACCCCGGCCGCGTGCGCGAGGATCATCAGCGTCCTGGTGCCGGGGATGTCCACCGCGCCGCGCCCCCTGCGCCCGCTGGTGGCCAGGTGGGCGATGGCGTCCACGCCGTCCACGGCGTCCCTGACGCCGTTGCCCGAGATCAGGTCGCCCCACACCCACTCGACGTTGCCGCGCCCGTCCCTCTTGGTACGGCTCAGCGCCCGCACCTCGTGACCCGCCTTGAGCAGCGCGGGCACCAGTGCGCCGCCCAGCGTGCCGGTGGCTCCCGTGACCAGAATGCGCATGCCGGGTCCCCTACCCGCCAATTTCGAGAAATGTCAATGAATCCCGCTTCCGCGTCTGCGGGCGGGCGAGCGGGGTAGGGCCGCACACATGGCTCGAATCGCATCCGAATCCCTGATCGAACGGCTCGCGGCATGGGGCGTCGACACCGTCTTCGGCCTGCCGGGCGACGGCATCAACGGCATCATGGAGGGGCTGCGGCGCCACCGCGACCGGGTGCGCTTCGTCCTCGTCCACCACGAGGAGGCCGCCGCCTTCATGGCCACCGGCTACGCCAAGGCCACCGGCCGCATCGGCGTCTGCCTGGCCACGTCCGGGCCCGGCGGCATCCACCTGCTGAACGGCCTCTACGACGCCAAGCTCGACCACGTGCCCGTGCTGGCCATCACGGGCATGCAGGAGACGTCCGTGCTGGGCACCGGCTACCAGCAGGAGGTGCACCTGGACAAGCTCTTCGCCGACGTGGCCGAGTACAACATGATGGTCACCAACCCGGCCCAGCTTCCCTCGCTGGTGGACCTGGCGATCCGGACGTCGTACGCGCGGCGCGGCGTCTCCCACCTCACGCTGCCCAACGACATCCAGGTGGCCGAGGCGGGGGCGGACCCGTACAAGAGCGTGGCGCCGGTGCGCGCGCCGCAGACGGCGCCCGTCTACCTGCAGCCGTCCGGCGCGCCCCGGCAGGAGGACGTGGAATGGGCGGCCGAGCTGCTCAACCGGGCCGAGCGGCCCGCCATGCTCGTCGGGCAGGGCGCGCTGCACGCCAGGGAGGAGGTGCTGGCCGTCGCGCAGGCGCTCGGGGCGCCCGTCGTCAAGACGCTGCCGGGCAAGGCGGTCATCCCCGACGACTCGCCGTACACGACGGGCGGTCTCGGCCTGCTCGGCACGCGCCCGAGCGAGGAGCTGATGGACGAGGCGGACGTGCTGTTCATGGTGGGCACCAACTTCCCCTACTCCAAGTTCCTGCCCGAGGTGCGTGACACGCGGGTGGTGCAGTTCGAGGCGGACCCGACCAGGGCGGGGGCGCGGATCGCGACGGACGTGCCGGTGGTGTGCGACGCCAAGGAGGGGCTGCGGGCGCTGCTGCCGCTGCTGCACCCGCGCGAGAGCAACGGCCATCTGGCGAAATATCAGAAGATGATGGCCAAGTGGCGCTCGGACATGGAGGCCCTGGAGAACCCCGACCGCGACCCCATCGCCCCGCAGTACGTCATGTCCATCATCGACGAGCTCGCCACCGACGACGCCATCATGACCTGCGACAGCGGCACCATCGCCACCTGGGCGGCCCGCCACTGGACGATCCGCGGCGGGCGCGAGTTCTACCTGTCCGGCACGCTGGCCACGATGGCGCCCGGCCTGCCGTACGCGATCGCCATGCAGCACGCCTATCCCGGCCGCCAGGTCATCGCCTACGTCGGCGACGGCGGCTTCTCGATGCTGATGGCCGAGTTCCTGACGGCGGTGCAGCACCGGCTGCCGGTCAAGGTGATCATCAACAACAACAACTCGCTCGGGCAGATCCTGTGGGAGCAGATGGTCCTCGGCTACCCCGAGCACGGCGTGCGCTACGCGCAGCCCGAGGCCGACTTCTCGGCCTGGGCGCGCTCGTGCGGCGGCTTCGGCGCCAAGGTCACCAAGTCGGAGGACGTGGCCCACGCGATCGGCCAGGCCCTGTCCCACGACGGGCCGGCGCTCGTGGACGTGGACGTCAACCCGAACGAGCCGCCCATGCCCGGCAAGGTCTCCTACGACCAGGCCAAGAGCTTCGCCCAGGCGTTCCTCAAGGGGCAGCCGCACAAGGCGGCCATCGCGACCACCCTCTTCAAGGACCGCATCCAGAAGCTGGGGGACTAGCTCGCCAGCTCAAGCTGGGGGACTGGCTGGCTAGCTCAAGCTGGGGGACTGGCTCGCTGGCTCGCGTACGCGGTGGCGATGCCGGCGGCGGCGGCGCGCAGCGGCTCCACCAGGCGGGGCAGCTCGCGCGCCCGCCGCGACGACAGCACGATGCCGAGCGCCGCCACCGCCCGCCCCTCCACCAGCACCGGCGCCGCCGCCGAGCACGAGCCGAGCGTCATCTCCTCGTACGTCAGCGCGTATCCCTGCGCCCGCACCGCCGCCAGCTCCCTGGCCAGCCGCCCCGGCTCGGTGATCGTGTGCGAGGTGGGCCGTTCGAGCTTGCGCGCGAGATAGGACGTGACGAACCAGTCCGGCTCGTACGCCAGCAGCGCCTTGCCGACGCCCGTCGGGTGCATCGGCAGCCGGCCGCCGATCCTCGACACGATGGGCACGGCCCGCCGCCCGTACACCTTGTCCACGTACAGCACCTCGAGGCCGTCCCTGACAGCGAGATGCACGTTCTCCCCGGTTGACCCGAACAGCTCCTGGAGCCACGGATGCGCCAGCTCCTGCAGCCGGTTCGGGGCGAGCTGGCCCAGCTCCCACAGCCGCGGCCCCACCCGCAGCCGCCCGTCGGGGGAGCGGCTGAGCGCCTGCCACTCCTCAAGCTCGCCGACCAGCCGGTGCGCCGTGCTCAGCGGCACGCCGCTGCGCGCGGCCAGCTCGGTGAGCGTGAGCTGCGGGCGCGCCGCGTCGAACGCCCCCAATATGGCCAGGACCTTGGACGTCACCGACCGCCCCGGCTCGCGGGCTCCGCCAGACATGCCGCAATCCTGCACCGTTCTTCCACTCAGCGGAAGAGGGGGCTCGGCCAAATCCCGCTCGAGGCTGGATGCTTCCCTCATGCGAACTCAGGTCGGGATCATCGGGGCAGGCCCCGCTGGACTGCTCTTGTCACACCTGCTCCACCTGCGCGGCATCTCCTCCGTGGTGCTGGAGAAGCGCAGCCGCGAGTACGTCGAGCGCCGCGTCCGCGCCGGCGTCCTGGAGCAGGGCACGGTGGACACGCTGGTGGAAGCCGGCGTCGGCGAGCGGATGCTGCGCGAGGGGCTGCCGCACCACGGCATCGAGCTCAGGTACGGCGGCGCGGGCCACCGCATCCCGTTCGAGAAGCTCGTGCCCGGCCGCTCCATCACCGTGTACGGGCAGCAGGAAGTGGTCAAGGACCTCATCGCGGCCCGGCTCGCGGCCGGCGGCGACGTGCGGTTCGAGGTCGAGGACGTGGCCCTGCACGCGCTGGAGTCGCAGCCGTACATCACGTTCGGCGGCGAGCGGCTCGACTGCGATGTCATCGCGGGCTGCGACGGCTTCCACGGCGTCTCCCGGCCGGCCATCCCCGAGGGCGTTCTGAGCGTCTTCGAGCGCGATTATCCCTTCGCCTGGCTCGGCATCCTGGCCCGGGTGGCGCCGTCGTCCGAGGAGCTGATCTACGCCAGGACCGAGCGCGGCTTCGCCCTGCACAGCATGCGCTCGCCCACCGTCAGCCGCTTCTACCTGCAAGTCCCCGCCGACGCCCGGCTCGAGGACTGGACGGACGAGCGCATCTGGGCCGAGCTGCGCACCCGGCTGGAGACCGTGCCCGGCTTCACGCTGGCCACCGGCGAGATCATGGAGCGGGGCATCACGCCGATGCGCGGGTTCGTGGCCGAGCCCATGCAGTACGGGCGGCTCTACCTGGCCGGCGACGCCGCCCACATCGTCCCGCCCACCGGCGCCAAGGGGCTCAACCTGGCCGTGGCCGACGTGCGCGTGCTCACCGAGGCGCTGGCCGCCTACTTCGCGGACGGCTCCACCGGCCTGCTCGACGGGTACTCCGACGCGTGCCTGAAGCGGGTGTGGCGGGCGCAGCACTTCTCGTGGTGGATGACGACGCTGCTGCACACGTTCGAGGAGGACGACCCGTACGCGCGCAAGCTGCAACTGTCCTACCTCGACTACGTGACCTCCTCGGAGGCGGCGGCCACGACGCTGGCGGAGAACTACGTGGGGCTGCCGTTCGACCGATGACCGCGCGCCCGATGACGGCGCGCCCGATGACCTCGCAGGATGCCTTAACCTTGGCGCGTGGTCTTCGAGGAGGGATGGGCGGCTTCGCCCCTGCGCTGGCTCATGCACACCCTGGGCGACGCCCAGCTCGCCCGGATGTCCGGCGACCCGGGGCTGGTGGCGGCGGTCGACCAGCACGCCGCCGTGCTGCGTGACGCCATCCCGCTCGACCGCGAGACGCTGGGCGACTACCTGCTGGGCTTCCTCGACGAGCTGCGCCACCGCGGCTGGGCCTTCACCGGCGAGCCCGACGCGGCTTCGCTGCGGCTGACGGCGGTGTGCTGGCTGACGCGCGAGCTCGACCTCCTGGCCGACGGCCACCCCGCCTGACCGCACCCGGCCTTCTGCCGGACGGCCGCCCCGCCTGACCGCGCCGTCCCGCTTCGGTGCCGGCAGGCGCGGCGGGCGGGGTGGCCGGAGGCTCAGCCGGGAGGCAGGTCGGAGCGGTGCGATCCGCCGGGGGACGACGTCCGCATCGGCTCCGTCTCCGCGGTCATGGACCGGGCGTCCTCACGCCCCCGCTGGTACGCCTCCGCGTGCGCCCTGGCCTGCGGAGCCTCCTGCTCGATCCGACCCAGCCAGCGCTCCCACCGCTGCTGCATGGGCCGCACGAGCCCGCCCCCGATGCCGATCGCCGCGATCGCCCCGATCGTGGCGAGCACCGTGACGAGCACCGGCGTCGTCACGGTGGTGGCCACGCCGATCTGGTTGAGCGCGGCGATGATGCCCAGCGCCCAGATGAACACCGCCGCGGCGGTGCCCACCCAGCGGCCGTACGACAGCCCGCCGAGCATGCCGTCCACGATGTCCTTGACGGCCCTGGCCACGGCCCCGGCCACCACGATGATCACGATGGCCACGAGGGCCTTGGGCAGCCAGCCGACCACGCCGGCCAGCAGTGCCGAGACCGGGTTGGGGCCGAAGACGTTGAAGGCTATCTGCAGGGTGACCAGCAGGATCGCATAGAACACGATCTTCGCGAGCAGGTCGCTGGCGTCGTACTTGCTGCGTTCGAGCCAGCGGCGCACGCCGCTGCGCTCCACCGCGCGGTCGAAGCCGACCCGTTCGAGCACCTTGTCGACGATCTTCTCCAGCGCCTTGGCCACGATCCATCCGATGATCAGGATCACCAGGAACGCGACCAGCCTGGGCACGAACGTCGCTATTTGCCGCCAGGCATCTGAAAGGCCCTGGCCGATGTTGATGTCCACGGTTTCCCCCTCCGAGGAGCCAATGCATCGGCGCTACCCGCTCCGAAACGGTCTATACACGCACAGAAGCCAAAACTTCGCACAAGGCGACATAACTCCGCCTGCAACGAATGCACAATGCCGGCCGGCGCCATCCGAAGCGACCGGGCCGGACGTGGCGAAGGCCGGCGCGCAAGGAGGGAAGACGGACAGGGCCGAGATGACCCTCGGACCGGAGGCTTTCACCGCCGCACCTGGACCCGTGTAACCCCGTTGACGCCTGCCTCGAAGCCCGGCGAGGATGCTCGCCTTGGGGAGGTATCGATGACATTCAAGCTTACGGGGCCCGCGCTCGAAGGCACGCGCGTCCGCCTTGAGCCGCTGGGCCACCAGCACGCCCGCGACCTGGCCGTGGCCGCCGAGGAGGATCGCGGCGCGTACACGTTCACCTGGGTGCCGAGAGCCGACGAGGTCGCCTCGTACATCGACGCGCAGCTCGGACGGCAGGCGGAGGGCCGGCTCGCCCCGTACGCCCAGGTGGACCTGGCGTCGGGCCGCGCGGTCGGCGTCACCGCCTACTGGGACCCGCGCCTGTGGCCGGACGGCGAGCGGCTGTGCGCGGTCGAGATCGGCTTCACCTGGCTCGCCGGCTCCGCGCAGGGCGCCGGGGTGAACACCGAGGCCAAGTTCCTGCTGCTCCGCCACGCCTTCGAGACGTGGGGCGTGGCTCGGGTCGACATGAAGACCGACGCCCGCAACGCCCGCTCCCGGGCCGCGCTGGCGAAGGTCGGCGCGCAGTTCGAGGGGGTGCTGCGCCAGTGGTCGCCGTCGTGGGCGCCGGGGGAGGACGGCCTGCTGCGCGACTCGGCGATGTTCTCGATCATCGCCGCCGAGTGGCCGGAACGCCGTGCCCACCTGCTCCGGCTGCTGGAAGGCAAGGCCCCGGACGTGCGCCTGCCCGGCGACGGCGAGCCCGTCCGCCACTGAGGAGGCATGAGCGGCCGTGAGCAGGCGCCGCGGCACTCCATCAGGCCGCGGTGTGCCGGAGGATGAGGTCGGCGATCCGGCGCGGCAGCCCCGGCGACAGGAACGAGTGCCCCATGCCCGGGATCGTCTCCAACCGCGCTCCCGGGATCCGCGCGGCCACCGCCGCACCGTGCGGCAGCGGGCGCAGCGGGTCCTCCGTGCCGTGGACGACCAGCGTCGGAGCCTTGACCGAGGAGAGCGGGACCAGCCGGTCGGCCGTCATCGCGCGCCCGGCCAGGTCGTGGTTGGCCGCGGCGGCGGGGTCGCGCGTGACGTCGTAGGACTCCTGGACCAGCCGCCGCGCCGCCTCCTCGTCGAAGGGGAGCGCCTCGCCGTTCAGGACCCGCCAGGTCTCCAGGCCGGCGGCCAGGTGCTCCTCGCAGGTGGTGCGCGGCACGGCCGCCGAGCGCATGATGTGGTCGAGGAATCGCGCGGCCGGTGGAGGCAGGTCGTCCGGGTCGGGCTCCTGCCCCGACAGGGCGCGCGCCCAGGCCGGGCCGGCGTCCGCGCCCATGGGCCCCGTCATGATCAAGGTGAGCGTCCGCACCCGTTCCGGCCGGTGCACGGCCAGCCACTGCGCGATCGCGCCGCCGAGGGAGGCCCCTGCGATGTGGGCGGCGGGGATGCCGTACGCGTCCAGCACGGCGACGGCGTCGCCGGCCAGGTCGCCCAGCGTGTACGGATGCGCGGCGAAATCGACGCAGTCGGAGCGGCCGGTGTCGCGATGGTCGAAGCGGATGACGTGCCGCCCACCGGACACGAGCCTGTCCACGAGCTCGTCCGGCCAGCCCAGGCCCGGCGTGGAGGTCCCCATGATCAGGAGCACGGTCGGTTCGGCCGGCTCGCCGAACCGCTCGCTCCACAGGTGCACATTCCCTGACGTGATGAATTTCGCTTCACGGGCAGCCATGGCAATCAATATAGCGAAAATTCGCCATTCAACGCCGAAATGCTATTTTTCCCTTTTGTGGTATAATAGAGTTGTTGGAAAAGGTGGAGCGGTGGGGCCCGGTGGTTGATTCCGGAATGTCGTGACTCGCTACGCCGTGATGGCTCCCGACCGCTCCCTCAGACCCGCTGGTCCCTGCGATGACCTGCGGCGGGCTGTTCGCGGCCACGCCCGCGAGCCCGGTGGCGGGATGACGCTGTGAACGGGGCCGGCCCGCGCAAGGAACTGCCCGAGCGTGCGCCAGCCGGTGTCCGCGAAAAGGGTGAGGCCGGGAAATGGCGCAGGCGCAGCGCTTGGCCGGGCGACGCCATCGAGGAGGCGGGTTCGAGATGATGGGCCGACAGAGCGAAACGCCGCCTTCGCCGCACTGGCCAGCCATCGCCCGCCCCATATACCGCTGATGCCGCGAGCTGATCAAAGTCCGCTGGATGACCGTGCCCCGGCGATCCGGGAGTGAAGGACAACCAGGACTGGCGCCGCTGGTGGTCGTCCGTTTCGCCCAGGAGCCACCTGCGGAACGGTCCCTCTTCGTCCTCGACGCCGTAGGAGTCCCTGGAAGGCCCGCCGACGCCTGAGCCGCAGTGCCCGGACGTCGTCACGGGTCGGGCACCTTGCCCGGGAACGTCAACTCCTCGCCTGGAGAAGTGTCTGTCGCGGGGTCAGCACAACGTCGGCACCGGTGCTGACGGCAACCGCGATCAACCCGGAACAACAAGAAGCCCCAGACCCTCGGCGTGTGCCGTGAGCCGGGGCCATAACTCCGGTTCGACCGGATCTCACATGGAGTGTGGTGGACGATACTGGGATTGAACCAGTGACCTCTTCCGTGTCAGGGAAGCGCTCTCCCGCTGAGCTAATCGTCCGTGTTGAGTTGTGAACTCAGAGCGGAAGACGGGATTCGAACCCGCGACCCTCACCTTGGCAAGGTGATGCTCTACCACTGAGCCACTTCCGCATGGCGCCGCACTTACTTTAGCGGATCCCGGAGGCTCCGCAGATCGCCGAGGTGGAGACGGGATTTGAACCCGTGTAGACGGCTTTGCAGGCCGCTGCCTCGCCTCTCGGCCACTCCACCAGGAGTCTTGCTCCGAGCGGAAGACGGGATTCGAACCCGCGACCCTCACCTTGGCAAGGTGATGCTCTACCACTGAGCCACTTCCGCGTGAGTCTCCGGCGTCGGCGCCGGGCCACGGGAAAACCATATCGTCTTCGGAGAGTGCCCGTGCGCACTGCGCGGCCCGTGGGGGGAAATGCGAGCGAAATTCAGCCGATCAGGCGCACGTCCTTCGCCATCACGAACATCACCCGGTGCCCGAGCTGGATCTGGTGGTAGCGGGTCCTGCCGGTGGTGGTGACGTGCTTGGCGGGCGAGAACGCGTTGGCGGCGTAGTAGGAGCCGGTGACGGTGTCACCCACCGTGTACGTCTGGCCAGGCCCGATCCGGTACTTCAGCGGGGTCAGCGGCTGGTACGCGGCCCGCTTGTAGGCGGACTTCTCCGGGTACGCCCGCCCGTACACCTTCACCTCGCCCGACAGCGGCGTCACCATCGGGCCCTTGGCCGGGATCGCGGTCGGGTTCGAGGCCGGGTTGTGGAACCACGCCTTCTGCCCCAGGTACCAGATCGCCGTCCAGTCGCCCTGCCGGGCCGCGACGGCGAAGCGCTGGCCGGTGGAGGCGCGGGCGCTGTGGTCGTACACGCTGTACGTGCTCGGCTTGCCCGGATGCTTGCCCAGGTCGGTCACCAGGGGAGCGGTCTGGCTCGGCGCCTTGTGCAGCCACACGGTGGACGCCCCGTGCGCCGGGCATGCCTGGGCGGCCTTGGCGGGCACGCAACCGGTGAAGTGCGGGCGGTTGGACGCGTACGACGGGCGGATGATCACCGAGTCGCCGTTCTTGACCGGCCTGAACGGCCTGCCCATGAGCTCGAAGTAGTGCTCCCAGTCCCAGTACGGGCCCGGGTCCTCGTGCATGCCGGCCACCGTCTGCGGGCTCGTGCCCGGGACGTTGTCGTGCCCGAGAATGTGGGCCCGGTTCAGCGGGATGTGGTGCTTGGCGGCCAGGTACTTCACCAGCCTGGCCGACGACCGGTACATCGCCTCCGTGTACCAGGCGCCGCCCTTCGCCAGGTAACCCTCGTGCTCGATGCCGATCGAACGGGTGTTGATGTCCCAGTTGCCCGCATGCCAGGCGATGTCATTCGTCGGCACATGCTGGGCGACATGTCCGTCCCTGGAGCGGATCGTGTAGTGCCAGCTCACGTACTTCGGGTTGCGGATCAGGCTCGGGATGCCCTGGTAGGTGCCCTCCGTGTCGTGGATGACGATGTAGTCGACCTCGCGCTTGCGGGACAGGTGGTCGTGGTTGCCGTAGTCGCGGTCCTTCTTCTTGCCGAAGCGTTTGTACGCGGCGGGCATCCATTCGCAGGTCAGCGAGGAGGGGCACTCAACCTGGCCGGACGTGGCCGCCTGCCCCTTCGGCCCGTTCGCCCTGCTCATCCCGTTGATCCCGTTGTCCCACAAGGCATCGATGTCCGCCCCGTCCACGAGACCGCCCTCGGCTCCCTCCAGCAGGCCGTACTCCGCCTCGGGCCACCCGTCCATACCGCCCGCCGGATCGTCCCCGGCCTCCCCCCCACCACCCGCCGAACCACCGGAGCCGGCGTTCCGGCCGGTGCCGGTGCCGGTGCCGGTGCCGGTCGCGGGGGCGATCCCGGTGCCAGTGGCGCTGGTGGCGGGCTGCGGGTTCGCCGGTGCGGAATCGGCGGCGCTCGGCTGCCGGTCGGCTGGTGCGGTGGCGGGGCCCGGCTCCTGCCCGCCGCCGGGCGCGGTCGCGGTGCTCGGCTGCGGGTTCGCCGGCGAGGAGGTGGCGACATGCGACTGCTGGCCGGGCGCTGCGGCGGCGTGGCCGGGCCCCTGCTCGCTGGGCGCGCCGGCGCCGGCGGCGGTGCCGCTGCCCGCGGTGCCAGTGTCGGCGGTGCCAGCGGGGGCGGGGGCGGGTTGCTGGCCGGTGGGCGAGGTCGCCGTGCCGGGAGGGGCTCCCGTCGCAGGCAGGCCGGGCACCGGGTCGAGGCGTACGAGATGGCCGTCGTCGGTGCGGCGCTGGGCGCCTTCGCGCATGACCGCGAACACCTCGTCCGCGAACGCCCGGGACGCCACCGGATCGTCCGTCCCCGCGTACCGGGCGACGGCCGCGTGCCAGTCGGCGGGGTCGGCGCTGGGACGTGACTGGTAGGAGGCGAGGAGGGCGGCGCCGGCGCGGATGTTGGCGGCCGGGTCGGTGCGCAGCCGGTCGGGTTCGACGCCGATCAGGCGGCCGGCCTCGGGCAGGGTGGTGCGGGGCGGCGGCTCCGCCGAGGTGCGCAGCGCGGAGCGGGACAGGGCTTCGGTGAGCGCGGGCGACATGGGGCGGGCGTCATCGCCCCGGGGGTCGCCGAGCGCGTCCCCGAGGGCAGGTTCCCCGGGTGCGGCGGCGTGCCCGTGGGTGCGGACGTCGCCGGGGAACGCGTCCACCAGGTGCATCGGCCCGTAGCCGCCCGCCGTGCTGGGCCGCCCGCCGTTCGCGTCCCACCGTGACTCCAGGTACGCCACCGCGAGCAGCACGCTCTCCGGCACGCCGTACTCGCGCGCGGCGGCGGCGAAGTCCGCCTGCCGCCCCGCGACGGCGCCCGGCTGCGTGACACTTCCGGGAGGCAGCCCGAACCCTGCCGAAGTGACGGCGCCCGCCGAGGTGATGGCGGGCGAGGGGGACAGGACGCCGGTGGGCGCGGTCAGGACACCGGCGGCCAGGACGACGGCGAGCCAGAGCTGCATGAACATCTCCCCAGGAACGTCACGAGACGACTACTCACCGTAACCATGCCCAGGAAAGGGATGTGTCAGACGGGTCGGATGATACGGATGGGAACCATCGGATCAGCACCGATTCTCATCCTCACTTCACCCCCCAGCCACGCCCGAACCGACGACCTGGAAGCATTTCCTGCCCGATATCGGGCAGGATGTTGGCGTGTCTCGTTCCAGCGCCGTAGTGTCCTCGTCTGTGTCCACGGCACGGCATCCGTACGAAGATCTCATCACGCACCTCACGCGGACGAGCCCGCTCGGCCCGGGCGAGGCCGCCCGCGTGGTCGCCGACGTGCTGTCGTACTTCTCGGAGTCCACGGAGGAGTACGTCCGCCGCCGCCACGGCGAGTTGAAGTCCAAGAGCTTCACCAATGACGAGAGCTTTCCCCGGATCGCCGCCGAATTACGGAGCCGGCGGGTAGCGGCTCCAGAGCTGTCGCTGAGGCAGCTACGCAGGATCGTTTACGGATAGAGGAGACCTCGATGTGCGGAATCGTGGCCTACGTCGGCCCCAAGGACGCGGCGCCCATCCTGTTGGAGGGCCTGCAGCGGCTGGAGTACCGGGGCTATGACTCGGCAGGGGTCGTGGTGTCCAACAAGGGCTTGAAGGTGCGCAAGGTCAAGGGCCGGGTGGCGGACCTGGCCAAGGTCGTGCCGGTCAGGTTCAAGGGCGGCCTCGGCATCGGGCACACGCGGTGGGCGACGCACGGCGTGCCGAGCGACGTCAACGCGCACCCGCACCTGTCGGCCGACGAGCGCATCGCGGTCGTCCACAACGGCATCATCGAGAACGCCGGGGAGCTGCGCGCCAAGCTGGAGGCCGACGGCGTGGTGTTCGCCTCCGAGACCGACACCGAGGTGCTGGCGCACCTGATCGCCGCCGCGGTCGACGAGAACGAGTCGCTGGAGGAGGCCGTCAGGAAGACGCTGAAGAGCATCGTCGGCACGTACGGCATCGCGGTGATCGACGCCGAGCGGCCGGGCGAGGTGGTCGTGGCGCGCAACGGCAGCCCGATCGTGCTGGGCATCGGCGAGAAGGAGATGTTCGCCGCCTCCGACGTGGCCGCGCTGGTCCGCTACACCCGCCAGGTCGTGCATCTTGAGGACGGCGAGCTGGCCGTGCTGAAGGCCGACGGCTTCCACACGTTCGCCAGCGACGCGCGCGAGACGGCGAAGGAGCCGCTGACCGTCGACTGGGACGCCGGCCACTACGACACAGGCGGCTATGAGCACTACCTGCTCAAGGAGATCTCCGAGCAGCCGGAGACGATGACCCGCACGATGAGCGGCCGGCTCGACGAGCGTTTCCACGTGGCGCACCTGGGCGGCCTGAACATGGACGCGCGCGAGACCCGCGGCTTCCGCCGGGTGAAGATCATCGGCTGTGGCTCCGCGTACTACTCGGGCCAGATCGGCGCGCAGCTCATCGAGGAGCTGGCGCGCATCCCGTCCGACGCCGAGCCGGCCAGCGAGTTCCGCTACCGCAATCCCGTCGTCGACCCCGACACGCTCTACGTCGCGATCAGCCAGTCGGGCGAGACCTACGACACGCTCGCCGCCGTGCAGGAGCTCAAGCGCAAGGGCGGCCGGGTCATCGGCATCGTCAACGCCGTGGGCAGCGCCATCGCCCGCGAGGTGGACGGCGGCATCTACCTGCACGCGGGGCCGGAGGTCTCGGTCGCCTCGACGAAGGCGTTCACCTCGACGTCGGTGGCGTTCGCGCTGCTCGCGCTGCACCTGGGGCGCGTGCGCGACCTGTCGCCCGCCGACGGGCGGCGCATCGTGGAGGGCCTGCGCAAGCTGCCGGGCCAGATCGAGCAGATCCTGGGGCAGGGCGAGCGGATCGCTGAGCTGGCCAAGAAGTACGCGCCGCACCCGAGCATGATGTTCGTCGGGCGGGTGCGCGGCTACCCGGTGGCCCGCGAGGGCGCGCAGAAGCTCAAGGAGATCTCCTACGTGCACGCCGAGGCGTATCCGGCCAGCGAGCTGAAGCACGGCCCGCTGGCGCTGATCGGCCCCGACATGCCGACGGTCGCGATCGTGCCCGACGACGAGCTGCTGGACAAGAACCTCACGACGCTCGGCGAGATCCGGGCGCGCGGTGGCCAGGTGCTCATGGTGGGGCACCGCGAGCCGGACGCGAAGCTGGCCGACGACGTGATCGTGATCCCGAAGAACGAGATCGAGCTCGACCCGATCCTGCTGACGATCCCGCTGCAGCTGTTCGCGTACCACGCGGCGGTGGCGCTGGGCCGCGATGTGGACAAGCCGCGCAATCTCGCCAAGAGCGTTACGGTGGAATAGCCGAGATTAATTCAGCCACAATCTTCCCAAGGTAGTGTTATCCGGCTGGATACGACATAAATTCGATACTGTGCGGCAGTTCGACCATCAGAGGCCCCATCCCGCACGCATGTACGACTACATGCTCGGCGGGAAGGACAATTTCGCGGTCGACCGCCAGGCCATCGACCAGCTCGCCGAGCTGATCCCGGAGGCGGTCCCGCTGGCCCGCGCGAACCGGGCCTTCCTTCAGCGTGCCGTACGCTACGTCGCCCGCGCCGGGGTCGACCAGTTCCTCGACCTCGGCAGCGGGCTGCCCACCCAGGGCAGCGCGCACGAGGTGGCGCCCGAGGCCAGGGTCGTCTACGTCGATCACGACCCCGTCGTCGCCGCACACGCCACGGCCCTGCTCCGGCACTCGCCGGGCAGGGCCCGTTTCGTCCAGGCCGACCTGCTCGACCCTGAGGAGGTGCTGGCGGGGGCCGGTGAGTTCCTCGACCTCGACCGGCCGGTCGGGGTGCTGCTGGTCTCGATCCTGCACTTCCTGCCGGACGGTACGGACCCGCAGCGCGCGGTGGCGGTGCTGCGGGAGCGGCTGGCGCCGGGCGGCTACCTGGTGATCTCGCACGCCACGACCCTGGGAAACGTGGAGGACGAGGAGCGGGCCGCCTCCTACCGCCGGAGCGCGTCCGCGAGCGGCGGGACCGACCGGTCGCCGGCGCAGATCAGGGCGTTCTTCGGTGACTGGCCGCTGGAGCCGCCGGGGCTCGTCCAAGCGACCGACTGGCGGCCGGATCGGCCGAAACTGGTGGGGGACTGGTCGTTGCCGTCGTCCTTGATGGCCGGAGTGGCGAGAAAAATCACTTAAGCCGGAAAATCAGTCAAAAGCGCGATAAATGGTGTTGACCGCGACCCCAGTGTAGAGCGTCTTGTAATGGGTTAATAACCTAGAGTAATGGGGGATTCGGGGGAGAAGGACATCGGCCGGCGGCGGTTCCTCGCCTGCGGGCTCGGCGTCGCCGCGTGCGTGGCCGGCTGCGGCACGGAGCGGGCGCGGAACGTGCTGCGTACCGGATTCTCGATCAAGGCGGCGGGGCGGCGCTGGGCGCACGTCGGGCAGGCGTTCGCGGGCGCGGCCCGCGCCGCGGGCTTCGCTGCCGCCGACGGCTCCGCGATCACCGGCGACTCCCGGGGCGGCGGCTCGGGGGCGGGCCACGGCCAGGGGGCCGGCGACGGTTTCGCCGTCACGGTGAGCGGGCTGCCCGCGCTGGCCGCCGCCGAGCTGAACAACGGCCAGAGCCTGCTCGACACCGCCACCCCCCTCGCCAGGCTGAGCGGCCAGGTCGAGGTCGTGGTCGTGCCCGCCCGCTCGCCCGTCCAGGACTTCGACGACTTCGGCGCCCGACTCCTCGCCGACCCCGGCCGTACGCTGCTGGCGGGCGGCCCGCAGGGCGAGCCGGACCACCTGCTGTTCGGCCTGGTCGCCCGGGCGATCGGCGCCGACGGCAGGCGCGTCGACTACACCGGCTACCCGAGCCTGGCCGAGGTCGCCTCGGCGCTGCTGGCGGGCAAGGTCGTCGCGGCGGCGGGCCCGCTGGCCGGCTGGCGCGCCGCCATCGGCCGCGGCCGGGTCAGGGCGCTGGCGATCTCCTCGGCCCAGCGCGTGCCCGACCTCGACGTGCCGACGCTGCTGGAGTGCGGCGTGCGGGTGGACTTCGCCGACTGGACGGCCGCGTTCGGCCCCGAGGACATGCCGGACGAGAGCCGCGAATCGGCCGTCCGCATGTGCGAGAAGGTCCTCCGGTCGGGCGCGTGGGAGGCGGCCTGCCTGGCCGCCGGCTGGCTGCCGATCCCGCTGTCGGGCGACGACTTCGCCCGCTGGCTCGGCACCGAGATCGCCCGCACCCGGGCCGTACTGCGTGATCTTGGTTTGCTCGACAGCACGAAAGCCACAACATGCTGGGGTAGTTGCGGGAACGGCCACTAGATGTAGGATCCTGCTCGTCGCTGGTTCGCCTCGCAGGAGGCGGAGCAAGAGGGAACCCGGTGCGATTCCGGGGCTGCCCCGCAGCGGTGAGCGGGAACGACCGCCGTCACACGCACTGGAGAGATCCGGGAAGCGACGGCCAGTAGGTGCCATCGAGCGTGCCCGCGAGCCCGAAGACCTGCCAGCGGTATGCCGGGATGCGCCCGGCATGAAGTGTTCAGGGTCTCGAGGGTGGGCCGGAGCGCGACGCGGCACGACGACGGGTGCTGCCGTGCTCTCGCATGCCCTCACGGGGATGAGGAGCGAACGTGACGCAGATCGTCGAGGTTGACCGCCGCCTGGCCATCGAGGAGGCGGCCGCGCGGGTGATCGCCGACCCGGCCAACTCGCGGGTCGCCGCCCGGTTGCTGGCCGAGGAGATCGCCGACGAGGCCGCCGGGCACGGCGTGCGCTCGTTCTCCGAGTCGGTGGCGGCCACCCACGCGGCCGGGCTGATCCAGGACGGGCTGGCCGAGTTCGTCGCCGCCCACGCCGCCGAGCTGGACGCGCTGATCAGCGAGGAGGCCGACGGCCGGTTCGAGTACTTCGGGCTGCGCACCGTCTACGACCGCTACCTGCTGCGCCACCCCGAGACGCGCAAGGTGCTGGAGCGGCCGCAGCACTTCTTCCTCCGCGTGGCCTGCGGACTGTCGGAGAGCGTCGCCGAGGCGGCCGAGCTGTACGGGCTCATGTCGTCGCTGGCGTACCTGCCCAGCTCGCCCACCCTGTTCAACGCGGGCGCGCGCCGCCCGCAGCTGTCGTCCTGCTTCCTGCTCGACTCGCCGCGCGACGAGCTGGAGGGGATCTACGACCGGTACGGGCAGGTGGCCCGCCTGTCCAAGTACGCCGGCGGCATCGGCATCTCCTGGACCCGGGTCCGCTCGCGCGGCTCCCTGATCAGGGGCACGAACGGCCACTCCAACGGCATCGTGCCCTGGCTGCGCACGCTGGACTCCTCCGTGGCGGCGGTCAACCAGGGCGGCCGGCGCAAGGGCGCGGCCTGCGTCTACCTGGAGACCTGGCACGCCGACATCGAGGAGTTCTTGGAGCTGCGGGACAACACCGGCGAGGACGCCCGCCGCACCCACAACCTGAACCTGGCCAACTGGGTGCCCGACGAGTTCATGCGCCGGGTCGAGGCCGACGAGATGTGGTCGCTGTTCGACCCGAAGGAGACGCCCGACCTCACCGACCTGTACGGGGCGGAGTTCGACGCGAGATATCGCGCTTACGAGGCCGCCGGGCGACATGTCAGGCAGATCCCGGCCCGCACCCTCTACGGCCGGATGATGCGCACGCTCGCCCAGACCGGCAACGGCTGGATGACGTTCAAGGACGCCGCCAACCGCACCTCCAACCAGACCGCCCGCCCCGGCAACGTCATCCACCTGTCGAACCTCTGCACCGAGATCCTGGAGGTCACCAGCGACGCCGAGACCGCGGTCTGCAACCTCGGCTCGATCAACCTGGCCGCCCACCTGGCCGACGGCGACGTCGATTGGGCGCGGCTGCGCGGCACCGTCCGTACCGCCGTCCGCTTCCTCGACCGCACCATCGACCTCGGCTTCTACCCGACGCCCGAGGCCGAGGCGGCCAACCGGCGCTGGCGGCCCATCGGGCTCGGGCTGATGGGGCTGGCCGACGTGTTCTTCACGCTGCGGCTGCCGTTCGACTCGCCGCGGGCGCTGGAGCTGTCCACCAGGATCTCCGAGGAGATCGCGCTGGCGGCGTACGACACCTCGGCCGACCTCGCCGCCGAGCGCGGCCGGCACCCGTCGTACGACGAGACCCGCGCGGCGGCGGGCGTCCTGCACCCCGACCACTACGGCGCGGGCACGACCGGACGGTGGGACGCGCTGCGGGAGAAGATCGCCCGTACCGGCCTGCGCAACTCCCTCATGATCGCCATCGCGCCGACGGCCACGATCGCCTCCATCGCCGGCTGCTACGAGTGCATCGAGCCGCAGGTGTCCAACGTGTTCAAGCGCGAGACCCTGTCGGGCGAGTTCCTCCAGGTCAACCGCTACCTGGTGGCCGACCTCCAGGCCCGCGGCCTGTGGACGCAGCAGCTGCGCGACGACCTCAAGCGCGCCGACGGCTCGGTGCAACACCTCCCCGGCGTCCCCGACGACCTCAAGCTGCTCTACCGCACCGCCTGGGAGCTGCCGCAGAAGGCGCTCATCGACCTGGCCGCCGCGCGCCAGCCGTACATCGACCAGTCGCAGTCGCTCAACCTCTTCATGGCCAGCCCGACCATCGGCAAGCTCTCCTCGATGTACGCCTACGCCTGGAAGCAGGGCCTGAAGACCACCTACTACCTGCGCTCCCGCCCCGCCACCCGCATCGCGCAGACCACGGTGTCGACCCTTTCCGAGGCGGAGACCCTGGCCTGCTCCCTGGAGAACCCCGAGACCTGCGAAGCCTGCCAGTAAAGGAGTTTCACCCCCATGCTGCTCGACCCCGGAATGGACCTCACCCTCCGGCCCATGCGTTACCCGGACTTCTACGAGCGCTACCGCGCCGCGATCCGCAACACGTGGACCGTCGAGGAGGTGGACCTGCACAACGACCTCGCCGACCTGGCCAGGATGACGCCGCAGGAGCGGCACCTGATCAACCGGCTGGTCGCGTTCTTCGCCACCGGCGACTCCATCGTGGCCAACAACCTCGTGCTCAACCTCTACCAGCACGTCAACGCGCCGGAAGCGCGCCTCTACCTCAGCAGGCAGCTGTTCGAGGAGGCCGTGCACGTGCAGTTCTACCTGACGCTGCTCGACACGTACCTGCCGGACCCGGACGAGCGGGTCAAGGCGTTCGCCGCGATCGAGCACATCCCGTCGATCCGCGACAAGGCCGAGTTCTGCTTCAAGTGGATCGACTCCATCGAGAGCCTGAAGCGGCTGGAGACCGCCGAGCAGCGCCGCCAGTTCCTGCTCAACCTGATCTGCTTCGCCGCCTGCATCGAGGGCCTGTTCTTCTACGGCGCCTTCGCCTACGTCTACTGGTTCCGCTCCCGCGGCCTGCTCGGCGGCCTGGCCACCGGCACCAACTGGGTGTTCCGGGACGAGTCCATGCACATGGAGTTCGCGTTCAGCGTCGTGGACACCGTGCGGGCCGAGGAGCCGTCGCTGTTCGACGACGAGCTCGCCAAGCAGGTGACGCTGATGCTGGAGGAGGCGGTGGCCGCCGAGCTCGCCTTCGCCGAGGATCTGTGCGGCGCGGGCATGCCCGGCATGAGCGTGGACCAGATGCGCCAGTATTTGGAGTACGTGGCCGACCAGCGCCTGGTCAGACTGGGTATGCCCAGGCGGTACGGCTCGGCGAACCCGTTCGCGTTCATGGAGTTGCAGGACGTGCAGGAGCTGGCCAATTTCTTCGAACGTCGCGTTTCCGCGTATCAAGTGGCTGTTGAGGGAAATGTGACCTTTGACGAGACGTTCTAAGACATTGGGGGCATGAGCGTGCAGTCTCCGGCTGACTGGCCGATCCTCGTCATCTCGGTGGTGGGAGCCGTCCTCCTGGTCGAGCTGTCCAGGAGGGTCCTCACCAGGGTGGGCCGGAAATGGGCGCTCGCCCGCCATCTGGTGGAGCACTGTACGTGGGCCGCCTTCTCGGTGGCCGCCGTGCTGGCGTTCAACCTCGTCTTCGGGCCCGGCATGTTCGGCGACTCGCCCAGCGAGAAGAGCGTGGCCGGCAGCGTCGAGCGGGTGCTCGGGCTGGCCACGATCGCCGCGGTGACCTGGCTCATCGTGCAGGCCACGTACGCGCTGACCGACGTCATCCTCGAACGGCTCGTCCTGGTCGAAGGGGAGCGCAACCGGCGCGCGCGGCGGATCATGACGCAGATCGCGCTGGTCCGCCGCGTCGCCGCCGCCGTCATCATCGTGATCGCGGTCGGCGCCATGCTCTTCTCCTTCCCGCAGGTGCGCGCGCTCGGCGCCGGACTGCTCGCCTCGGCCGGCATCGCCGGCGCCATCGTCGGCATCGCCGCCCAGCCCACCATCGGCAACATGCTCGCCGGCCTGCAGCTCGCCTTCAGCGACGCGCTGCGCCTCGACGACGTGGTCGTGGTGGAGAACGAGTGGGGCCGCATCGAGGAGCTCACGCTCACGTACGTGGTGCTCCGCCTGTGGGACGAGCGCCGCCTCGTGCTGCCCGTCTCCTACTTCACCCAGAACCCGTTCGAGAACTGGACCCGCCACGGCAGCCGCGTCCTGGCCGTCTGCCTGCTGCGCGTGGACTGGTCGGTCCCCGTGCCGAAGCTGCGCGACGCCCTCTACGAGTTCCTTCAGGGCAACCCGCTGTGGGACCAGAAGGACTGGACCCTCCAGGTCACCGACGTGCTGCCGAACGGCCTGGTCGAGCTGCGCGCCCTCATGAGCGCCGCCGACTCGCCGTCCTCCTGGGACCTCAAGTGCGACGTACGCGAATTCCTGGTCAATTTCATCCGCGACAACTACCCCGACTCGCTGCCCCGCTTCCGCGTCGACACCCCGGAAAGCCGCGTCGGCGCCGGCGAATAAATAAGTGGCACGGGGCCGATCACCGGCCTACCGTGGACATCGTCCAGGAAACGACGAGGAAAGGCGGCGACGTGCACCCCCAGACCCTGCCACGACCCAGCGCCGCCACCCTGCCTGAGCTGCGGCGAAGGCTTTCCGGCTGACCCGCTCACGGGTTCGCGGGAAAGCCGTCTCGACCACTTCGAGGCGGCTTCTTCATTTCCCTTCCACCAGCCGAGTGTGGGGCAGCTTGGTCAGCCCGCCTGCCTTGGGAGCAGGAGCACCGCAGGTTCGAATCCTGCCACTCGGACTTTTTCAAAGACAGCGGCCCTGAAGGGAAAAGGGCCGCGGGCTACGGCCTGGCCGGCGGGAATGGCGCCCCCCGGCCGGACCCGGCCCACGCCCCGGGCCGGCCCACGCCAGCCAGGCCCGGGGCCCAAGCCGCTCTGGCCCAATGGCAGAGGCGCCGCCTTCAGGAGGCGGAGGTTCAGGGTTCGAATCCCTGGAGCGGCACATCGAAGACCCTGAACCTTCACCGCGACAAGATTCGAAAGAAGGAACAATTCGAGGCATCTTCCGATCAGATGTGTCCTACCCCGCGCAGTCGGCGATCGAAAGTTGGCGGTCTGCGTGACGCCAGGCGAAGGGGGTGTTGCCGGCAGGCGGACGGCGGCCTGGAGCGATACTTCGCCGGGGAATGCACCCTCTCTTTTCGGGTGAACACCGCCTTGTCGAGCGCCGGGTGACCAGGATGTCTGACAGCCGCACTGCCACACGCACCGCAGGCCGTGGGGTGCTCGCCGGCCCGGCAAGGAAGGCGTGAAGGGTGAGGCCAACCTCCTGCCTGGCCCACGCCCCGTGTGAGCGTGGCATGGCCGGGACTACGTCTGCGCGGAATCCTCGGCCCGCCATACCAGTTTTACCTTGAGATGCCCGTCGACCGCGGTTTTCGCGATCACAGCTCCCGCCTGCACGTTGAGCCGGACACCGAATTCAAGTTCGATTTCAGTTGGCCGGCTGCTCATTTCGGTGAATCTGTGGAGGGCCTCGGCGGCTGCGTCTCTGACCGCGCCGATGGCAGCGCCGAAGGACGACGCAGAGGATTTGATGACATCGTCCACTCGAGAGGCGCGGACGATGCCGGGCTCGTCCTCGTCAACCTCGACCAGTATCACTCCGCCGCGCTCAAGATTGAAACGCATCAGCTCTGACATCGGCACCTGCTTCGGCAGTGGGATCAATATGTGAGTGAGATTTACCGCCGCATATAAATGGTGATCACGTTTCGGTCACCGTTTTCGGGCGCCCTTAAAGGGCATTTTTGATCCTGCGTGTGACGTCTCCACGAATGTCGCGATATGTAATTGCGGGGACAGTGGACGGCAGGCAAGCGCAATATACATGAAAGATCCGGGATGCAAGGAGCGCAGGCACAATATTGATCGTGTTCACGTTGTAAAGGGGCGGTCGCCGTGACGGCAGACGTAGATTACTCGTGGCGGGTCCGCATCAAGGATGATGCGGGCCGGGTCCGTGGGGCCGGCGTCATGGTGACCCGGGAACTGGTGCTCACCTGTGCGCACGTCGTGGCGGAGGCGGCGGGCTCGTCCGGCCAGAAATTCCCCCGACAGACGGTGATCGTAGACTTCCCGGCGCATCTCGAAGACGGTGAGTGGCCCGCCCGCATCCTTCCCGAGGCATGGTTCCCGGCGCATGAGACCGGCGGAGACTTCGCCATCCTCATCGTCAACCGTGGCCCCGGCCTTCGCGTACGGCCTGCGAAGTTACGCCCGTGCGGCCAGGTCCGGGCCCGGTCAGTGAAGGCATTCGGGCATCCCAAAGGCTACGACGGCGTCTGGGCAGAGGCGGAGATGATCGGCCCCGGGCCTGGCCGGGAGTGGATCCAACTGCACGGCGGATTGACCGGGCAACGCATCCGCCAAGGGTTCAGCGGAGCCGGCGTCGTGGACGACGATGATGCCGTCATCGGCTGCGTCGTGGCCGCCGACAACGATCCGCAAACGCGTGTGGCGTGGATGGCTCCGCTGGAGCACATCGGCAAGTACTGGACCCGCCTGGCCAGGATGATCTCGGCCGCTCCGGTCGACCTCCAGGTCACGGCACCGGCGCCGGTTCCCGCCCCCAGAGTCGGCGAGCAGGACATCGTGGCCATGCTGCTCAATTTCACCGAGCTACGGAACTCGTCCACCCGCCGCCTCTACAAGGACTACCTTCGTGCAAGATTCCGTTTCCTGGTGATCGAGGACCGGGATCAGGTCATCGACGACATGAGCAGCCTTGTACGGGCGTGTCTCGATCAGCCCGGGGCGATCCATGAACTGCTCTCCTTCCTGGAGCAGCGACACTCCGGACCGCCCTATCATGACCTGCTCGAACAGGTCAGGCGGGAGGTCGACGACCACGTACCGGCTCCACTGCTGAGCACGGACGAACGAGCCGACCTCTATCACCTGCTCGAGGATGTGGAAGACCCCCGGTTCGAGATCATGTACGAGCAGGCCATAGAGCCCGCCAATCCCGCTCCTTCGGGTGATGGAGCGAACCCCATCACCATGCTGCGGTCCCTGGAAGGACTTACCTCGTCGCCTGACGGCATACCGCCACTCGTCCGCTTCCTGGAGCTTCTTGCCCGCAACGTCGACACATGGCTCAATGAGGAGATCCGCTCTTGGGTGGACGCTTTCGTCGACCGGCAGGGAATCTCTCAGATCGCCTTACGGCGCCTGAGACATCGCATCTCCAGCATGCCGCATCCGTCGATCTCCTATCTGATCACGCAGTTCGATAACGACGGCCCGAATCCGGACAGGTTCCTGGTCACTGTCTGGGTTCAGCACGGCCGGGGGCTGGGGCGTCCGCTGTCACGGTCGGACGAGGCGCTGGCACTTTCGGAGGTTCCCGCACTGATCGAGAGGCTGTTGTCCCATACCTCGATCGCCGCATTGCCCGCCGAGGAACTGTGGCTGGAGTTCATTCTGCCGCGCTCGATGATCAATAGTGACATCGAGCAGTGGGAGATTTACTCGGCAGGACTCGCGCACCCCCTGGGGGTAGATCATCCGGTGGTGGTCCGGAGCCTGGACAGGCTCCTGATGGTTGCCCATGACCGCCGGTTGCGGCACGGCTGGAAGGACAAGTGGAGCGGAATGCGCAGCGACCCGGGGACGGGCGCCGACACGATTCTCTGGGTGCAGAACCCGAGCGAGCTGTCGCACCAGACGCTTTATGCCCGCCTCTGTCACAAGAACGTCTGCGCGCTCGGAATGACGTTCCCGCCTCAGCAGCGGCTGGGGCTCGTGGAAGGCGACGAGGTCTCCACTGCGATATCAGCGGGGATCGCGGTGGTGATCTGGCCGCACAGCGACGTGAACCCTGACGCGTTCAAGACACAGGTGACCGCGGCGCTCAACGCGGAGGGCATGAACCGGCTACCGGAGATCGTCCTCCGCCTGCGCAAGCAGGCTGTAAGTGCGAACGAACCGACGAATCACGCGGGGCACAAGATCGCGGTGCTCTGGGACGACGCCGATCGCATCCCGGAGATCTACGTGCCGAACAGCTATCCAGTCTGATCGAGGAGCCCCCACATGGACACCAGCCCGGAGCAGGACAACGGCAAGCCGCTCGCGAAGGAGAAGCCGCACTGGTGGATCTACCAGGGCAGTGGAGAGCCGCACGACGGCATGGACGGCCTGCCACCGCCGCCGCCTTGGCGCGCCTTCACCGGCGAACCGCTGGTGCACCCGCAGCTGAGCGAGGATGAGGCCGTGTCCCGGCGTCTCGGGCTGGTCACGCGTGGTCTGGGATACCGGCCGGACGATGAGGTCGTCGAGATGGTCAACGCGGCTCTGTATCTGCGTCGCCCCCTGCTCATCACCGGGAAGCCGGGCACCGGCAAGTCGACTCTCGCCTACAGCATCGCCCACGAGTTACAGCTTGGGCCCGTCTTGTACTGGCCGATCAACACACAGTCCACCTTGCATGAAGGCTTGTACGACTATGACGCGATTGGCAGATTGCAGGAGGCGAACCTCCACCAGGCGTCCTCATTGAGCAGAACACAATTCACCCCGGACATCGGAAGGTTCATCCAACTGGGGCCGCTCGGGACGGCGTTGTTGCCCCAGGCACGCCCGCGGGTGCTCCTCATCGACGAACTGGACAAGAGCGATATTGACCTGCCCAACGATCTGCTCAACGTGTTCGAGGAAGGCCGCTACCTCATCTCCGAACTCAGCCGGCTACCCGAGGATCAGTCGGTGGTCGAGGTCATGGTCAGCAGCGGGACGGATCGTGTACCCGTCCGGCGCGGCCATGTGCAATGTCACGCCTTCCCTGTGATCGTGATCACCAGTAACGGGGAAAGGGAGTTCCCGCCTGCCTTCCTTCGCCGGTGCATGCGGCTCGATATCAAGCCGCCGGATCACGACCAGCTCGTGTCGATCGTGGCGGCGCAACTGGGCGAGGAGGAGACCCGGCACAGCATCGATCTGATCGAGCGGTTCATTGAACGCCGTGATCAAGGAGATATCGCCACCGACCAGTTGCTGAACGCGATCTACCTCGCCACCTCCGGAGCGCGCCTGCCAGGGCAGGGTTGGGAGCGGCTGGAGAACGCCCTGCTGCGTTCGCTTGAATCGGCGGAGCAGCCGTGATCCCGGGCCTCGCGCGGATCGTCGCCGCGATGAACGAGCCCGTCACCGCTGCCGAGATCGCCGACGCTCTGTGGCTGGCGAAGTACCTGCCTCCTGGCCCTCCGCGATCGCGCTCTCCTCGTGACGAGGGTAGGAGCAGGCAGGAGGAGCACGGGCCGAAGGCATCGCGTCCTGCTCCAGCTGGTCCGACGCCGAGTACGCATGAGGACACCCCAGTACCGCGTTCGTCGGTGCAGTTGCGGCACGCGGGCAGCTCCGGCGTTTCGATCGGCGTGCCGGCGGTCCACGCCCTCCCAGGGATGCTGGATTTGTGGCGTGCTCTGCGCCCCCTGACTCGCCCGTCACCGCTGAAGAAACGCAACGTCCTTGACGAGATCAAAACGGCGGAGCGGATCGCGGAGGACTCTCTCTGGCTCCCGGTGTATCGCGCCGCCCCCGGCCGATGGCTGGACCTCGCGCTGGTCGTCGATACCGGTCCTTCCATGGAGAT
The DNA here is from genome assembly GCF_012034275.1 of Nonomuraea composti. Classification (NCBI taxonomy): domain Bacteria; kingdom Bacillati; phylum Actinomycetota; class Actinomycetes; order Streptosporangiales; family Streptosporangiaceae; genus Nonomuraea; species Nonomuraea composti. Next base: position 68,980 of record NZ_JAATEP010000003.1, on the reverse strand, counting down.
CTGGCAGGACACCGTTGACGAGCTTCGGTTGTGCATGGAGCGGCTGGGTGCGTTCAGGGACGTGCGAGTCTGGCGGTTCGACGGTGACCTGGTGAGTGCGGCCGTCGTGCTGCGTAGTGACTCGGGCAGGAGCACGCATGATGTCCGCCAGCTCATCGACCCCTGCCGGCGACGGCTCATTCTGATCGTCAGCGATTGCGTGGGCAAAGGATGGCAGGGCAAGACCCTGCAGCCGATGCTGGACCTGTGGGCCACGGCCGGTCCCGTCGCCATCCTGCAGCCCTTGCCGCAGCGGCTCTGGGCTCGTTCGCTCTCCCGCCTCGACAACGTGTGGCTGAGCGCGCCGCACGCAGGGGCGCCGAACTCCCGCCTCACCGTCGAGCTGCGAAGCGACCGGGCCGCCGAAACTCCTTGTGGCCATCCGATCCCTCTTCTTGAGTTGAACAGCCGCTGGTTCAAGCCGTGGGCGCGACTGCTCGCCGAGGACTCCGTGAGCACCAAGATCCCCGCGGTGGTGCTGTTCACTCGGTCTCTCGCCTCGCATGCGGTGGCGGACAGCGAGACGACCGTCCGGCTGCCGGAATTCCACGACCAGGATCTGACGCCGCTCGAACGGGTCCTCCGCTTTCGCGCGACCGCGTCACCCGAGGCGTACAGGCTGGCCGGTCATCTCGCGGCGGCTCCGCTGAGCCTACCGGTGATGAGGCTGGTGCAGCGGGTCATGCAACCCGCATCGCGGCCCACTCTGCTCGCGGAGGTACTCCTGAGCGGACTGCTGGTGAGAGTCAGCGGGGACGACCACGTCAGCTACGACTTCCTGCCCGGGGTGCGTCAACTCCTTCTGGCAGGTCTGCCTCGCACGGACGTGTTGCGGTTGTTCAACGACATCTCCGAATATGTGAGCAGGCGGCTGGGTTCGTCCTTCGACTTCCGTGCCTGGCTCACGATGGAGGAGCCCCTCGACGTCAACGGTCGCAACCGCTCCTTCGCGCTGGTCGTGCACGCGGTTTTGCGGGCGTTGGGTGGCCGGTACGCGAGCGTCGCCGACAAACTCGAAGCACAACTCACAGAGGAACCCCTCGCCAGAGCCACTGTTTCCTTGCGTCCGGACACCGTTCCCCACAGACGTGATGGTGAGCGAGCCGGTGCCGCAGATAGAGTTGCGGAACGTCCCGCCCTGTCCTCGCTGGAACAACCAGGAGGCATTGTGAGTGCAACGGATCCTCCGTCATGGGCAACCGACGACAGGCAGCCCGCTGTATGGGGTGGGGTGCCTGCACGTAATCCGCACTTCACAGGCCGCGAGGAGATGCTCCTTCAGCTTCGGCAGCAGTTGTCCGCCACTTCGTCGCCCATGTTGCTGCATGCCCTCCAAGGACTGGGCGGTGTGGGAAAGACGCAAATCGCCATCGAGTACGCGCACCGCTTCGCCTCGGACTACGACCTTGTGTGGTGGGTGCCGGCAGAGGAACCGGCCTTCATCCGTACCGCGCTCGCCGATCTCGCCGCGCACCTGAACGTGCCGAGCGGAGGCGACATCAGTGAGGCCGTCCGCGGCGTGCTGGAAGCTCTGCGCCAGGGGCAACCCTATCGCCGGTGGCTACTCATCTACGACAACGCCGACCAACCGGCGAACGTGCTGGACTATCTCCCCATCCCCTTGGGACACGTCCTGGTCACGTCCCGCAATCAGGAATGGGGAGTCAACGCGCAGACCCTCGAGGTGGACGTTTTCGACCGCACGGAGAGCATTCAGCTCATCCTGCAACGCGGCCGTCAGATCTCGCGGAAGGAGGCCGACCGGCTCGCCGAGGCGCTCGGTGATCTCCCGCTGGCCGTCGAGCAGGCCGCCGCGTGGCAGGCCGAGACCGGCATGGCGGTCGACGAATACCTCGATCTGCTCCGCCACAGGCTTGCCCAGTTGCTCGGTGAGACTGATTTCACGAAATACCCCAGCCCGGTCGCCGCCACGTGGATGCTCGCGTACGAGCGACTCGGCAACAGCGCCCCTGCTGCCGCCCAACTGCTCGACATCTGTGCCTTCTTCGGGCCTGAGCCGATCGCCTTCCGGCTCCTGTCGGCCAGCAGGCACGTCGAGGGGCTGCCGGTCGAACTGGCCGCTGCTGTTCGCGATCCCATCACCTTGCACCGAACGTTCCGCGAGGTGTCACGTTACGCCCTGGCACGGCTGGATCACACCAGTAAGAGTCTTCAGATCCACCGTCTCGTTCAGGCCGTGTTGCGGGACCGGCTGTCTCCTGAAGAGAAGCAGCGCAACAGGCTGATGGCGCACCGCATCCTCGCCGCCGCCAACCCCAGCGAACCGGACGATCTCCAGAACTGGGATCGTCTGGCCGAAATCAATCGCCATGTTCGGCCCACTCGTCTGATCAAGGCCGAGAGCTCGGAGGCTCGTCTCACGGTGATCGATCAGATTCGCTACATGTACGCGCGCGGCGACTACGAGAGCAGCCGGGAACTCGGTGAGACGGCGGTGCGACGGTGGTGGGAATGCTATGGGCCCGACGACGAGCTGTCCTTGCTCGCCTGCCGGCACCTGGCCGACACCTGGCGTGCCTTGGGGCAACACGACGCGGCGCTCGCCTTCAACCGCGACACTCTCGCCCGTATGCGCAGAGTGTACGGGGAGGACCACGAGCACACGCTCGGTGCGGCCAACAGTTACGGCGCCGACCTGAGGGTGGCCGGCGAGTTCGACGAGGCGCGCAAACTCGACGAGGACAACCTCGAACGTCACAAGCGGGTGTTCGGTGAGAACGAGCGGCCCACGCTGCGCAGTGCCAACAACCTGGCGGTGGATTACCGCCTGCTCGGCCACTACGAGCGAGCCGCCGAGCTTGACCGCGACACCTATGCCCGGCGGCAACGCCTCTACGGTCCTGAGAGCCGCCCGAGCCTGTTCAGTGCCACGAATCTGGCGCGCAGTCTGCGGGGCTGCGGTCTCTACTTCGAGGCACTGAGTCTGCAGGAGGACACGCTCCCGGCATATGAGGCGCTGCTCGGCCCGGAGCATCCGGTCATCATCGAGGCGACCACGAGCTACGCCATCACCCTGCGAAGAGTCGGCCGAATGTCGCTGGCGACAGCGAAGGTGGAGCACTGTCTGAATGCCGACCTCAGGCGTTTCGGCGAGCAGCATGTGCAGACCGTCGTGGCCATGACCGTGCTCGCCGACTGCAAGCGGCTGACCGATGACCTGGAAGAAGCCCAGGAGCTTGAGAGCCGTGCCCATGTCATAGCTCGGCAACTGTACGGGGAGAACCATCACTACACGCAGGTCATCGCTCACAACCTGGCCATAAAAGAACGCGAGCTTGGATTCCTCGACCACGCGCTGGAGCTCGAGAAGACGGCGCTGGAGGGAATGCGGACGACGGTAGGTGAGGAACACCGGCACTATCTCTGCGTGCTGAGCGGGCTGTCCAACACGTACTTCCTGCTGGGCGACTTGCCCAAGGCCGCCGAAACGGCCGCGAAGGTCGTCGCCCGCTCCAAGCCGTTGCGCGGAGAACGACATCCGCTGCACGTTGCCTCAGCGCTGAACCTGCTGTCCATCCGCAGGGCCATGGGCGACGAGGAGGCCTCACTCGCCTGGGAGAACGATCTCCACCTCATCTCCGCTCTGCTGGGCGAGGACCACACGGAGGTGGGGCGGTTACGCGAGGGCCGGTTACACGAGTTCGACCTGGAGCCGTCGGATCTCTAATGGGCGTCGAGCCTCGCCAGCCAGCCCACCAACGCCTGCGGCACCGGCATCTCCCGAACCAGCCCCTGAAGATGCTTGTAGACGGCGCGGGCGAATTCCGGGCGCGCCCATTCGTCCCCCGGCTCCAGCATGCTGGCGATCAAGCCCGCCCACGCCGCCCGATCGTCAGGATCGTGACGTAGCCGCTCGTTGTACGCCGCTGCTGCGGTGGCGGTGTCACCGCAGGCGAAGGCCACATCGCCGGCATCGGCGTCGCCCGGCGATGCCAGCACCGCCGCGAAGTCGTCCGGCTTACGCAGCCGCAGATACATGAGCTTGATCCGGTCATTCGGCTCTGCAGCCCGGCCGGCCGCTACCGGCGTCGCTTCCCCCATGCCGCCGCGGTCGTCGTCCGCTCCCTCCAGCCAGGCGGCCGCGGCTTTCTGCACCAAGGACTCGTCGGGTGCCAGGTTGCGGGCCCGCCAGCTGAGATAGTGATCGAACGCCGCGAGTCTGGCCAGCGAACGCGCGGCTTCTGGAATGTCGGTGTCCTCACCGTTCGTGCAGGTGAGCTGATTCTGCATGATGCGCACAAAGCGTTGTCCCGTAGGGGTCAGTCGCTGCGACTCCAGCAGGGTGCGCATGGCCGCGCGAGTCTGCTCCAGCCAGCGCGCGTACTCGACGTGCCCGAAGTCGCTGTTCTGCCCGGCGTGCCGCTGCTGTGACCAGAACTTTGTCACGCCTAGATGGGCGTACGTACCCTGGATGAGTCCGCCGAGAGGACGAGGGTCGTCGCGCCAAGGCGCATAGAAGCGTTCGCCCGGGAGCTCCTGGTAGAGCGGAACCAGATCGAGCAGCGCCCCGAGTTTTCCATGCTGGAACTCGTGGAGCAGGGCGACAGCGAGGGCTTCGGCATCCCCGGGCAAACTGATCGCGCAGCTGCCGAAGGCTTCGGTGGTCGTGGCGTTCACCCCACCGTTCGCCCGCCGCTGCAGCGGTACGACGGTCCGCAGGCCGGCCGACATGCCTTCGGCGAATGGGCGGTGGTGACATACCAAAATGCGCCAGGCCTCATGCACCATGTCGGCCCAGACGATGGCGTCGCTCTCGACGAGTTGGTGCTGGGCGTGCAGGCTGTACGGATCCCGGTAGGGATCGTTGTCGTCCAGCAGCAGATCCAGGACCAGGTCATCACACGTGGCTCTGACGCGGTGAGCTGCGGTCCAGGCCGGGCCGGGGACGGAGATGGAGCCCGTGGCCGTGCTCATCTCCATCGACCCGTCGATCCGGCTGACCGTCGCTGTGTCGCCGGCGCAGCCGCTGCCGACGACCGCCCGCCCGAGCCCCGGGAGAATGACCACGCCGTCGTGCGTCGGCACCTGAATGCTGAAATCCAGGCCTGCGATGGATGCGGCGACGGCCGCGATGGCGGCGAATTGCCCGAGGTCCTTCTCCAGAGACTGGGAGCTGGTCGTGGTGCCGCGCAGGCGCCTCAGACAGTGGGCGGCCCACGTTCCCACGTCGGGGCGTACGAGTGTCTCCGCCACCGCAAGGTGGTCCCGCTCCTGCGCGCGGACCAGAAGCGCGTAGCCAGCGGTCAAGCCGGGTGACTCTGGCGCCAGCTCCAGCACTGCCCGGATCATCAGCAGCCGCTTGCTGAGCTGAGCACTCTTGAGGAACGCGATCGTTTCGGCGCCACCGACTCCCGCAGCCAAGGCGGCGAAGTGGCGGGCGGGGATCACGTGCATGGGATTGTGGTCGGCAGTCATACCTGTGAGCTTCTGAGGGTGGCGAGGTCTCGGATCACTCGTGTTGCTATGTGCCGGATGAGATGACCGAGATCGGCGCAGTAGACGGAAGGATTGCGGAAGCCGGATCCGGGGCGATAGCGGTGCGGGTAATAGCCGGCACCGCAGACATGATGGATCGGGCACGCCTTGCAGACATCAGAGAGGGCGAGTTCCCCGATTTGCCGTGCGGCCACGGCAGGATGCTCAAGCGCCAGGTCCAGGTCGTGCTCCAGCACGTTGAGCGTGGTCTGGGGAGCGCCTGGGAAAGCGGATTTGAGGGTGTCCACCTGTTCGATCGAGCCGTCGGTGTCGATGACGACCAGGCCCACAGGGCTCAGCCCCACGGTTTCGACGGTACTGCCACCGCCCAGGATCATGTTGATGATCTCCTCGAAGAGACGGATCCTGGTCTCCCTGCGCGGAGCGTCGTACCAGCGTTCGAAGATCGGTACCAGCCAACTGCCGTATGCGGTGCCCGAATCCGGAGCCACTGGCCGCGGTGGAGGGTGCTCCCAGTTACCCAGTGGCAGCAGGAAATCGATGGCAGGCGGCTCGAACTCGAGAAGTGCTGCATAGGTGAGCATCGGATCCGCATCGAGATCCACCACACACAACAGGCCGGCGAAGAGGTGACGGTAACGTTCCTCCCGCAGCCGCGTCAGTGCCTGCCGCACCTGATCGTGGCTGCCGCGTCCGTTGGCATACACCCGGTTGCGGTCATGGGTCCGCGCCGTGCCGTCGATGCTGACGCCGATGCGGAAGCCGTGCTCGGCCAGGACATTCAGGGCGGCCGGCAGTAGGACGCCATTCGTCTGCAGGGTGTAGTCGACGGTTACGTGAGCCGGCAGCAACTCCTGCAAGGCCCCTTGGATGCGCACGAGTGGCGCGGGGCCGCTCAGCAACGGCTCACCGCCATGAAAGACCACTTCGATGCGCTCTAAGCCGTGTTTCGAAACGTGGTCCGCAATGCGTCGCACCGCCTGCCCGGCGACGGCCGCGGACATGGCCGCCGGTTTGTCCGACCAGCTCCGGTCGGCCATGGCGTAGATGTAGCAGTATTGACAGCTCAGATTGCAGCGACCGTGCACCTTGAGTATGAATTGCCGAAAAGGAGTGGAAGCCCAACCGCTTCGTCGCAGATTCGCCACATCGAGCCCGCGCAACGGCCATTCTGTGGCGTGGTCTTCCGTGCCGTCGTCAGCGGAGAGCATTTTCCGGCCTTTCCGAGGCCGCCGCCGGGGCAGCGAGTCGCTAGATACTCGAGTCGAAACCCGCGATTGCGCCGCGCGGATCCTCTGCCTCGGCAATGATCCGCGCGATCGAGTGCGCAAGCACGGTGCTGTCCAGCGACAGCAGTTGCTTAAGGTCTATATCGCCCAGATCGGGCAAGTCTGAGTCGATGTCGTTGCCCTCGTTGGCCATGGGGGTTAGGGTAGCTCAAATCTTAGCCGGTTACGATCCTTCTCGCGTAGTGCCGCGATCATTTCTCAGGACGATAATACGGTTCCGCTGTGATGTGGCTACAAGGACACCCGGCACGCCTGACCAGGGAGGCGTCGACTTCGCGGAAACCCGGACAATCTTTGCGCCACAGTTCGTGGCGGCGGATCGTCAGGCACCGATGGCGGCGTTTCGCCACTGTTGGGGGTTTTGGGTTGGTGGGGCTTGCGGCAACGTTTTTGCAGATGCAGCCGACCCTGTGGATCATGAGCGCCCATGGCCCTGTCGAGGATGCCTCTAGTCCATGATCTCTGTGTCTCTGGTCAGGAGGGAGGTTTGCTGAGCTGGCCAGGCGGCGGCCAGGTCGGCGATGCGCTGCTCCTGCCAGGTCAGCGACGTGTACGGGGCGGAGGCCGACGGGGCCGCCCCGAGGATCCGCAGCTCGGCGCCGGCCCGCTCGGCCCATCCGGCGGCGCCGAGCCGTTCGAAGGTCTCGGCGGCGCGGGCGAGGAGCGCCTGGGCGGTGGCGCGTTCGCGCGCGTGGCGCAGGCGGATCTCGTGGGCCGGCCGGATAAGTGCCGTTTCGAACGGGAACCGCGCCGCCGCCGGATGGGAGGTGGCCCGGGCGAACATGCCGGCGGCCTCCTGCTTGGAGTCCGCGGTCATGGCGAGCGCCCCGTAGCAGGTCAGGGCCAGGCGCGGAAAGAGCTCGGCGAAGCCCGCGTCACAGGCGGCGAGGGCGGGGTCTGCCCGCGCAGTGCCGCGAGTTGCGCCAGATGGCCACGCGTCTGGTGGGCGAGCAGATGCGGGCCGTGCTCGACCTCCAGCGCCAGAGCCCGTTCGCCGGTCCGTACGGCGGCGTCCCAGTCACCGGACCCCGGCTGATCCAGCGTGATCATGGTCAGCATGACCAGGCCGGTGACCACGGTGCCGGTCGCCGGCTCGCGATCCACGACGCGTTCCAGATGAGGCCGGTACCGGGTCGCTGAGCGCGACGATGCGGGCGCCGTACAGCTGGTGCAGCCTGCGCGGCAGCCCCGCGTCGCCGGCCTGGGACGGCAGCTCCAGCAGCGCGAAGGGGTTGGCGAGAGCCTGGTCCAGCACCCATCGGCGGACCCGCCCGTCCAGGGCGGGGTGGCGCTCGTCGAGCAGGCGCACCGCGTCCGCGCCGGTGCGCGGGCCGACCGTCATCTCGGGCAGCACCGCCGTGTCGAAGCGGGAGACGACCTCGTCCCGGACGGCGACCTGCAGCTTCATCGGGACGCCCCTGATCCGGCGCCCGACGAAGCCCGGCACGTCGACGCTGGAGCCGCCGAGCCAGTGGCCGTCGTCGTCCCTCAGCGGGAGCAACTGGTGCAGCCCGGAATGCTCCAGCTCCGACTCGACCTCCACCGCCGGTGATCCGGATGACGAGGTGGCCGTCCCGGACGGCCAGCTCAGCCGCTTCCTCCAGCAGCGCGCTCTTGCCCACTCCCGCCCCGCCCCGCACGACGAGCACCCGGCCGGCGGTGGACCGCACCATTCCGGAGAGCTCCGCCCGCTCACGATCCCTGCCGATGATCACCATCGCTGACTCCCCGTTCTCCTCCCCGGCCTGCATGGTGATCAGCTTCACCCGGCAGGGGGCCTCGAAGCCCCAGGGAGTGTCCCTGGCCGCACCCCGGGAGACACGGGCCTGTGCCGGGTGGGGCGCTCGCGGGCCTGTGCCGGGTGCGGTGCTCGCCGGTCAGGCGCGGCCCCACCTCCGCCGGGCGTCGCCCGACTCACCGTCAGATGACGGATGTGCGCGATCAGGAGCGCGGCCGACAGTGGGAGCGCCCCATGGGGGACGGCGGACCGCCGCCTTCCCGTCCACATTGGAGATCCTGTGCGCATTTTCGACGTCGTCGTCATCGGCGCCGGACCGGTCGGCGAGAACGTCGCCGACCGGACGGCCGCCGCCGGGCTGAACACCGTCATCGTGGAGGCCGAGCTGGTCGGCGGAGAGTGCTCCTATTGGGCGTGCGAGCCCAGCAAGGCGCTGCTCCGGCCGGTCCTGCTGCACGCCGAGGCCCGCGACATGCCCGGCATCGACCCGGGTCCGCTGGACGTCGAAGCCGTCCTGCGGCACCGCGACCGGATGTCCAGCGACTGGGACGACCAACCGCAGGTGCGGTGGCTGGAGCAGGCGGGCATCACCCTGATCCGCGGGCACGCGCGGCTGTCCGGGCCCCGGATGGTGGAGGTGACCGGTGCGGACCGCGAGACCCTGCGTCTGGCGGCCCGGCACGCCGTGGCCGTCTGCACCGGAAGCCGCCCCGCCGTGCCCCCGCTGCCCGGCCTCGCCGCCCTGCGGCCCTGGACCAGCCGCGAAGCCACCAGCGCGACCCGGGTCCCGCCCCGGCTGGCCATCGTCGGCGGGGGCGTGGTCGCCGTTGAGATGGCCACCGCCTGGCAGGCCCTCGGCTCACAGGTCACCCTCCTCGTCCGGGAGTCCGGGCTGCTTCCCCGGATGGAACGCTTCGCCGCCGACCTCGTCGCCGACGCGCTCCGCGCCTCGGGCGTCGACCTGCGCCTCGACACGACCCTCACGGCCGCGACCCGCGACACCGACGTCCGGCTCACGTTGTCGGACGGGGAGGTGCTGCATGCCGACGAGCTCCTGCTCGCGACCGGCCGGGCTCCGCGCACCGACGACCTCGGCCTGGAGACCGTCGGCCTGCGCCCCGGCAGCCGGCTGCCCTGCGACGACACCTACACCGTGCCCGGCGTCCCCGGCGACTGGCTGTACGCCGTCGGCGACGTCAACGAGCGCGCCCTCCTCACCCACCAGGGCAAGTACCAGGCGAGGATCGCCGGTACGGTCATCGCCGACCGCGCCCGCGACCATCCCCTCGACCGCGGCCCGTGGAGCCGGCACACCGGAACGGCCGACCAGGTCGCCGTGCCCCAGGTCCTCTTCGCCGACCCCGAGATCGCCTGCGTCGGCCTCACCACCGCCGACGCCGCGCGGCTGGGCAGGGAGGTGGACGTCGTCGACTACGACCTCGGCCTCGTCGCCGGCGCCCACCAGCACAGCCCCGGCTACCGGGGCCGGGCCCGCATCCTCCTCGACCCCGCCCGCGGCACCCTCCTGGGCGCCACCTTCGCCGGCCGCGGCGTCGCCGAGCTGCTGCAGTCGGCGACGTTCGCCATCACCGGCGAGATCCCGTTGGAGCGCCTCTGGCACGCCGTCCCGGCCTTCCCGACGCTCAGCGAGGTCTGGCTCCGCCTCCTCGAAACCCACCGGGACACCGCCGTACCCCTGCGCAGCGGGCGCTGAGAACGGGAGCACGAACATGGAGTGGTTCTTCCTGCACTGGACCTTCATGGCCTACCTGACCGCAGGCTTCGACCCGGCCGCCCCGCCCCGGACCGGACGGCACTGGTACGAGCCGCCCGGCCCCGCGGAAAAGTGGATGATCGAGACCGCCTACGAGACGGTCGCCGCCGAGGACCGCTGCACGCGATGCGGCGCCCCCCTGGGCCGTCCCCGTCTCCGGGTGGACGCCTGGCCCATCCGGGTCGCCGCCCGCTGCCGCGGCACCGCCCGCCACCGCCACCGGGCCACCGTCTTCCGCACCCCGGACGGCCTCCACACCCACCCTCTCGTCCGCGCCTAGCCGAGTCCGCCGCCACCCGTCTCGGGGCTGCCGTGGATGACCGTCAAATGACGGATGTGACGGACGCCCTCGCGGCCGAGAGTGTTCACGTCAGGAGAACCGCCGGGATCCGCGTACGAGACCACCCAGCGCGCGGTCGCCGGCCCGGCCAAGACCGGGTGCCCCGAAAACCCCTCACCGGGCGCGTCGCCCACCGGCCCACTCACGCAGAAAGCGAGAAGCACATGGACATGAAGCTCGAAGTCGTCGTCCTGCCCGTCTCCGACGTCGACCGCGCCAAGGACTTCTACACCCGGCAGCTCGGCTTCCGCCTCGACGCCGACTTCCCGATCAACGACGGCTACCGGATCGTGCAGGTCACCCCGCCCGGCTCGGCGTGCTCGATCATCTTCGGCGACGGTGTCTCGGACTCCGCGCCCGGCTCGGCCGAGGGGCTGCACCTGATCGTGGCGGACATCGAGCAGGCCGTGAAGGAGCTGGCCGGCCGGGGCGTCGAGGTCACCGAGCCGTTTCACGACGCCACCGGCGCCTTCCACCACGCCGGCGGCCGCGAGCGGGTCTCGGGCGCGCACCCGCAGCGGGCCAGTTACGGGTCCTTCGCCGCGTTCGCCGACCCTGACGGCAACGGCTGGATCCTCCAGGAGATCACGGTACGGGCGCCGGGCCGCTGACCTCACACCGGCTCACCACCCTGACAGGGCGACTTGCGAAAACGGAGGAGAACATGGTGAACAAGGGGACGCTGCTGCTCGTGCACGGCGCCTGGCACAGTCCGTCGTGCTGGGATCGGCTCGTGCCCGAGCTGGAGGAACGCGGCTGGCGCACGTCCACGGTGGACCTGCCGAGCACGTGGGGGGATCCGCAGGTGGGGATGTACGACGACGCGCGGGCCGTACGGGAACGGCTGCTTGCCCTGGAGGCGCCGGTCACCGTGCTCGCGCACTCCTACGGCGGCGTCCCCGTCAGCGAGGTGGCCGAGACCGTGCCGAACGTGCGGCGGCTCGTCTACCTCGCGGCCCACATGCTGCAGACAGGGGAGGCGGTGATCACGCCGCTCGGCGGGCCGTGGTTCCCCCAGGACGCCGAGCTGCTGCCGGCTCCCGACCAGCCGATCGAGACGCTCTACCACGACGTGCCCGCCGAGTGGGCGCAGGCGGCCGTCGCCCGGCTCAGGCCGCAGAGCGCGCGGGCGTTCACCGAGCGGCAGACGCGGGCCTCGTGGCGGGCGCTGCCGTCCGCGCTCATCGTCTGCGACGATGACCGGATCATGCCCGAGCTGTTCATCAAGCGGCAGCTCACGATGACCGAGGTGGTCAGGCACCTGCCGGGGGACCATTCTCCGTTCTTGTCGCGGCCGGGCGAGCTGGCCGGCCTCGTCGACGAGGTGGCGGCGGCTCTGCCCGCCCGCGGATGAGACAGCTCGGCGGGTGCCGCTGAGCCAGGCAGAGGTGAACGGTGCAGCACGGCGAACCGGCGGCTCAGGGTCTGGCTGGTCACCAGGTACGCCGAGGCCAGGGAGCTGCTCGACGATCCCCGGCCGGCTGTCGCGGCCGCGCCCGCGCAGCGAGCAGATCGCCGACCACGACGCGTTCAGGACCTGGACCGCCCCGTTCGTGGCGGCCTCGTGCGGAGGAGATGCGCGAGGCGCACGCGTGGATGCCACGCCTACCTGACCGATCTCGTCGCCGCCAAGCGGGCCGCGCCCGGCGAGGACCTGCTGTCGGAGCTGGTGCGCGTCTCCGACGAGGGCGACCGGCTGTCGCGGGACGAAGTGGTGTCCATGGCGTTCCTGCTCCTCGTGGCGGGCCACGAGACGACGGTCAACCTGATCGCCAGCAGCGTGCTCGCCCTGATCGTCGCGCCCGCCCAGCTGGCCGCGCTGCGGGCCGCCCCCTCCCCGCTGCCGGGCGCCGCCATGGGGAGGTTGCTCGGCCGCTTCTCCAGCATCGAGCTGGGCTCGCCCGTCCTGCAGCGGCGCGCCAGCACCCTCATCCGCGGGCTGCACACCCTGCCGGTCCGGGTCCGCTGAACACGGCTACGGGCGCTCGTCGGAGGACGCGGCCCGCGCCGGGCTACGGGCGGCCGTCGGACGCCGCCGCCGCGCGCATGACGGCGTCGATCAGGAGGCGGTTCTCCGGAGCGCCGCCCCCACCGGCGGTGAAGCGCCGGCGGGCGTAGCCGTAGGCGATGCCGCTGCCCGGGTCGGCGAACGACTGGGCGCCCACGGCGCCGCTGTGGCCGAAGGCGTCGGCGCCCAGGCCCGGGTAGCGCGCGCCCAGGGCCTCGAAACCGAGCAGGAAGTGATCGCGTTCCCCGGTCACCAGGTCCACGCCCGGCGTGTGCGGCCGGGTGAACTCGATCAGCGTGGCCGGCTCCAGCAGCGCCGTCCGCCCGTCGATCGGGCCGATGGCGGCGGCGTACAGCTTGGCCAGCCCGCGGGCGTTGCCCACGCTTCCGGACGAGGCCGGGCCCAGGGCGCGTACGTGCCGGTCGTTGGCGAACTCCACCAGATCGGTGGGCCGGGCCGCGTTGAGGTTGAAGGCGATGCCGAGCAGGCTGTCCGGCGCGGGCGAGGCGGATGCGCTCCGCTGCTCCGGCGCGAGCGGCTGGACGGGGAGGTAGCGGGGCTCCTCGTCCTCGGGCAGGCCGAGGAAGAAGTCCAGCCGGTACGGGACGCGCACCCGTTCGTCGTACACCTCCTGGAGCGAACGCCCGGTGACGCGGCGGACCACCTCACCCGTCAGTGCCCCGATGACGAAGGCGTGGTAGCCGTAGCCGCTGCCCGGCCGCCAGTACGGCGCCTGCCCGGCCAGGCGCCGGGCCAGCAGCCGGTCGTCGGCCAGCTCCGCCGTGCTGAACCCGCCCGGCACGCCGATCAGGCCCGCGCGGTGGGCCAGCAGGTCGCGCAGGGTGATCTCGCCCTTGCCCGCGGCGGCGAACTCCGGCCAGTAGTGGGCGACGCGCCGGTCGAGCTCCAGCGTGCCGTCCTGCACCAGCAACGCCACGACCAGGTGGGCCGCGCCCTTGCCCGAGGAGTACAGGGCCAGCAGGGAGTCGCCGCGCACGTCCGGGCCGGTCCACAGGTCCACGACCGGGCGGCCGTGGTGCCGGACGGCGAGCTGCGCGCCGAGGCCGGGCTCGCCGGCGGCGACGTCCGCGAACGCCCGCCGGACGTCCTCGAACCCTGCGGCGACCGTGCCGTGGACGATCTCGTGGCTGGTCATCAAGCCGGTTTGCCTCATCATCTCCGGTCCCTTCTCTTGCTAAGCGACCTGAACTGTACAGCACAGTTCATATGAACTCAACAGTACAGTTCAGCTAGGATGGGGGCGTGACGACAACGAGCAGGCGCGTCCCGACGGGAGAGCGCGCGGCACGCAAGCGGGCCGCCATCGTGCGGGCGGCCCGCCGCCAGTTCCTGGAGCACGGCTTCGGCGCCGGCATGGACCACATCGCCGCCGAGGCCGACGTGTCCAAGGTGACCGTCTACAACCACTTCGCCAGCAAGGAGGAGCTGTTCACCGAAGTGGTGAGCGACGCGCTCGAACAGGCGCTGGGCCAGACCATGCGCGCCATGAACGAGCGGCTGCGCACCGGCGACGACCTGCGCGACATCCTGTGCGCCACCGCCCGCGAGTGGGTCGAGGGCATCGCCCAGCCCGACGTGCTCGCGCTGCGCGCGCTCATCACCGCCGAGGCCCGGCGCTTCCCCGAGCTGGGCCGCCTCTGGCGCCGGCACGGCCCCGACCGCTTCGCCGAGCCGCTGGCCACCGCGCTGGCCGCGCGCGACGACCTCGACATCCCCCAGATGGAGTTGGCGATCGTCCAGTTCTACGCGCTGGTGCTCTACCCGCACATCGTGCACAGCGCCTACGGCGACCGCCTCGACCCCCGGTTCACCGACGACCTCATCACCACCGGGGTGGACATGTTTCTGAAGTATTACCGGAAGCGCTGACGGCCGGCCGCCGGCCTTGAGGATCGTAGGTACCCATGGAGATTCTGCAGGACTTCGCGCATCGCAGGGTGGTGCGCGTCGGCGACACCGTACGCAGGCCCATCCACCCGTGGACGCCGGCCGTGCACGTCCTGCTCCGGCACCTGGAGACGGCGGGCTTCCCATACTCGCCCCGGGTCCTGGGGATCGATGAGGAGGGACGGGAGATCCTCACCTACATCGAGGGCGAGTCCGGCCCCCAAGGCTGGGTCAAGGTGGTCGAGGACGGCGGCCTGGTGTCCCTCGCCCTCCTGCTGCGCGACTACCACGACGCGGTCGCGGGCTTCCGCCTGCCCGACGGGCTGACGTGGTCGAGCGGCGAGACGGAGGCGGGCGACGACGACGTGATCTGCCACGGCGACTTCGGCCCGTGGAACATCGTCTGGCGCGGCGACCGCCCCGTCGGAATCCTCGACTGGGACTACGCCCGGCCCCGGCCCCGGCTGCACGACGTCGCCTACGCGCTGGAGTACCTCGCGCCGTTCCGCGACGACGCCGAATGCCTGCGCTGGCTGCGCTACCCGGCCCCGCCCGACCGGCGGCACCGCCTGGAGGTGTTCGCCACCGCCTACGGCCTGACCTCGACTGAGGGGCTGGTCGACGCGGTCTTCGAGGTGCAGCGGGACGTGATCCGGCAGGTCCGCCTGCTGGCCGGGGCCGGGCGGCAGCCCCAGGCCGACTGGGTCGCCAACGGCTTCCTTGAGGAGGCGGCCCGCAAGCTGGCCTGGGGCCAGGCCAACCGCGACCTGTTCGAGTAGGCGTAGCGCCACTGCCGAGCGTGCTCCGGCATGAAGGACAGGCGACAACTGCCTGAGCAGCCGTCAAGGCGTGGCCATGGCCGAATTTCTGTGGCAGGGAGGTGTCTTCCTTCTGATGCGATACAGCCCTTCGCCTACCAGGTCCGAGTGTTTCTTCGCCTCACTCTCCAGCGCGGCCGGCCAGATCGTCCGGCTGTCCCAGGTGAAATCATGGAGCATTTGAATCGAACCGAGATCATGGCCCGACAGATCTGCCCCGCAGAGGTCCCGTGCCGCCGACTTGTAGGTGTCCTCGGAAAATCGTGGCAGGTCCATCGCAAGGTCGCTCGCCCGCGCAAGGCTACGTCCCAACGTGCTGACCAGTGACCCCGTGAGGGTGCTCATGTATGCCTCGAGAAGAAGATCGTCTGTCGTGGTGGGCGCCATGGCGGCTTTCAGCGCGCGGGCCATGGCCACATTGAGCAGCTGCACCAGCGCTTCCACCTCGTGCAGGTTGTCCGCGCACGCCTTGTTGAAGGCCGCGTCGACGGCCTGCAGCACACCGTCCAGTCGTTCTGAGGCTGGTGTGACCTGTACGAGGCTGTTCGCGAGCACGGTGGCACGATAGACGTCGGCGATGGTCTGGCGGAGCCGGACGTGCGCCATGAACGGGGTGAGTTCGGGCGTCGGCCTTTCCGGACGCATGTCGAGCAAATTCGTGAGCAGGACATTGACGTCGGTGCTCTTTTCCACCCTTCTGGCGAGAGTGGCATTGGCCGAGTCGAGTAGGCGGTCGAGTTCTTCGTCAGTCATCTGCGCTGCTGAATCGTCGTGGTCCGAGGCGGTCACTCGTCTCCTTCCTCTCGTTCAGATGGT
This sequence comes from Nonomuraea composti, assembly GCF_012034275.1. Taxonomy (NCBI): domain Bacteria; kingdom Bacillati; phylum Actinomycetota; class Actinomycetes; order Streptosporangiales; family Streptosporangiaceae; genus Nonomuraea; species Nonomuraea composti. The sequence goes on along the minus strand of NZ_JAATEP010000003.1, from coordinate 52,793 downwards.
AGGGGAGAGTCCTTTTCAGAGAGGTGCGGGCCTTTTTGACGAGATCGCGTGCCTGCTGCTCGGTCATGCCCAACTGCTCGGCGATGACGGCATAGCTGAACTCGTCCATGCGATAGGCCATGGCAAGGCGTTGGTCGGGAGGAAGGGCCCGCAGGGCCGCGCGGACATCGGATTCGAGGGCCACCTGGTCGGCCCAGTCCTGGCCGATCCGGTCGTGATTGGCGTATCCGAGTCGAAGGGAATTGTCGGGACCTGACGCCGCTTCTGGCCGCGAGGGCGCGCAAGGGCGCGAGTGGCGACAGCTCGGACCCATGCCTCCGGCTCTCGGATGGACATCCATTGGAATGGCCGATTGATCAGCAGCCGCCACGCGTCGTGGAATGCCTCCTGTGCTGCGTCCTCGCTGTCTTCATGAGAGGCGCCGTAACGCATGAGGAACATTTTCAAACGTGCATACTCGTTCTCCGCGAACGATACGAAGGCTTCGCGTACCGCACGGCGCGTTCCGGCTGCGGAGTCTAGCGCTGGTCGCTCTGGATGCTGATCACTCATCGGCTCGCGCCCGATACCTGTCCGTATGGGGTTGCGTCGGCCGCTTTGGTCAACTCTCGGAGGAGTGCGCGATGCCAGCGGCGGGACAACCACGTGCTCACGATGGTGGTGAGGATGCCGGCGCATGCCACGCATGCGGAGATGAGGGCAGTTGGATCCATCGGGGGATGCCTCCCGGTCGCTGTGTTCTTCTTGCTACATGAATAAGTGGCTACCGGGGGCAAGGTTGGGGAGTGGCGGTTGCGTCACGGTTGAACATCCTTGCGACTTGGGTGTTGCTTTTTGGCGCAGCGTGTAAGGCTTCTCCGCGGGCCGCAGTTGTTTACGCATTTCTGGGCTGCGGTGAGATGTTTGTCGCCAGAATGCGGTAACCGTATGGACGTGCTTGAAACCACGGCTTCAGGCAGTTCGAGGGGAAGAGGTCATGGGCCCCTCGACCTGTCGCCCGACCGGCTCGCCAGGCTCACCGCCGCCTCCGACCGCTACGCGGCCACCCGGGCCGCCGCCTGAGAGGGCACGCTGGGGAGGGTCAGAGCCAGCCGGCGTCGCGGGAGATGCGGATGGCGTCGATGCGGTTGCGGGCGCCGACCTTGCTGATCGCGTTCGACAGGTAGTTGCGGACCGTCGCCTGCGACAGCGACAGGTCGGTGGCGATCTGGGCGACGCGGATGCCGGTGGCGGCGGCGCGCAGGACCTCGGTCTCGCGCGGGGTGAGCGGGCTGCTGCCGGTCTCCAGAGCGGCGGCGACCAGCTCCGGGTCGATGACGCGTTCGCCGCGGGCGATGCGGCGGATGCCGTCGGTGAGGGAGTGGGCGGGGGCGTCCTTGACGATGAAGCCCCTGACGTGGACCTTCAGGGCGCGCAGGAGGTTGCCGGGCTGGCTGAGGCCGGTCAGGACGAGCGTGCGGCAGGCCGGGAGCCGGGCCGACAGCTGCTCGGCGGCGGACAGACCGTCCAGGCCCGGCAGGTCGATGTCGAGGACCGCCACGTCGGGCCCGGTGCGCAGGGCGGTGGCCAGGACCTCGTCGCCGCGCTCGATCTCGGCCACCACCTCCATGTCGTCCTCCAGCGACAGCAGGGCGACCAGGGCTGAGCGGATCATGTGCATGTCCTCGGCGATCAGCACACGGATCACGCGACCTCCTCGGGGACTTCTACCGACAGCGTGAACAGGCCGTCGCGGACGGTGGTGAGCCAGGTGCCGGACGCGGCCCGGGCCCGCTCGGCCAGCCCGGCCAGCCCTGTGCCGGCTGGGGTGGGGCTCGGGTCGGCCGCCTCGGACAGCTCCGTGCCGGGTGGGGTGGGGCTCGGGCCGGTCGCTCCGGTGGGTGCGGGTGCCGGGGCCGGGTGGGCGCCGTCGTTGACGATCTCCAGGCGGACCGTGCCCTGACGCCGGGTGAGGGTGATGGTGCAGGTGCGGGCGTCACTGTGGCGCAGCAGGTTCGTGGTGCCCTCGCGGATCGCCCAGGCCAGGGCACTCTGGGCCGCGCCGGACAGGGGCGGGACGTCGGCCACGTCGAGGCGGGTGTCGACGCCGGCGGCGCCGAGCAGGGCCGCGGCCCCGTCGATCTCGGTGCGCAACGACACCGAGTGCTCGTCGCGGGTGATCGCGCGTACGTCCCGCAGCGCGTCCCTCGCGACGCCCGTGAGGCTCTCGACCTCGGCGCGGGCCGCGGCGGCGTCCTTCGCGAGCAGGCGCAGGGCCAGGTCGCCCTTGAGGGAGATGGCCGACAGGCTCTGGCCCAGCAGGTCGTGCAGGTCGCGCGAGACGCGGACGCGTTCCTCGCCGACGGCGGTGGCGGCCAGCTCGGTGCGGGTGGCCTCCAGCTCGTGCAGCAGCCGCACCAGGCGGGCGCCGCCGACCAGCGTGCCGGCGTACAGGACCAGACTGAACAGGCTGTACGAGCCCAGGAGCAGGGCCTGGGCGACGGTGTAGGCGTCGTCGTGCAGCATGCCGATCACCTCCTTCACCGGGTTGTGCAGGAGCTGCGCGATCGCCGCGAGCAACAGCGGGCGGCCGCGGAGCAGCATCACCATCGACGCGAGCGCGAAACCGGTGAAAGCCTGCCAGTTCGAGCCGAACCACCACAGCGGGACGTTGGCGAGGGCGACGAGGGCCGCCAGGGTCCACGGCCAGCCCGCCGGGCGCCCGCCCCTGGTGGCGGCCAGGCTGTGCCGCAGGCTCAGGCAGAGGGCCAGGACGAAGGCGACGGTGCCGGCCAGCGGGTCGCCGGCCGGGCCGTCCATGCCGAGGGCCGTGTAGACGGGGACCTGCCCGGCCAGCACGACGTGCAGGGCGATCAGCGGCCACAGGGGGTGGCGCACGACCCAGCGCGGCGTGATCGGCGGCGTCATTACCGGACCTCCGACGGGCTCGCTTGCGACGTGCCAGCCTTCGTCGGGTCGGCCTCCGTCGGGTCGGTGGCGGGCCGGACGTCGATGGTCTCCGTGGTGTCGTCGGTGCGCACCTCCAGGCGTGCCCCGCCCGGCTGGGCGACCGCCGTGATCGTGCAGGTGCGCAGCCCGTCGGCGCGCAGCAGGCGGGTGACCGTCGCGCGCAGGGCCGCACGGGGCCGCGGTGCGATCGTGTCGGGGACGCCCGTTCGGGGAAGGTGCAGGCGGGTCTCGATGCCGGCGGCGGACAGCAGGGCGGCGGCCGTGTCGAGCTCGGCGCGCAGGGACGGCTGCCGATAGCCGCGCACCCGCTGCCGGGCGTCGGCGAGCGTGCGCCGGGAATCGTCGGCGAGCCCGGACAGCTCGGCCACCAGCTCGGCCCGCCGCCGGTCGAGCTCGGCTCGCCTGCCGACTCCGGCCCGCCCGTCCAGTCCGGCCCGCCCGTCCAGTCCGGCCCGCCCGTCCAGTCCGGCCCGCCCGTCCAGTCCGGCCCGCCCGTCCAGTCCGGCCCGCCCGTCCAGCTTGGTCCGCTCGCTGAGTTCGGCCTGCGCGTCGAGCAGCGGCGTCAGGAGGCTGGTGGCGCGGGTGCCGCGGGTGGCGAGGGATTCCAGGGCCGTGCCGAGGGTGGTGCGGAGGTCGTCGTCGATGCGGCGTCGCTCCTGCGCCACCGCCCGCTGGGCGAGCACCTCCCTGGCCGACCGCAGGCGGACGAGGGCGGCGGACAGCCACACGAGCATGAGCACGGCCCCGCTGCCGCACAGCGCCGAGAGCGTGAGCCATGGGGCGGCGTTCCACGGCAGGCCCAGCAGCAGGGACGCGGGCGCCGCCGCGAGCACCAGCGACAGGTACGCCGCGAACGCCCACGGGCCGGGCAGGACCAGGACCGCCGACACGGCGAGGCTCGTGTAGGCGCGCGGCCACATGTTCCCGGCCACGGGGGTGGCGGCGAGGACGATCACGGCCATCGCCGCGAAGGTCCAGTGGCCGGCCGGCTGCCGGGCGGCGCGCGCCGCGTACCGGACGTGGTGCAGGTGGAGGGGCAGGTACGCGGCGGTCGCCGCGACGCTCCACAGCCCGGTGCGGGTGTCGTTGCCGGGATAGCTGAAGGCCAGCGCGACCTGCAGCAGGGGCAGCAGGCCGCTGCAGGCGACCGCGCCGGCCGGCGCGAGCCGGACGACGCGGTCGGACCGCCAGAACCCCACCAGCCGAACCGCCCCTCGTCCACGTGCCCTGGCTGACCAGGGTAGGTGACCCGGCCGATCGGCGACCACCAGCGGCGGCCGGGACGGGGAGAGGGGGAGGGTCATGCCGGGCTCAGGCCCGCACGCCCGCGTCGATCACGCGGCCGAGGTTGTCGAGCTCGTTGGCCCGGCCGGCGGCCAGCCGCTGTGTCCACTCCTCGTCGTGCATCGCGTCGGCCGTCATCGTGACGCGGACGCCGTCTTCGACCGGCTCCAGCTCGACCACGGTGAGGAAGTCGTACGGGTCGACGCCGGGGATGAAGTCGGCGAGCGAGGTGTAGGAGAGCCTGCCGGGCTCGGACACCTCCACGAACGTCTTGCGGGACTCGGTGCTCAGCGGCATGCCGTGGCTCTCCATGAACGCGATCTGCTCCGGCGCGGTGGCGGTCATCGTGTAGATGAGGTCGCCGCCGGGCCGCAGGTCGAGCTTGCCGACCTCGACGGTGAAGCCGTCGGGCGACCACCAGGAGGCGATGCCCTCCGGGGTGGTCCACAGCTGCCAGACGTGCTCGGGGGTGGTGGGGTAGGTGCGGGTGATCTGCACGCTTGCCATGGTGGGCTCCTTGTGAAGCGGTCGAGCGGGTGATGAAGCCCCACCCTGCACCTTCGGTGGCCTGCGCGAACAGATGCGGATGTCACTATGGGCGCCGTGTGTTTCGCGAGTAAGGGGACGTAGTGGCGGAATAGGTACGGTCGCGGCGGCCGTTGCGTGTGGGGTGGCGAACGCCACGACGGTGGCGGATGATGCGGGGGCCCGTGTGCCTTCCCGAGGCATCGACCGCCTGACCCCAAGGAGCGGCGTTTGCGTAGCGACTCGGTCGATGTGTCCCGGAAGGCCGCTTCCGCGGTTTATCCCGCCGGAGTGCTGGCGGCGTCCCCTCGTACCCTCGTCGACGTCCTCGACGAGACCGCGCGCCTGCACCCCGACGCGCCCGCGCTCGACGACGGCACCGTGTGCTGGAGCTACCGCGACCTGCGCGCGGAGGTGGACCGGATGGCCGCGGAGCTGGCGGAGGCGGGGATCGGCCGCGGCGCCAGGGTGGGCGTGCGGGTGGTGTCGGGGACGGCCGAGCTGTACCTGTCCATCCTCGCGGTGCTCGCCGCCGGGGCCGCGTACGTGCCGGTCGACGCCGACGACCCGGACGAGCGGGCCGAGCTGGTCTTCAGCGAGGCCGCCGTGGACGCGGTCATCAGCGACAAGATCACCGTGCTCGGGGAAGGCCGGAACGACGGCGGCCCGCCCGCGCCGGACGACGACGCGTGGATCATCTTCACCTCCGGCTCGACCGGCAAGCCGAAGGGTGTCGCGGTGACGCACCGCTCCGCGGCGGCGTTCGTGGACGCCGAGGCGGGCCTGTTCCTGCGGGAGCGGCCGATCGGCCCGGGTGACCGCGTGCTGGCCGGGCTGTCGGTGGCCTTCGACGCCTCGTGCGAGGAGATGTGGCTGGCCTGGCGGCACGGCGCCTGCCTGGTGCCCGCGCCCAGGGCGCTCGTACGCACCGGCATGGACCTCGGGCCGTGGCTGGCCGGCAAGGGCATCACGGTCGTCTCGACCGTGCCGACGCTGGCCGCGCTCTGGCCGGCCGAGCACCTCGACGGGATCAGGCTGCTGATCTTCGGCGGGGAGGCGTGCCCGCCGGAGCTGGCCGCGCGGCTGGCCGTGCCGGGGCGGGAGGTGTGGAACACCTACGGCCCCACGGAGGCGACGGTGGTCGCGTCGGCGGCGCCGCTCACCGGTGAGCAGCCCGTCCGCATCGGGCTGCCCCTCGACGGGTGGGACCTGGCGGTGGTCGGCGACGACGGCGAGCCGGTCGCCATGGGGGAGACCGGCGAGCTGGTCATCGGCGGCGTGGGCCTGGCCCGCTACCTCGACCCGGTCAAGGACGCCGAGAAGTACGCGCCGTTACCGTCGCTGGGCTGGGCGCGCGCCTACCGCAGCGGCGACCTGGTGCGGGCCGACCCGGAAGGGCTCGTGTTCGTCGGCAGGGCCGACGACCAGGTGAAGCTGGGCGGGCGCCGGATCGAGCTGGGCGAGGTGGACGCCGCGTTGCAGGCGCTGCCCGGTGTCACCGGCGCGGCGGCGGCCGTCCGTACCGCCGGAGGCGGGCATCAGCTCCTCGTCGGGTACGTCGTCACCGGCCCCGGTTTCGACGCCGGCGAGGCGCGCGACCTGCTCGCCGACTCACTGCCCGCCGCCCTGGTGCCGCGCCTGGCGCCGGTCGGCGCGCTCCCGACCCGCACCTCGGGCAAGATCGACCGCGACGCGCTGCCCTGGCCCCTGACCGGGCGACTCGCCGTCTCGGAGCTGACTCCCGCCGAGGCGCGGCTGGCCGGGCACTGGACCGCGATCCTGGGAGTGGCGCCGGAAGGGCCCGGCGACGACTTCTTCGCCAGCGGCGGCACGAGCCTCGCCGCGGCCAGGCTGGTGTCCGTGCTGCGCCCCGACCACCCCGACGTGGCCGTGGGCGACGTGTACGCGCACCCGACGCTGGCCGGCCTGGCCGCGCTCCTGGCCACCAGGGGCGGCTCCGAGGCCGCCCGCCCGCCCGTGACGCCCATGCCACGCCGGGCCGCGACGGTCCAGGCGCTGCTCATGGTGCCGCTGCTCACGGCCGGCGCCATGCGCTGGATCGTCCCCCTGGCCGCGCTCGGCAACGTGCTGGCCCCGCCGTGGGCGCCCGCGCTGTCCTGGTGGTGGGTGGCGCTGGGCGCGCTGGCGTTCCTCACCCCCATGGGCCGGGTCGGCCTGTCGGCGGCGCTCGCCCGGCTGCTGCTGCATGGCGTGCGGCCCGGCGGGCATCCGCGCGGCGGCGGCGTCCACCTGAGGTTGTGGTTCGCCGAGCAGTTCGCGGCCAGGCTCGGCGTGCCCGACCTCGCCAGCGCGCCCCTGATGACCTGGTACGCCCGGCTGCTCGGCGCGCAGGTGGGCGCCGACGCGGACCTGCACTCGCCGCCGCCCGTCACGGGCCTGCTCAAGGTCGGCAGGGGCGCGTCGATCGAGCAGGAGGTGGATCTCAGCGGGCACTGGTTCGACGGTGACGTCCTGCACGTCGGCGAGATCAGGATCGGCGCCGGCGCCACGATCGGCTCCCGCTCCACGCTCCTGCCCGGCGCCAAGATCGGCAAGAACTCGCAGGTGGCGCCCGGGTCGGCGGTCGCCGGCACGGTGCCGTCCGGCGAGCTGTGGGCCGGCGTGCCCGCGTTCCGCCAGGGCAGGTCGCGCAAGCCGGGCGAGCGCGCCGCGCGTTCCCCCTGGTGGACCGCCCTGTACGGGGTGACCGCCGTGGCGCTCGGCCTCCTTCCCGTCGCCGCCGCCGGGGCCGCCTTCGCGGTCCTGGCCTGGTTCGCCCGCGAGGCGCGCACGCTCGGCGCGGCGCTGGCCGCCGCCCTGCCCGGCGTGCCGCTCGCGACGGTCACCGGCATGGCCGCGTTCGCCCTGCTCACGCTGGGCAGCGTGCGGCTGCTGGGCCTCGGCCTGCACGCCGGGCAGCACCCGGTGCACAGCCGGCAGGCGTGGCAGGCGTGGGCGACCGGCCGGCTGATGGCCTCCGCCCGCGTCTGGCTGTTCCCCCTGTACGCGAGCGTCCTGACCCCGGCGTGGCTGCGGGCGCTCGGCATGAAGGTGGGCCGGGGCGCCGAGCTGTCCACGGTGCTCGCGCTGCCCACGATGACGTCCGTCGGAGACGGCGCCTTCCTGGCCGACGACACGATGGTGGCCCCGTACGAGCTCGACGGCGGCTGGATGCGCATCGCGACCGCGCGGATCGGCAAGCGCGCCTTCCTCGGCAACTCGGGCATGACCGCCCCCGGCCGCAAGGTGCCCAAGGACGGGCTGGTCGGCGTGCTGTCGGCGACGCCGAAGAAGGCCAAGTCCGGCTCGTCGTACGTCGGCATGCCGCCCATGAAGCTGCGCCGCACCGCGGAGGAGGGCGACAGGAACCGCACCTACGACCCGCCCGCCCGGTACAAGGTGGCGCGGGCCGTCGTCGAGGCGTTCCGCGTGGTGCCCGCCATGGCCGCGGTGGCGCTCGCCGTCCTGGCCGCCGCCGCGTTCGAGGCCGTCGCCGCCCGGTACGGCTTCGCGGCGGCGATCGCGCTGAGCGGCGTGATCATGGCGGTCGCCGGCGTGGTGGCGGCGGCGGTCGCCACGGCCGCCAAGTGGCTGCTCGTCGGCCGGATCGGCGCGGGCAGCCGGCCGCTGTGGAGCTCGTTCGTGTGGCGCAACGAGCTGGCGGACAACTTCGTCGAAGTGCTGGCCGCGCCCTGGTTCGCCCAGCCGTGGCTGGGAACCGCGCCGCTGAACGTGTGGCTGCGCTCCCTCGGGGCACGCATCGGACATGGGGTCACGTGTGACACGTACTGGCTGCCCGAGGCGGATCTGGTGACCCTCGGCGACGGCGCGTGCGTCAACCGGGGCTGCGTCCTGCAGACCCACCTCTTCCACGACCGGGTCATGAGCATGGACACCGTCACCCTCGACGCCGGCGCGACCCTCGGCCCGCACGGCGTGGTGCTGCCGGCGGCACGGGTGGGCGCCGACACCACGGTCGGCCCCGCGTCCCTGGTCATGCGGGGCGAGCACGTGCCCGATCGGACCCGCTGGTTCGGCAACCCGGTCTCGGCATGGCGATGACCGAGCAGATCCACAGCACCCCGCACCTGCCCGGGGACCCGTACTTCCCCGCGCACGGCGACCACCGCTACGGCGTCTCGCACTACGACCTGAGGCTGACCTACCGCGTCCCCGCCAACCGGCTCGACGGCACCGCCCTGCTGACGGTCACGGCCGCGGAGCCTCTCAGCGCGCTGGAGCTGGACTTCGCCCAGCTCAGGGTCGCGGGCGTCACGGTGGACGGCATGCCCGCCCGCCACGCCCACGGCCGGGGCAAGCTGCGCGTGACACCGTCCCGGCCGCTGGCCGCGGGGGAGCGGGTCGTCGTGGGGGTGCGTTACTCCGGCAAGCCCGTGCCGGTGCCGAGCCCCTGGGGCGGGCTGGGCTGGGAGGAGCTGAGCGACGGCGCGCTCGTCGCCGGCCAGCCGATCGGCGCGCCGTCCTGGTTCCCGTGCAACGACCGTCCCGGCGACAAGGCGTCCTACCGCATCTCCGTGACGACGGCCACGCCGTACCAGGTCATCGCGAACGGCGCGCTGCTGGCCAGGCGGCGCGGCGCCGGGAACACGACCTGGATCTACGAGCAGCCCGAGCCCATGGCGACCTACCTGGCCAGCGTGCAGATCGGCCGCTACCAGATCTCCGAGTACGGCGGCGCCCGGCTCGCCCACCCGCCCCGGCTGGCCGCCCGCGTCCGCCACGACTTCGCCCGGCAGGGCCAGATGATGGCGCTGTTCGGCGACCTGTTCGGCCCCTACCCGTTCAGCGGTTACACGGTCGTGGTGGCCGACGACGACCTGGAGATCCCGGTCGAGGCGCAGGGCATGTCGATCTTCGGCCGCAACCACGTGGACGGCGTGCGCGGCGGCGAGCGGCTGGTCGCGCACGAGCTGGCCCACCAGTGGTTCGGCAACAGCCTCACCGTGGCCCGCTGGAGCGACATCTGGCTGCAGGAGGGCTTCGCCACGTACGCCGAATGGCTCTGGTCGGAGTCGTCGGGCGGCCCGCCCGCCGCCGAGCACGCCCGGCGCTGGCGCCACCGCCTCACCCAGCTCCCTCAGGACTTCGTCCTGTCCGACCCGGGCGCGCCGGCCCTGTTCGACGACCGCGTCTACAAGCGCGGCGCGCTGACGTTGCACGCGCTGCGCGGGGCGATGGGCGACGAGCCGTTCTTCACCGCCCTGCGCGCCTGGACCGCCGCCCACCGCCACGGCACCGTCACCACCGGGGGGTTCACGGAGCACGTCCAGCGGCACACCGCCCGCCCGGTCGCCCCGCTGCTGTCCGCCTGGCTGCACGACCGTGCACTGCCCGGCCTGACCTGACCTGACCAACGGCAGGAATGGCGAACGGGCGGGGGTTGTTGGTGGTGAGCATGTCGGACGAGACTGTAGAGCTGAGCCCCAGCGACTGGGTACGGGACCAGACGAAGAAGATCCTTGAGACCGGCACCACCGAGGGCATCGACATCGCCGGGTCGCCGATCGTGCTGCTGACCCTGCGCGGTGCCAAGAGCGGCAAGCTGCGCTACACCCCCGTGATGCGGGTGGAGCACGAGGGCCGGTACGCCGTCGTGGCGTCCAAGGGGGGCGCTCCCGAGCACCCCACCTGGTACTACAACATCAAGGCGCACCCCGAGTTCACGCTGCAGGACGGCACCGTCACCAAGCGGTACGTCGCGCGGGAGGCCGAGGGCGCGGAGCGGGCGGAGTGGTGGGAGCGGGCCGTCGCGGCCTATCCGGCCTACGCCGAGTACCAGACGAAGACCGACCGGCAGATCCCGGTGTTCGTGCTGGACCCGAAGGAGTGACCCGGCGCGGCCGGCGGCAGGCCGCCGCCGGCCGCACCGCGAAGGTCAGTCGAGGGAGCCGACCGTCACCCGCCACTCCCGCAGCGTGCGGTCCTTGGTGACGTCGAGCTGCGTGTACGGGTCCTGGTCGACGAGCGCCTGCGCCGCCGCCTCGTCCTCCGCCCGCAGCACGATCATGCCGGCCGTCAGGTCCGTGTACGGGCCGGCCGCGACGACGGCGCCCCGCTCCCAGAGCTTGTTCAGGTGGGCCAGGTGGTCGTCGCGGCGCTCCGCGCGCAGCGGGGTGTCGTTGTAGCCGTAGGTCAGGACGAACAGTGCCATTCCTGGGTACTCCCTTTCGTTGATGTCAGCCGCCCAGCCCGTACACCCGCCGGGCGGTGCCGGCGAAGACGGCGTGCTGATCGGCGGGCGGCAGGTGGGCCAGCGCGTCCTTCCACGCGCCGACCAGGTGCGGCATGGTGGTCCAGAGCCGCTCGACCGGGAAGTTGGTGCCGAACATGGCCCGGCCGGCGCCGAAGCGGGCGAGCACCTCTCCGGCGACGAAGGAGATCAGCTCGGGGTCCACGCGGTGGACGAACGTGCCCTGGCCGGTGAGCTTGACCACCACGTTCGGCAGCTCCGCCAGCGCGGACAGCCCGGCCCGCCACGGCTCCACGTACTCCTCGCCGATGAGCATGCCCGCGTGCACGAGCACGAAGGTGAGGTCGGGGAAGGCCGCGACCAGCTCGGCCGCGTCCGCCATCTGCTCGGGGAAGACCTGCAGCTCGAACAGCCAGCCGAGGCCGGCGACCGCGCCGAGGCTCTTGCGGAGCACCGGGTCCTTCATCCGGTCGGGCGCGGTCGCGAAGCGGAACTCCGGGCGTTCGTGCCAGTGCAGCTGCTGCCGGATGCCCCGGACCAGAGGGGTGAGCGCGGCCTGCCGCCGCAGGACCTGCGGCGTGTCGTCGTCGAACAGGTCGGCCGCCGCGACGACCGCCGACGGCCGGCCCGTCTCCTCGTGGACGTCGCGCAGCCAGCGCACCTCGTCCACGACCCGGTCGAGCGGCCAGTTCGTCTGGACGTAGACGGATTCGGTGATGCCGCAGGCCGTGGCCTCGGCGGCGTACTCGTCGATCAGGTAGTCGCGCCTGATCGCCTCGTACGGCCCGAAGATGCGCGGCACCATCGGCCCGGACAGCCACGGCAGGTCGGCGACCCGCCAGATGTGGTGGTGCGCGTCGACGATGTCGCCCGAGTACGGGGCCGCTTCCGGCATGGTGATCACTCCCTGGCCAAGGTCTGTACCTGCTCGTACGCCGTCCGCAGGTCCCGTACGCCCGCGAGCGCGTCCACGCTGCCCAGCACGGCCGCCATGCCGCGCGTGACCGGGCGGTACGCCGGGTCGCAGGCGAGCGGCGTCCACCACAGCAACCGGTGCCCCAGCAGCGACAACCGGCGCACGGCCGCCTCCATGGGCAGGGGGTCGCCGCGTTCCAGCCCGTCGGACAGCACGATCACCAGGGCGCCGCGCGCCATCGTGACGTGGCGGGCGTTGCCGAGGAACTCCTGGAGCGAGGGGCCGATCCGGGTGCCGCCCTCGGCGTCCAGCACGACCTCGCTCAGCGCGGCCACGGCCGCGTCGACGTCCCGCGCCCGCAGCGGCTCGGTGACGCGGGTCAGCCGGGTGCCGAACGTGAACACCTCGACGCGGTCGAGGCAGCCGACCATGGCGTGCGCGAAGCGGAGGTAGGCGGCGCTGTGCTGCTTCATCGACCCCGACACGTCGATGAGCAGCAGCACCCGGCGCTGCCGGCGGGGCCGGTCGCGCCGCCGCAGCGTGACGATCTCGCCGTGGCCGCGGCGGGACTCGCGGCAGATCCTGGCGACGTCGATCCACGGGCCCCGGCGGGCGGGCCGGCGGCGGCGGGACCGTACCGTCGGCACGGCGCCGCGCAGCTCCCGGCGCAGCAGCGCGAGCACGGCCCGCTCGTCCTGGCTCGCCGTGCCGAACGCCGGGCGGCCCACGCGCTCGGAGAAGCCGGCCTCCAGGCCCGCCTCCCCGCCGGGCGCCGCCGCGAAGGGCGCCTCGTCGCCCTTCCCGCGCGGCGCCGGCTCCTCCTCGTCCGGGGACTCCCGCTCGGGGACGGGCCGCGCGCGGGCGGCCCCGAACCAGCGCTCGAACGTGGGGGAGTACACCTCCAGGTCCTCGCGGGAGACGGTGAGCGTGCTCGCCCCGATCCAGTACAGCTCCGTGGCGTCGCGCGGGCCGGCGACCTCGATCGCCTGGAGGAAGACCCGCTGCTTGGACACCGGGACGCGCAGGCCCTGCCCGTGCAGGTCCCGCAGGAACCCGTGCACGTGCTCGCGGACCCGCGCCACGAGGGCCCGCTCAGTCACCGAACACCTCCGCGGCGTGCCGGCCGACCAGCGACAGGTCCTCCTCGTACTTGACGAGCAGCCCCGCCGACCGGCGCATCGCCTCCAGCCAGCCCGCCCCCTCGCGGGTCAGCGCCTGCACGCCGCGCGCCCACGACGTCGACTCCGCGATGCCCGGCCGCTTCAGCAGGGCCAGCCCCCTGATCCGGTGCACGGCGGCCACCAGGCGGGCCGCGCTGCGCTCGTCCAGGCCGGGCGCCTGCGCCTGGATGATCGCCTGCTCCCGCTCGGCGTCCGGGAAGGGGATCCAGTGGTAGAGGCAGCGGCGCTTGAGCGCGTCGTGCAGCTCGCGGGTCCGGTTCGAGGTGAGGATGACGAACGGGACGCTCGCCGCCCTGATGGTGCCGAGCTCCGGGATGGTGATCTGGAAGTCGCCGAGGAACTCCAGGAGGAACGCCTCGAACTCGCTGTCCGCCCGGTCGATCTCGTCGATCAGCAGCACCGCCCCCGACGCCGCCCGCAGCGCCCGCAGCAGCGGCCGTTGCAGGAGGAACTCCTCCCGGTACAGGTCGCCGACGCCGCGCCCCTCCACCTCGGCCGCCCGCAGCGACAGCAACTGCTTCGGGTAGTCCCACTCGTACAGGGCCTGGGAGGCGTCCAGGCCCTCGTAGCACTGCAGGCGGATCAGCTCCCGGCCGAGCACCCGCGCCAGCACGTTCGCGATCTCCGTCTTGCCGACGCCCGGCTCGCCCTCCAGCAGCAGCGGCAGCCCGAGCACGCCCGCCAGGCGGACGGCGGTGAGCAGGCCCTCGTCGGCGAGGTAGCCCTCCGCGCCCAGCCGCCGGCCCAGCGTCTCCTGGTCAGCCAGCACGGCCGGCCCTCAGCTCGTCCAACCCGCGCAGCACCTTCTCCGGCGTGAACGGCATGCTGGTCAGCCGCACGCCGACCGCGTCGAACACGGCGTTGGCGATCGCGGGGATCGGCGCGTTCGCCGTCATCTCGCCGATGCCCTTGGCCCCGAACGGCCCGTTGCCGGCCGGCCGTTCGAGGAACACGCTCGTCTGCTCCGGCAGGTCCGCCGGCCCCGGCATCAGGTACGCGGCGAAGTCGAGCGGGCCGTGCTCGCGCGAGTGCGGATAGTACGGCTCCGTCGACTCGAACAACGCGTGCGACAACCCCATCCACGCGCCGCCCTCGACCTGCTGCGTCGCGATCGCCGGGTTGAGCGCCCGGCCCACCTCGTAGGTGTTGTAGAGCCGCAGCACCTCGATGACGCCGGTCTCGTCGTCCACCTCGACCTCGGCCACCGTGCACGCGTGCGCCTGGCAGGAGTCGGGGTCCATCTCGCCGGTCTCCGGCACCGGCGTGCTCGGCTCCTTCAGGAAGATGCCCCGCCCCGAGATGGTCCGGCCCTGACGGAAGTGCGCGGCCAGCGCCACCTCGCTGACGTGGATCTTCTTCTCCGGCGCCCCCTTCAGCCGGACGAAGCCCGTGCCGTCGGTCTCCAGGTCCTCCGCGTCCACCTCCAGCTCGTCCGCGGCGACCTGCAGCAGCACCTCCCTCGCCTCGCGGGCCGCCATGATCACCGCGTTGCCGACCCGGTGGGTGCCGCGGCTGGCGAACGTGCCCATGCAGTGCGGGCCGGTGTCGGTGTCGGCGGTGTCCACGATGACGTTCTCCATCGGGACGCCGAGCGTCTCCGCCGCGCACTGCGCGACGACCGTCCGCAGCCCCTGCCCGAGGTCCACCGAGGAGAGCGTGACCACGAACCCGCCCATGGTCGTCGCGTGCACCAGCGCCTGCGACGGGTCGCCGCCCAGGTTCATGCCGGTCGGGTAGTTGACCGCCGCGTACCCGCACCCCTGCCGTATCGCCATCGCTCAGCCCTCCGGCCGCTCGGCCGACGACATCGCCCGGTACTCCGGCGGCAGGTCGTGCCCCACCAGGTCCGCCGCGCTCTGGATCACCTCGACCAGCGCCGTGCCCGACGCGATCTTGCGGTGGGCCTTCATGTCGCCGTCCCGGTAGGCGTTCTTCAGCCGCAGCCGCAGCGGATCCATGCCCAGCTCCCTGGCGACGTGGTCCATGTGCGACTCCAGCGCGAAGTCGCCGATCGTGACGCCGAAGCCGCGCATGGCGCTGGACGGCGTCCGGTTCGTGTAGACGCAGTAGCAGTCCACGTGCACGTTCGGGATCGTGTACGGGCCCGGCATGTGCGCCGCCGCCTTGGTCGTGCCGTACGGGCTGTGCCGCGAGTACGCGCCCGCGTCCACGTAAAGGGTGACCTGGCGGGCCACGATCCGGCCGTCGTCCATGACGCCGTCCTTGATGTGGATGTGCTCGGCCGCCCGCGTCGAGGACACCTGCATCTCCTCGGCGCGGCTGTAGACGTACTTCGCGGGCCGGCCCGTCAGCATCGCGGCCAGGCACGCCAGCGGCTCGACGATGACGTCCACCTTGCCGCCGAACCCGCCCCCGACCGTGCCGCCCACGACGCGCAGGCTCGTGGGCGGCACGCCGAGGATGAGCGCCGTGTTGTCGAGGGTGAAGAAGGCGGCCTGGGTGTTGCTGTGGATGCGCAGCCGGCCGTCGCCCTGCGGGACCACGATGCAGCCCGTCGGCTCGACCGGCGCGTGCTCGATGGGGGAGGAGCTGTAGCGGCCCTCGATGATCCGGTCCGCCTCGGCGAAGCCCCGCTCGACGTCGCCGAAGCGGATCCGGCGGCACGGGTGCCCCTCGTACACGAAGTGGTTGGTGCCCGCCTGCTTGATGATCGGCGCCCCGTCGGCCAGCGCGGCCTCGACGTCCAGGACGGCGGGCAGGTCCGTGTAGTCGACCACGACCCGGGCGGCGCCCTCGCGCGCGGCCTCCTCCGTCTCGGCGACCACGGCGACGATCGGCTCGCCCCGGTAGAGCACCCGGTCCTCGGCCAGGACCGGCTCGTCGTCCGGGCCCACCCCGATCAGGCGCAGCACGACGTACCAGTTGTTCGGCACGTCCTCGTGGGTGATGACCCGCAGCACGCCCGGCACCTCCAGCGCGCCGGAGACGTCGACCCGGTCGATGCGGGCGTGGTGCCGCGTCGAGCGGTGGATCTTGACGTGGGTCAGGCCCGGCGGCGTCAGGTCCTCGAAGAACAGCGTGCGGCCGGTGACGTGGCCGCGGGCGTCCGAGCGCTGGACCGCCGAGCCGATGACAGTGAAGTCGCCCGCGCGCTCGTCCTTGAAGTACGTGGGGTCGATCGGCGTGAGGCGGCCCATCAGCCGGCGGCCTTTCCGGAGAGCGGCGCGGCGGCGTCGCGGTGTCGTTCCCCGGCGCCGTCGTGGCGGCGTTCCGCGGCGCTGTCGCGGCGGCGTTCCGCGGCGCTGTCGCGGCGGCTTTCCGCGGCGGACAGGACGGCGGTGACGATCGGCTCGTAGCCGGTGCAGCGGCACACGTTCCCGCAGATCGCCTCCGTGACGTCCTGGCGGGTCGGCGCCGGCTCCCGGTTGAGCAGCGCCGTCGCCGACATGATCATCCCGGGGGTGCAGAAGCCGCACTGCGTCGCGAAATGGTCGACGAACGCCTGCTGCACGTCATCCAGCCGGTCGCCGTCGGCCAGCCCCTCGACCGTCTCCACGGCGCAGCCGTCGACCGTCACGACGGGGATCAGGCACGAGACCGCGGGCCGGCCGTCCAGCAGCACCGTGCAACTGCCGCAGCCGCCCTGCCCGCACCCGCGCTTGGCCCCCGTCAGGCCGAACGTGTCGCGCAGGGCGCTCAGCAACGTCGTGGACGGGCGGGCGATCAGCTCCCGCTCCGTGCCGTTCAGCTTGAGGGTGACGATGGTCGAGGGCATAGGCTCCCCTTTCAGGCCCCGAGCAGGGCACGACGCAGGTGGACGGGGTAGACCCGGGCGCGGTACCACGCGGAGGCGTAGGCGTCGTCGAACGGCTCGATGACGTCCGCCCCCGCCGCCTCGGCGACGACCTCGGCGGTCAGCGGCGCGCCCCGCAGCACGCGCTCGGCGCCCACCGCCCGCAGCAGGCGGCGCGAGAGGCCGCCCAGCACGAGCCGCACGTCGGCGACCAGGCCGTCCTCGACCGTGAGGCGGGCGGCCACCGTGACGATGGAGCCCGAGTTCAGCCGCCGCCGGCTCGCCTTGTGGAAGCGGAACGTGCCCGGCGCCGGAGCGGTGAACCGGATCCTCGTCACCAGCTCGCCTTCGGGCAGGCCGTCCGCGACCACCCGCTCCAGCCGCTCGCGGCGCAGCCCGGCCGCGCCGAGCACGTCCAGCTCGGCGTCCAGGGCCAGCAGGGCCGCGGCCAGGTCGCCGTACGGCTGCGGCACGAAGAGGTTGCCGGCCACCGTGGCGAGGCTGCGGACCGGCGGGGAGGCGATCGAGCGCACGCACCCCGCCAGGTAGCCCAGCCGGGGGTCGTCCTCCAGGTCGGCGAGGGTGGTGGCGGCTCCCAGGGTCACCGTGTCGCCGTCCACGTCGATGCCGCGCAGCCCCGCCTTGCGGAGGCTGACCACCCGCAGGTCGGGGCCGGCCTCGTCGTTCATCCTGGTCAGGAGGTGGGTGCCGCCGCCCAGGGGGACGGCGTCCGCCTGGAGGCTCGCGTGAGCCGCTTCGGCGCTGTCTGGCATCTCAACCGATATCAGCATTCGCGCTCCCATTATCGATATCGATAATTGGAGAGTAGATGGCATGATCGGAGAGTCAAGGCCCCTCTTTCGACATCGGGAGGCTCGTTGCCGGAACCCACGGGCAACCTCGGCCCTGCCCAGCCCGGTGCCCAGCCCGCCCCTCAGTCCGCCTCCCAGCCCGCGCCCCAGTCCGCCCCTCAGTCCGCTGGGCCGCGGTCCGCGCGGCCGACCCTCAGCCGGCAGATCCGCGACGGGCTCCTGCGCCGGATCGTCTCCGGCGAGCTCGGCGAGGGTGACCGCCTGATCGAGACGAAGATCGCCCAGGAGTTCGGCACCAGCCAGGCCCCCGTGCGGGAGGCGTTGCGGCAGTTGGAAGGGCTCGGCCTCATCGAGAGCCAGCCCCGCCACGGCAGCCGGGTGCTGCCGTTCGTGGAGCAGACGATCCGCGAGGCGTACATCCTGCGGGCGGCCCTGGAGGAGACCGCGACCCGGCTCGCCCTGCTGGCCGGCACGCTGCCCTTCGACCTTCTGCAGGAGGCGGTCGAGGAGATGCGCCGCTGCGCCCGCGACGGCGACGTGCCCGGCATCGGCCTGGCCAGCGCCCGCTTCCACCGGCACGTCGTGCAGGCCGGCGGCAACGCGCTGCTGACCCGCGCCTGGGAGGCGCTGCAGATCGAGGCCCGCACCGCCATCGCCCTCATGGTCACGGGGCCCGAGCTGGAGCGGGTGGCCGAGGAGCACCACGAGCTGCTGGACGTCATGCGCGCCGGAGACGTCGAGACGGCCTGCCGGCACGCCCGCGACCACCAGTGGGCCTACGCCGACACGCCCCACGACCCGTACGGGACCCCGAGAGGCGGGCACCGCGACGCGTGACGGGCGCGCGGGCTCTCTGTCGCGTCAGGGCGTCCCCGGCCCGTGGGGTGGCGGCTCGTCCGTTCCGTCGCGGTCGGTGAGGTCGGAGAGCAGCCGCATCCCCGCCGCGTCCACCGAACGCGCGTCGGCGCTGAGGACGACGACGGCGGTCCGCCGCTCGGGGATCACGGCCAGCAGGGAGCGGTAGCCGCCGGTGCCGCCGTTGTGGAACAGCACCCGCGGCCCGCCCTTGTCCCGCGCCCGCTCCACCGACAGCCACCCCGCGTGCGCGGTCGAGACGCCGCTGATCGGGTGGCCGGCGGCGCGGGTCAGCGCGACGGCCTCGGCGATCTCCGGCGGGCCGGACCCGAACGTGGCCGCCGCCAGCCGCAGCAGGTCGTGCACCGTGGAGTGCAGCCCGCCCGCGCCCGCCAGGGCCGCCAGCCGCCACCCCGGGCGGGGCCGGCCGGAGCGCGAGTGCCCGGGCGCGAGCCGTCCGGCCCGCTCGCCGTCGAGCACCACCCGCGTGTCCGCCAGCCCGAGCGGGCGGCAGATCTCCCGCTGGACCAGCTCGTCGTAGCCCAGCCCGGCCTGCCTGGCCAGCGCCAGCCCCAGCAGCCCCCCGCCGAGGTTGGAGTAGCGGAACCGGCTGCCGGGCACGGACCGCAGCCGCGTCCTGGCCAGCCCCGCCAGCAGCACCTCCTCGGTGCAGCCGGCGTAGGGGTCGAGCGAGAGCAGGGCACCCGGCATCAGCCCCTTGGGCAGCCGGGGCAGGCCGGAGGTGTGGCAGGCCAGGTGCACCAGCTCGATCTCCCGGCCGTCGCGCCGCGGCACGGCGGCGCCGTCCGGCAGCAGCTCCCGCACGGGCTGCTCGAACGCGACCTCCCCGCGCCCGGCCAGCCTGGCCAGCGTCAACGCGGTGAACGTCTTGGTGATCGAGCCGATCTCGAACACGGTGTGCGGGCCGGCGCCGTGCGTCGCGCGCTCCTCTCCCCGGATCGCGCCGACCGCGACCGCCCCCCGCCGCCGGGCGGCCAGCTCTTCTGCGGTACGGCGGACGAGGTCGTCAAGGGGAGCGTCGGTCACGGCGTCAATGCTGGTTGACGGCGATGTCGCGTGTCAACCTACGGCGTGATCGTGCACCGGACGGTGAAACGTGCATGATCGTGCAGCAGTGTCAGGGGGCGTGGATGACGGGGATGCCGAGTGCTCGTACCGTGGCGTTGCCGGGGTCGGTGTCCGTGATGACGGCGGCCACCTCCGTCAGGGGCAGGACCGAGAAGCGGGAGGCGGCGCCGATCTTCTCCGAGCTGGCCAGCACATACGTGTCGGCCGCCTGCCGGGCCAGCGTGCGTTTCATCGCGGCCTCGTCGGCGTCGTCCGTGGTCAGGCCCGTCTCCGGGTGCACGCCTGTGACGCCGAGCAGGAAGAGGTCGGCGTTGACGCCGCGGGCCGCCTCCACCGCGGCGGCGCCGCAGGAGACCATCGAGTGCTTGAACAGCCGGCCGCCGATCAGGTAGACCTCCACGTCGTGGTGCTCGGCGAGGGCGCCGGCCACGGTCGGGCTGTGGGTGACGACGGTGGCGCGCAGGTCGGGCGGGAGGGCGCGGGCGACGGCGAGGGCCGTGGTGCCACCGTCGATGATCGCGGTGCTGCCGGGCCTGACCAGCGCGGCCGCGGCGGCGGCCACCCGCTGCTTGCCGGAGACCTCGACGCCCTGGCGGGTGGCGTAGTCGGCGATCGCGGGGGAGGCGGGCAGCGCGCCGCCGTACACCCGCTGGCACAGGCCGGCGGCGGCGAGGTCACGCAGGTCGCGGCGGATGCTGTCTTCCGACAGGCCGAGCTCGGTGGCGAGGTCCTTGGCGATGATCTTGCCGTCCCGGGCGAGGCGTTCCAGGAGCAGCTCCCGGCGTTGCGCGGCCAGCATGCACGTTTCTCCTTGTTCTTTCCGATTTCTTCGTATTATAGTCCCGTCCCATGATGATTCTCATTGCCGGCCCGTACCGCTCCGGTACGGGCGACGACCCCGAACTGATGGCACGCAACCTGGCCCGGCTGGAGGAGGCGGCGTGGCCCGTCTTCCGCAGCGGGCACGTCCCGATGATCGGGGAGTGGGTCGCCCTGCCCGTGCTGCGCGGGGCCGGCGGCAGCGGGCCCGCCGATCCCGTCGCCGAGGAGATCATGTATCCGACGGCGGAGCGGCTGCTGCGGCACTGTGACGCGGTCCTGCGGCTGCCGGGGGAGTCCACCGGAGCCGATCAGGACGTGCGGATCGCGACCGAGCGCGGCCTGCCCGTCTACTACAGGGTCGAGGACATCCCCGGCTATCTGTAGCTTCCGTCAGCGGGCGGCGAAGTCCTGCGTCCAGTAGGTCTGGCCGCTGGAGTCCTTCGCCGCGCCCACGCCGATGTGGGTGTAGGAGCAGTTCATGATGTTCTCCCGGTGGCCGGCGCTGTTCATCCAGTCCCGGACCACCTGGGCGGCCGTCCGCTGCCCCTTCGCGATGTTCTCCGCCCAGGCCGAGCCCGAGAAGCCGGTCGCGCGGATGCGGTCCACCATGTCGCGGCCGTCCTGCGAGTCGTGGTCGAAGTAGCCACGCCTGGCCATGTCGGCGGAGTGGCCGAACGCCGCCCTGCGCAGGCGCGCGTCCGCGCGGAGCGGGTCGCAGCCGCCCTTGGCCCGCTCGGCGTTGGTCAGCCGGACGACCTCATTCTCCAGCGCCGTGCCGACGGACGTCGCCTGCGCCGCCGTCTTCCTGGGGGCCGGGGTGGGCGTGGCCGTAGGAGTGGGGGTGGGGGTGGGGGTGGGGGTCGGGGTGGCGCAGGTCAGGCGGACGGCCTTCGAGGTGGCGGTGTCCGTCGAGTAGTCGGTGGCGACCGCGTAATAGGTGCCCGGCTTGCAGGGGGTCTTCAGGGTGATGCGGTCCTTCTTGGCCGCGCCGCTCTTCACGACCGGGTCCTCCCCGGGTACGGCGCGCTTGATCCGGATGCGCAGCAGCGCGGGGCGGACGCAGTCGCGGCGGACGGCCGAGGTCTGGATCGTGAGGGCGGTGACGTCCGGGCGGGCCACGGTGACGCGGCACTTGTCCGATTCGGGGGTCCGTGTGGGGGTCGGGGTGGTGGTGGTCGGGTCCGCTTGGGGGGTGACCGCCGCGGAGGGGGCGCCCTGCGTGCTGCCGGTGGACGGGGCGCAGGCGGCCAGGCCGAGCACGGCGGCGAGCACCCCGAGGGGTTTGCGCATGGGATTCCTCCAGATCCGGAACACGCTGGACGTCCCGCATCTTGCC
This sequence comes from Nonomuraea composti, assembly GCF_012034275.1. Taxonomy (NCBI): domain Bacteria; kingdom Bacillati; phylum Actinomycetota; class Actinomycetes; order Streptosporangiales; family Streptosporangiaceae; genus Nonomuraea; species Nonomuraea composti. Next base: position 31,059 of record NZ_JAATEP010000003.1, on the reverse strand, counting down.
ATGAAAACGGACAATCCGCCCATTGTGGGGTTTTCTGGTATCGAGTTCCAGGGGTGCCGGGGCTGGAGCGAGGGTTCCCGGCCGGTGTCGTGAGGCTGCGAGCTGCTTCCCCTGTATACCGACATTCCCGCTATGGTGCTGAAGATCCGTTGATGCCGTTATGGGCGAGTCATGCCGCAGGCCGAACCGCTCCGGGAGGACGATCCCCCCGCCGTGGGCCCTACCGGCTGCCCGGACGCCTCGGGGCGGGCGGCCAGGGCGTCGTCTACCTGGGGCAACGACCTGACACCGCGCCGGTCGCGATCAAGGTGCTCCGCGACGGGCGGGGCGACGGGCGGCCGTACATCGTCACCGAGTACGTCGAGGGGCCCGCGCTCAGCCAGGCGGGCCGGCACACCGGCGCCGACCTGCAGCGGCTCGCGGTCGCGACGGCGACGGCGCTGGCCGCGATCCACCGCGCCGGGGTGGCGCACCGCGACTTCAAGCCGGCCAACGTGCTGCTGGGCCGCGACGGGCCGCGCGTCATCGACTTCGGCATCGCCCGCGCCATGGGGCACTCGCTGACCGTGACGAGCAGCATCGTCGGCACGCCCGCCACATGGCGCCGGAGCAGCTCGCGGGCGAGCCGGTCGGGCCGGCCGCCGACGTGTTCGCGTGGGCGGGGGTGATGGTGTTCGCCGCCACGGGGGCGCCGCCGTTCGGGAACGACTCGCTGCGCTGATCGCAGTATTAAATAGGAAAGCTTCCTATGCAATGCTTCACAGCGCATGATCAGCCCATCCTTCTCGTTGTCAAGAGGACGAGTCACGGGACGGCGTGCGCGCCGCACCCCTGGCCCGCACGCCCGGCAGGTCCACGCTGTGCCGGGCCGGTCATGTCGAGAGGCGGGGCCAGGGTGGGCGCGGGTGGCGGGCGGCCCCGGCGTTCGTGGAGGTTCCTTGCGGAAGGTCAGCGCCCGCCGGCGGGGAAGTCGGTCGAACGGCTCACGTCGGCCCACTTCTCGGTCTCGGCGGCGCGCAGCTCGCCGGCCTTCTGGGCGGAGGCGACGGCGTCGCTGCCGAGCAGCAGCCGCCGGGGCGGGTTCGCGTCGCGGACGACGTCGATGATGACCCTGGCCGCGCGGGCCGGGTCGCCGGCCTGGGTGCCGTCGCTCTCGCGCCGGAAGCGGTGGATGGCGCCCACGGTCTGCTCGTAGTCGGGGCCGACCGGGTGCATCTCCATGGACCAGCCCTGCCAGTCCGTACGGAACGCGCCCGGCTCCACGATGATCACCTTGACGCCGAAGGGCGCCACCTCGCTGGCGAGGACCTCGGAGAAGCCTTCGACGCCGAACTTCGCCGTCTGGTAGGCGCCCATGCCGGGCGTGCCGCCGACGCGCCCGCCGATGGAGGAGACCTGCACGAAGACCCCCGATCGCTGGCTGCGCAGGACGGGTAGGGCGGCGCGGGTGACGTTCACGACGCCGAAGAGGTTCGTCTCGATCTGGGCGCGGAAGTCGTCCTCGGGCATCTCCTCGATGGCCGCGCTGTTGCCGTAGCCGGCGTTGTTGACGACCACGTCGAGGCTGCCGAAGGCGCCGGTGGCCGCCTCGACGGCCCGGACGGCCGCGGCGGCGTCGGTCACGTCGAGCGCGACCGCGCGCACGCGGTCGCCGTGCCGGGCCACCAGGTCGTCGAGCTGCTTGGGGTCGCGGGCGGTGGCGACGACGTGGTCTCCGGCGTCGAGGACGGCTTCGGCGAGGCGGCGCCCGAGGCCGCGGGACGCGCCGGTGATGAGCCAGGTCTTGGCCATGGGGATCTCCTTGTGGGCTCTAACTGTCTCACTAACGTAGCACTTAAAGAGTAAACATGCGCTAAGCGGTGACAGATCAGAGGTGGTCGACGTCCACGACGGCCTGCGCGAACGCCGTCGGCGCCTCCTGCGGCAGGTCGTGGCCGATGCCGGGCAGCGTCCGGTGCTCGTAGGCGCCGGTGAACCGGTCGCGGTAGCCGCTGTCGTTCGGCGCGGTGAAGGGGTCGAGCTCGGCGTCGAGGACGATCGTCGGCACCTTGATGACCGGCCGCGCCTGGAGCCGCTGCTCGACCGCGTCGTAGCGGCGCTCGCCTTCGGCCAGGCTCAGCCGCCAGCGGTAGTTGTGGATCACGATGGCGGCGTAGTCGGGGTTGTCGAAGGCCGCGGCCGTACGGTCGAAGGTGGCGTCGTCGAACTTCCACGTCGGGGAGACGGTGTCCCAGACCAGGCGGGCCAGCTCGCGCCGCTTGTCCTTGTCCTGCATGGCCAGGCGGCCGCGCTCGGTGGCGAAGTAGTACTGGTACCACCAGGCGTACTCGGCCTTGGGCGGCAGCGGGGAGAGGTTGGCCTGGAGGTTGGTGATGAGGTAGCCGCTCACCGACACCAGGGCCTTGCAACGCTGCGGGTAGAGCGCCGCGATGATGTCGGCGGTCCTCGACCCCCAGTCGAAGCCGGCGAGCACCGCCTTCTCGATCTTGAGTGCGTCCATGAGCGCGACGATGTCCAGGGCGATCGCCGACTGCTGGGCGTTGCGCACCGTACGGGAGGACAGGAACCGCGTCGTCCCGTGGCCGCGCAGGTAGGGCACGATCACGCGGTACCCCTGCGCCGCCAGCAGCGGGGCGACGTCCACGAAGCTGTGGATGTCGTACGGCCAGCCGTGCAGGCAGATCACCACCGGCCCGCGCGCCGGCCCCAGCTCGGCGTAACCGATGTCCAGCACGCCCGCCCTGACCTGCTTCAGCGCCGGGAACGAGGTGTGCGTGCCCGGCGTGACGGGCGGCAGCGTCGGGGCCGTGCCCCGCGCGCCCGCTGCGGCGGTGGACAGGGCGGGCAGGCCCGCCAGCGAGGCGACGGTCGCGCCGGTCGCCAGACCGACGACCTTGCCGAAGGTGCGCCTGTTCATCATGGAAGTCCTCCGTGTGTCCGGCCGCGCGGTTCACGGCCTGCTCCTACTGTCGTCCGGCGGAGGATTGCGGCACATCAGTCAGATGACGGCGGGATACCGAGGCACGCTACCCGCGCCGGCCAGGCGGAATCCTGGCCCGGGCAGGACACGGCGCCCCGGGTGGCAGGAGCGTTCAGTCATTCGACTGTGCGTCGCCGTCCGGCGCAGGTACACAGGCGGGAGCGGCTCAACCGCCTCATATGCGTAGCGGTTGAAGGCATAAATTCCACTTATCCGTGACACGACAGCCGGTACCTTTGGCGAGGTGAGAGCAGATGCGACACGCAACCTGGAGCGCGTCCTGAGCACGGGCGCCCGCATGCTCGCCGACGACCCCTCGGTGACCATCGCCGCCATCGCCGCCGCGGCGGGGGTGGACCGTCGCACCGTCTACCGCCGCTTCGCCTCCCGCGAAGAGCTCATGGCCGCCGTCTACGGAGCACGATACGACGCGGTCGAGGAGGCGGTGGAGGCGGCCCGGCTGCGCGAGGCCCCCGTGGCGGTGGCGCTGCACCGGTACGCCGAGGGCATCATCGCCGTCAACCGCAAATGGCCGGTGGAGACGAGCCGCATGCTGCGCGAGGAGACGATCCGCGAGCGCCGCCGCCGCCTCATCGAGGAGGTGGACCTCTTCCTGCGGCGGGCCACCGACGAGGGGCTGCTGCGCTCCGACCTGCCGCCCGGCTGGGTGGCGACCGTCCTGCCGTCGCTGCTGGAGCACGCCGCCGAGCGGCTGCCCGACCTGAGCCCGGCGCAGGCGGCCGACGTCGTGGTGGACACGCTGCTGCGTGGTGCCGGCGCCGCGCCGCCGAGTCCCGTACGCGCGTCACCGGCTTGACAGGTGACGCCGAAGTCGCCAGTATCGTCACCAGTTAAGCCGGTGACGTTGAAGGCGTTCTCCGGCGCACCCGTTCAGAAGGGACACAGCCATGGCTGTCAGCTACACCGGGGTCGTCACCGTCACGGGCGAGGGCCGCAACGGCGGCCGGGTCCAGGCCGACGACGGCATGCTCGACACCACCCTCGCCATCCCGAAGGAGCTCGGCGGCGCGGGCGGTGCCACCAACCCCGAGCAGCTCTTCGCCGCCGGCTGGGGCTCCTGCTTCCTCGGTGCGGTCAGGCGCGCGGCCGCGCAGCGCAAGGTCAAGCTGACCAGCACGGCCATCACCGTCGAGGCCACCCTGCACCACGGCGACGACGGCGAGTTCAGCCTCAGCGCCGTGCTCAACCTGGAGCTCGGCGGCGTCGACCAGCGGACGGCCGAGGAGCTGGGCGCGGCGGCCCACCAGCTCTGCCCCTACTCCAAGGCGACCCGCGGCAACATCCCGGTCACGATCAACGCGAAGGCCGCCTGACATGCCGGCCGTCCGGGACGCCGCCGAGACGGCGCGCCGCCGTCGCTTCGGGCGGCTGCCCGAGCGGGTCCGGCCGGAGGACACGGTCGAGGAGCACCCGGCCACCGCCCCCGACCCGGCCCGCTGGGCCTACGACGCGGACGAATGGCTCGTCCGGTACTGCGCGTGAAACGGGAGGTCGTCGTGCTGAGTCTGCCGAGCTCGGTGAGAGCGCTGGCGGTGGCCGTCATCGTGGTGGCGGTCGCCCTGGGCTGCCTGGCCCAGGTGTTCTGATCACGCCTCAGGGCCGAGCGCCGCCCCGCCGGGGGCGGCGCGGGAAGCCCCCGACCGTCGAGGCCGCCGCGAGCGCACCAGGGGAGGGGCCTGGCGGAGCCTCGGGTCAGGTCGTGATCGCGGTGCCCTGGGCGGAGACCAGGTGCCAGGTGCCGGAGGGGGTGGCGGCGTAAACGTGGGTGTAGCGGCTCGCGGCGTGGAAGGCGGAGCCGTCCGGGCCGGTGAAGTTCATCCCGGTACGGCCCACGACGATGCCGACGTCCCCGAAGAAGCGCACGACGGACTCCTCAGGGAAGGCGTCGATGCGGGGGAAGCTCAGCGAGCCGGAGGCGACCGAACTGAGCAGCAGCTCCTTGTCGGCGACGGCTCCGTTCTCGACGCTGACCAGGACGAAGTCGTCCGACAGCAGGCTCCGCAGCAGGCCCGCGTCGGCGGCCGTCAGGGCGTCGAAGAAGCTCTGGTCGTGCTGGAGGAGGAGGCTCGGGTCGGTGCTCATGCGGGTCCGTTCGTCGATGGCGGGCGGGTCGAGCGTAAACGCTGACGCCAGTGACAAGGTCAAGCCTCCGGGGTCTGGACGGTCGCGCAACTATCCCGGACTGACAAGTATTCTCCGTCCAGCCTGACGTTCTTACCCTTGAGTCATGGCACTCATCACCACCCCGTTCACCAGCAAGACCACCGCCTCCGAGATCCTCGCCGGCGTCGACCTCACCGGCCGGCGGATCATCGTCACCGGCGGCGCCTCCGGGATCGGCCTGGAGACCGTGCGGGCCCTGGCGGGCGCGGGGGCCGAGGTGACGGTCGCCACCCGCAACCCCGCGCCCGGCCGGCGGGCCCTCGACCTGAGCGACCTGGAGTCGGTGCGCGCGTTCGTCGCCGGGTGGAGCGGGCCGGTGCACGCCGTCGTCGCCAACGCCGGCATCATGGCGCTGCCCGCTCGCCGGCTCGCCGCCAACGGCTGGGAGCTGCAGCTCGCCACGAACTTCCTCGGGCACTTCGCGCTGATCACCGGCCTTCATGACCACCTCCGGCAGGCCGGCGGCGCCAGGGTGGTCATGGTCAGCTCGGGCGCCCAGCTCCTCGCGCCGGTCGACTTCGACGACCCGCACTTCGAGCGCCGCCCGTACGACCCATGGATCGCCTACGCCCAGTCGAAGACGGCCGACGTGCTGCTCGCGGTCGCCGCCGCCCGCCGCTGGGCCGGCGACGGCATCGCCGCGAACGCCCTCGAACCCGGCTACGTCCACACGAACCTGCAGCGGCACCTCGACGCGGACGCCATGCGCGCGGCCGGCGCCATGGACGACGAGGGCAACCTGCTGACCCCCGACCACTTCACCACTCCCGAGCAGGGCGCGGCCACCTCCGTGCTGCTCGCCGCCTCCCCGCTGATGGACGGCGTGACCGGCCGCTTCTTCACCCACGACAACCAGGAGGCCGAAGTGGTCCAGGGCGGGCCTGACGCCAAGAAGGGCGTCGCGAGCTGGTCCGTCGACCCGGCCGCCGCGGACCGGCTGTGGGAGTACGCCTCCGAGGCGATCGGCGGCCGTTGATCTTGACCTTGGGCCGGGAAGCCGGCGTGGACCCGGCTGAACGCGCTGGTCGAGGCGCGGCTGCGGGCGGCCGGCGTCGAGCTGCCCGCCGGGAGGTGATCAGCGCTCCTCGTCCGGCCACGGCCTGAGCACGATCTTGCCGTGCGTGTGCCGCTGTTCGAGCTCGCGGAAGGCGTCCCGGACCTGGTCGAGGGGGTAGGTGCGGGCGATCGGCACGTCCAGCTCCCCGCGCGCGGCCAGGCGGGCCAGCTCGCCGAGCACGACCGCGGACGTCGCCGAGCTCTCCCCGTAGGCGCGGGCGCCGACCTTGGCCGCGGTGTGCCAGTCGCGGATGGTGTTGATGCGCTCGGGGTGCACGCCCAGCTCCACGGCCAGCTCCACGTAGCTGTCGCCCCACGTGTCGATGAACGCGTCCACGCGCCCGCCGGCCGCCTGCCGGATGCGGTCGGCCACGCCCTGCCCGTACGCGACCGGGATGACGCCGTGCTCCTTCAGCCAGGCGTGGTTCGGCTCGCTCGCCAGCCCGATCACGGTGGCGCCCCGCCGCCGCGCGAGTTGCACGGCCAGGGACCCGACGCCGCCCGCCGCCCCGGACACGACGACCGTGTCGCCGGGGCCCGGCTCGACCGCGAACACGGTGGCGTACGCGGTGGCTCCGGCCACCTGGAGGGAGCCCGCCACGTCCCAGGACAGGCCCTGCGGGCGAACGGCCAGCGCCGTGTCGTCGACCACGACGTACTGCGCGTGGCTCGCCCTGCGGTGGGTGTAGCCGAGCACCTCGTCGCCCACCGCGAAGCCGCGCACGTGCGGGCCCAGCTCCACCACGACGCCGGCCAGGTCGGTGCCCTGCCCGGAGGGGAACGTCGCCGGCCACCGCTCGCGCACCCCGCCGACGCGGATGTACGCCTCGCCCGGGTTGATCCCGGCCGCCTTCACCTTGACCAGCACCTGCCCGGGGCCGGGCACCGGCCGCTCCACCTCCTCCACCCGCAGGACCTCGATCCCGCCGTACTCGTGAAACCGCACTGCCTTCATCGTTCTCCCCTTGCTCCCGTTGTCGGCTGCGGCTCCACCATGCCGCCGCCCCAGGGGGCCGTGGAACGGACCGCTCTCCCTAGGACCGGCGGTCCGAGGATGCGAAGCGACGAAGGGTGATATCACTACCCACATGGGGATGAACCGCGACGAACTCGCCGACTTCCTGCGCCGATCCAGGGGACGGCTCACGCCCCGGGACGTCGGGCTCGTGGAGGGGCCGCGGCGGCGCACGCCGGGCCTGCGCCGCGAGGAGGTCGCCGCGCTCGCCGACATCTCGGCCGACTACTACATGCGCCTCGAACAGGCCAGGAGCCCGCAGCCGTCGGCGCAGGTGCTGGCCGCGCTGACCCGCGCGCTGCGGCTGACCGTCGACGAGCGGGACCACCTGTACCTGCTCGCCGGGCACCGCCCGCCGGAGGGGGCGCGGGCGGGGGAGTACCTGCGGCCGAGCATGCTGTACCTGCTCGACCGGCTCGACAGCGTCCCGGTGCAGGTCTTGAGCGACCTCGGCGACCTGCTGGCCCAGAACGACCTGGCGCAGGCCCTGTTCGGCTGCGTGTGCACGGTGGCGCCCGAGGACCGCAACATCGTGCTGCGCTGGTTCACCGAGCCGGACGTGCGCGGCCACTTCGCGCCCGAGGAGCACGAGGAGCTGGCCCGGCAGCTCGTCGCCGACCTGCGGGCCGCGGTGGCGCACCGCGGGGACGACGCGGCGTCGCGCGCCCTGGTCACGCGGCTGCGCGCGGCCAGCCCCGAGTTCGCAGCGCTCTGGGAACGGCACGAGGTCGCGGTGCGCCGCTCGCACCCGTACCGGATCGTCCATCCCGAGCTGGGCCGGATCGCGTTCGACTGCGAGCTGCTGGCGACGCCGGCGGCGGACCAGCGGCTGCGCATCTTCACCCCGCCGCCCGGCGGCACCGAGGCGCTGGACCTGCTGCGCGCGCTCGGCCCGCGGCACCGGCACGGCACGCCCGCGTGACCGCCGCGGTCACGGGGCGATCCAGCCGGTGAGGACGCGGGTGTAGGCGGCGTCCACGTAGTAGTCGCCGTGCCCGCGGATCGGCTCGCCGTCGCGCTCGGGGTCCCGCAGGCACAGGTCCACGTCGTTCTCGCCGGCCAGGATCGCCCCGCCGATGGGGTCGGTACGCCGGTAGAGGTTGCGCCAGGTGGCCTCCGCCGGCCGGGCCGGATCGCGCAGCGCCTGCCGTACGGCCTCGATCGCGCCGGCGCCGAAGTAGGCGGGGAAGTAGCGCGCGTACAGGCGGCACAGCGGCGAGCCGTGGGTCAGCAGCCGCGTGCGCGTCCTGACCTCCGGGTCCACCTGCAGCACGAGTGCCGCCGCGATGACGCTGCCCTGGCTGTGCCCGGAGATCACGACCCGGTCGCCGCCGTCGTCAAGCAGGCCGCGGACGTGGGTCACCAGCTCCGGGATCACCCGTTCGGCGTAACACGGGGGTGCGAGCGGATGGGTGGCGCGCGGCCAGAACGTGCTGATGTCCCACAGCACCCCGACCGTGCGGCGCAACGCGGTGTTGCTGTACGCCTGCCAGCCGAGCAGCAGCAACCCGGCCGTGAGGCAGATGAGCACGGCGACGCTCAGGGCGATCACCCAGCCCTCCCACGGCTTCGCGGCCGTGAGCGTCGTGACGCCCACGGTGCCGATCGCCAGGGCCGGGACCAGCGCCAGGGCCGTGAGCACGGTGCCGCAGCGGTCGGTCAGCTCCGCGGTCGCCCACGCCCCGCGCACGCTCTCGCTCACCCGCTCCCCGCGCCGCGGCTCCTTCGCGGCGGCGGAGCGCACCCGCAGCAGCCAGCCGGCGACGACGGCGGCCACGAGCAGGGTCGCCAGGCCCGCCGGCGCCGCCCACCAGTGGGCGGCGGGCAGCACGATGGCGTCCCCGCCCGCCCCTTCCGGGTACGAGGGCCGGCCCACGATCTCGGCCACCGTGAAGGCCAGCCCGATGGCGAACCCCTTGGTCAGCATCCACGCCAGCAGCAGCGTGACCGGGGCGGCCATCCCGCCCATGGCCCGCCTGTACCGGAGCCCGGCATCGCCCGGGGCGGCGCTGATCCTGGCCAGGGCGTAGGTCAGGACGGCGATCGCGGCCAGCAGGATCACCTGCGCGAGGAACAGCCAGGTCTGCAGGGCGTGCGAGCCCGGCAGGGCACCTTCGGGCGGCGCGTACGGCCGTGCGACGACCAGGGCGGCGAAGGCGAGGGCGTAACCGGCCACGGCCACGTCCCGCACGATCCTGCACGCCAGCTCCAGCCGGCCCACCCAGCCCGGCTCGCCGCCCGCCCCGTAGCGCCTGGCCACCTGCGGCAGCGCCGCCAGCGCGACCGTGACGACGAGCACGGCCAGCTCCGCGACCCACAGCGCGGCGAAGAGCGGGCGGGCGGTGAACGGCGCCGCCATCAGGATCGCGATGACGGCGAAACCGATCGCCACGTGCAGGGAACGCATCCGGCCGACGGGATCGCCGCCGTTCCATATGCCGGGGTGGGCGAGAAGCGGGAGATCGGGATCGGGCGGGGTGCGTTGCCAGTCCGTGCCGTCAGGGCAGTACCGGTCCAGCCTGACCCACGTCAGGTGGGCCACCCGCCAGAGCGCGGCCAGCACGACCAGGGGGAGCAGCGAGGCGAGCGCCAGCCGGAGCGCCGGATCGCCGCTCGCGACCGTGGTCAGCCACCGGACCGGCGGGAACGCCGAGACCTCGGTCGTCCGCACGGACTGCCAGGCGACGACGTCCATCGACGCGGCCGCCGTCGCCGTGATCATCGTGCAGGTGAGCGCCAGCGCGAACCAGCGGTGGCCCAGCTCGGCCGCGCGGCGCAGCGCGTGCCCGCGCTCCCTCGCGGGCGGCGCGCAGCGGGGCGTCATGAAGAAGGCGATGTTCGACAGCGCGAACGGCAGCAGGAGCAGCCAGAACGCCCGCCACCGCCCGCCGGAGGTGAGGTTGCCCCAGACGTAGGCCTGGCGGTGGACGCCGGGGACGGTGTCGGGGAACGGCGCGTACACGCCGACGCCCGACGCGTCGGCGGTCACCGGCACCGGGTCGGCGAACAGCACCGACTGGGGAGCGCTGCCGGCGACGCCGTGAATGCGGAGCTCTGTGCCATCGGCCACGGCGCCCTCCGTTCTCCCGCCGCCCTCCGCCGCTGTGCTGGGCCGGCAGGACGACCGTAGGACCCGCGCGCCGACACCGAGTCCGGGACGGCCCTGGGAATTTCCCTAGGAAACCGGCCGTTGACAGCCGAAACAACCAAGCGCATGCTTGGGCGCATGTCGGGATCAACGACCACGGGCCCGCACCCGCAGGGCCCCACCCGCCGCACCCTCCTGCGCGGCGCCGCCGTCGCCGGCGGCGCGCTGGTCACGGGCGCCACCCTGGGCAGCGCACCCGCCCGCGCCGACGCCTCCTTCGCTGACGCCGAGTACGACGTCGTGGTCGTCGGCGCCGGCGCCGCCGGGATGACCGCGGCGCTGACGGCGGCCAAGCGCGGCCTGCGCACCGTCGTGATCGAGAAGGCGCCCACATTCGGCGGCTCGGCCGCCCGCTCCGGCGCCGGCATCTGGATCCCCAACAACGAGGTCATCCTCGCCGCCGGCGTCCAGGACACCCCGGCCAAGGCCGCCGCCTACCTCGCCCGCGTCGTCGGCGACACCGTGCCGATCGAACGGCAGCGCGCGTTCCTGGCCGCCGGGCCCGCCATGATCTCGTTCGTGCTGCGCAACAGCCCGCTGCGCTTCCGGTTCATGCAGGGCTACTCCGACTACTATCCCGAGCTGCCCGGCGGCATGCCGGACGGCCGCTCCATCGAGCCCGCCCAGCTCGACGGCAACCTCCTCGGCGCCGAGCTGGCCCGGCTGAACGCCCCGTACATCCCCAGCCCGGCCGGCATGGTCGTGCACAGCGCCGACTACAAGTGGCTCACGCTCGCCGCCGTCAACCCCAAGGGCCTGGAGGTGAGCGCCGCATGCCTCCTGCGCGGCACCGAGGCCGCGCTGCGCGGCGAGAAGCCGCTGACCATGGGCCAGTCACTGGCCGCCGGGCTGCGCGCCGGGCTCCTCGCCGCAGGCGTCCCGGTGCTGCTGAACACCCCGCTGCTCGACCTGACCAGCGAGGCCGGCCGCGTCACGGGCGTGCGCACCCCGGCCGGCTCGATCAGGGCCAGGCTCGGCGTGATCGTCGGCTCTGGCGGGTTCGAGCACAGCGCGGCCATGCGCGCCGAGTTCCAGCGCCAGCCCATCGGCACGAGCTGGACCGTCGGCGCCAAGGAGAACACCGGCGACGGCATCGAAGCCGGCGAGCGGGCCGGCGCCGCGCTCGACCTCATGGACGACGCCTGGTGGGGCCCCTCGATCCCGCTGCCGGACGAGCCCTACTTCTGCCTCGCCGAGCGCACCCTGCCCGGCGGCATCCTCGTCAACGGCAAGGGCGTGCGCTTCGTCAACGAGGGCGCCCCGTACAGCGACGTCGTCCACGTCATGTACGACCGCGACAGCGCCGCCGACCCGCACATCCCCGCCTGGCTGATCGTCGACCAGCACTACCGCAACAAGTACCTGTTCCGCGACGTCGCGCCGCTGCTGCCGCTGCCCGCCGCCTGGTTCGACAGCGGCGCCGCGTTCCAGGCGTGGAGCGTCGAGCAGCTCGCCCAGAAGATCGGCGTCCCCCAGGCCGCGCTGCGCGCCACCGTCAACCGCTTCAACACCTTCGCCACCACCGGCAAGGACCTCGACTTCCGCCGCGGCGACAGCGCCTACGACCGCTACTACGCCGACCCCCTCGTCAAGCCGAACCCGTGCCTGGCCCCGCTGTGGCTGCCGCCCTTCTACGCGTTCGAGATCATCCCCGGCGACCTCGGCACGAAGGGCGGGATGCGCACGGACGCCCGCGCCCGCGTCCTGCGCGCCGACGGGACCGTCATCCCCGGCCTGTACGCCGCCGGCAACGCCAGCGCGGCCGTCATGGGCCACAGCTACGCCGGCTCCGGCTCGACCATCGGCCCCGCCATGACCTTCGGCTACATCGCCGCCAACGACCTCGCCGACACCCGCCCCTAGCCCCGGGTCACAGTGCCGCGGACTCCCACAGGCCGACGCCGAGCCACCCCCGGGGTGGATCTACACTCTCCCGAAACGACCACGTGCCTACGGTAAACGTTTACAGGAGAGTACATGCCCCCCGTTCCCCGATGGACCCTCGCCGGTGTGCTCGCCGTCTTGGTCGCGCTCGTCCTGACGGCACTGCCAGGCGAGACGGACGTGCGCGTGAGCGGGACGCTCGCCACCGGCGCGGCCCCCTCGCCCGCCCTGGGCGAGGACGTCGCCTACAACGTCTACCTGCCCGCCCGCTACGACCGGAGCCAGGCCCGCTACCCGGTGCTCTACCTGCTGCACGGGCGCGGCGACACCATGCAGGCGTGGACGCGGGTGCGCACGACCCTCGACGACATGATCCGTACCAAGCGCATCCCGCCCGTCATTGCGGTCATGCCCGACGCGCCCTGGAGCGAGCGCGGCAGCTGGTACGTCGACTCCCGCTACACCGGCGCGGACCTGCCCGGACGTCCCGTCGAGACGGCGCTGACCCGGGACCTGGTCGCGCACGTGGACGCCACGTACCGGACGGCGCCCATCAGGCAGGCGCGGCTCGTCGGCGGCTACTCCATGGGCGGCGCGGGCGCGCTGCGGTTCGCGCTCGCGCACCAGGACCTGTTCGGCGCCGCCGCCGTGCTGAGCCCGGCCGTCTACACGCCGCTGCCGCCGTCCGACTCCTCCGCCCGCGACTACGGCGCGTTCGGGGCGGGCGGGACGAAGTTCTCCGACGAGGTGTACCGGGAGCTCAACTACCCCGCGCTGCTGCCCGCGCTGGACCCGGACCTGCCCGTCCGGCTGTTCGTGGCGGTCGGCGACGACGAGTACGCCAACCCGGACCCGGCCGACGCCCGCCACGACCTCGACTTCGAGTCCGCCGCCCTCTACAACGCCGCCAGGCGCTCGCCCGCGATCTCCGCGCAGCTCCGCGTCCTGGACGGCGGCCACGACTGGACGGTGTGGACGCCCGCGTTCGAGCAGGCCATGGCCGAGCTGGGCCCCGGCCTGAGCACCACGCCGCCGACCGGCCTGCCCGCCCCGCTGCACGGCACCCCCGGCACCGACTGGGCCGGCGGCGTCGCCGCCCACGCCGACGGCTCCCTGACCCTCGCGTACGCGGCCTCCGGCCCCGTCGGCGGCCAGCCGCACGCCGGCCGCCTCGACGCCGTCGTCACCCGTCCCGGGAAGTGGACCAGGCAGCTCGGCACGGCGGCCGACGAGCGCCTGTACGGCCTCGCGGCCCTGCCCGACGGAGGGGTGCTCGCGGCCGGCTACACCAAGGGCGACCTGGACGGCCGGCACCCCGGCAACGCCGCCGACGACGCGTTCGTGGTCCGGCTCGGCGCCGACGGCGCGGTGCGGTGGATCACCCAGTTCGGCGCGCCGGACGCGGCCGACCGCCTGTACGGCCTGACCGCCGCCCCCGACGGCGGCGCCTACGTGGCCGGCTACACCAAGGGCGCCCTCGACGGGCCCAACGCCGGCGACAAGGACGCCGTCGTCGCCCGCCTCACCGCGGGTGGCGAGGTCGCCTGGATCCGCCAGTACGGCGGCCCGGGCGAGGACAAGGCCACCGGCATCGCCACCGCCGCAGCCACCACCGCCGCAGCCACCGCCACCGCAGCCACCGCCCGCACTGACGCCGACGCCGACGCCGACGCCGACGCCGACGCCGACGCCGACGCCACTGTGTACGTGGTCGGCAGCACCGGCGCCGCCATGCCCGGCACGACCGCGCTCGGCGGCCTGGACGGCTGGATCGCCGCCTACCCGGCCGACGGCACCGCCAGGAAGTGGGCCGCCGCCGTGGGAGGCGGCGGCGACGACCGGCTGAACGCGGTCACCGTCACCACCTCGGGCCTGGCCGTCGCCACGGGAGCCTCCGGCGGCGACGCGCTGACCGTCGCCCACACCTCCTCAGGCAAGCGGCGCTGGCAGCACACGCTCGCCACCTCGGCGTCCGACGAGGGCGCCGCCATCGCGCCGCTGCCCGGCGGCGAGGTGCTGGTCGCGGGGCACACGCGGGGCCGGGTCGGGGTGCCGGCCGGCGGCGCCGACGTCCTCACCCTGCGCCTCGACGGCCGCGGCCGGCAACGCGCCGCCGGCCAGCTCGGCACCGCGCGGGACGACGCCGTCGACCCCTTCGCCGAGCCCAACCTGTACGCCGCCGCCACCGCCTCCGGCCAGGTCGCGATCGCGGGCCTGACGTACGGGGCACCGGAGGGCGGCGCCGCGCTCGGCAACGGCGACGTCTTCCTCACCACGTCCCCGGGATGACGGGCGGCCCGGCGGGTGCGAGGATCGGGGCGATCTTGGAGAGGGGAAGTCGATGGGGAACGTGCTGGTGACCGGCGCCACCGGAGGCATCGGAACGGCGCTGGTCAGCGCACTCACGCAGGCCGGCCACCAGGTGACCGCCGTGGGGCGCGACATCGGCCGGCTGGACGTCCCGGGCATCGAGGCCGACCTCGCCGCCCCTGAGACGCTGGCCGCCGCCGTCGGCCCCCTGGACGACGTCCAGGCGCTGGTGCACTGCGCCGGGATCTCACCCGTCGTGGCCGTCGCCGACGCCGACCCCGAAACCTGGCGGCGGACGATGGCGGTGAACGTGACCTCCGCCGCCGAGCTGGTCCGGCTGGCGCTGCCCGCGTTACGCCGCTCCAGAGGGCACGTGATCTTCGTCAACGCCTCGCCGGGCCTGACGGGGGTCGCCCGCTGGTCGGGGTTCGTGGGCAGCAAGGCGGCGCTGCGGGAGCTGGCCGACTCGCTGCGGGAGGAGGAGGCCGCCCACGGGGTACGCGTCACCACGGTCCACCCGGCGGCGACGGCCACCGACCTGCTGGGCGAGGTCAGGAGCGCCTTCGGGCGACCGTACGATCCGGCGGTCTGCATCCGCCCGGAGTCGCTGGCAGCGATGATCGTCTGGCTCCTGGACGCCCCGCCCGACGCCTACGCCTGCGACCTGTCCGTCCTCCCGTCACCGCGCTGAGCCGCCGCGCTGGGCGGCCCCATGGCCGAACGGGACGAGGCATCCCCACGTCGTGATGAGCGGGCGGTAGCCCTGGCGGGACCAGAAGGGGCCGGACAGCGGGTTCGGGGCCACGTAGTCCACCAGGATCGTGCCGACGCCGGCCGCCGCCGCCACGGCGTGGGCGTGGGCGGCCAGCGCGGCGCCGACGCCCTGTCCCCTGCTGCCCGGGCGCGCGTACATGGAGCCCACGTACGCCACCGGCGAGGCGTTCACGCAGGTGGCGGGCCCGCCGGCGTGCGCGGGGTGGTGGACCGCGAGCATGCCGACGGCCTCACCGCCCGCCTCGGCGAGCCAGCACCAGCCGTCGCCGCGGGCCAGCTTGCCCTCGATCTCGGCGCGGGCGGCGGCGGGCGTCGAGGGCAGCACCTCGATCCAGCCGAACTGCGCCTCGTAGGCCACCAGCTCCAGGTACAGCCCGCACAGGACGTCCAGGTCGCCCGCCGACGCCTGCCGTACCCCGGGGGAGGGCGGCTCGCCGGTGGTGGCGGGGCGGGTGCGTACGGCGCGGATGGAACGCGGTGCGAACCCCCTCCGGGCGAGCGCCGCGACCGGTGCGGTGTCCCGGCTCGGCCAGCTCACCACGAGGCCGGCGCCCGGCTCGGGGTCGAGGGCGGCGATCCAGCGGTCGAGGAGGCGGCCGAGCGCGTCCGCGGGGTCGTCGCCGGCGGCTCTGGCGTGCAGGGAGTGGGTGGTGGGCGGGCCCCAGTGCACCGCGCGGGCGGCGGGGTCGGCCGTGATGGTGGCGGACACGCCGACGGCGCCGGCGGTCTCGATCCAGCCGCCGCCGCCGAGATCCGTGACGCTGCCGAGGTCCGTGACGGCGACGAGGGGGTCGGTGGCTCGTACGCGTTCGCGGTGGGACTCGATCACATCGCTCACGTCCCGCACGATAACCCCGGCACATCGCCCACGTCCCGCACCCGCCGAGGCCGCAAGGTGGAGAGCGGGGCGTGTCGCCGGCCTGGCGTCCGGCAGTTTCCGTCGCTCGCGAAGCTTGTCCCGCCCCGTCCCGGGTACTGGCCAGTGTCGCTGTGGACGGCGGCGGAAGGAGCGGAGCAGGGTGAGCGGGAGCGGTTCTCAGGAGGCGACGCTGGCGGCGCTGGCGGCCAACATCGGCATCGCGGTGACGAAGTTCGTGGCGTTCGTCTTCACCGGGTCGTCGTCGATGCTGGCCGAGAGCATCCATTCGGTGGCCGACTCGGGCAACCAGGGGCTGCTCCTGTTCGGGCGGACGCGGGCGGAGCGGGAGCCCACGCCCGACCATCCGTTCGGGTTCGGCAGGGAGCGGTACTTCTACGCGTTCCTGGTGTCGGTGGTGCTGTTCTTCGGCGGCGGGCTGTTCGCGCTCTATGAGGGGTACGAGAAGGTCGCGCACCCGCATCCGCTGGAGAGCTGGCCGTGGGCGGTCGGGGTGCTGGTGGCGGCCATCGTGATGGAGGGGCTGTCCCTGCGTACGGCGGTGCGCAACGCCGGCCGGGTGCGCCGCGGCCGGTCGTGGGCCAGGTACATCCGGGAGGCGAAGGCGCCGGAGCTGCCCGTGGTCCTGCTGGAGGACACCGCGGCCCTGGCGGGGCTGGCCTTCGCGCTCGTCGGGGTGACGCTGGCCCTGCTCACCGGGAACCCGCTCTTCGACGGTCTCGGCTCGATCGCCATCGGCCTGCTGCTGATCGTCGTGGCGGTGACGCTGGCCCGGGAGACCAAGAGCATGATCATCGGCGAGGCGGCGTCGCCCGAGATCCAGCGGGCCATCGAGGACGTGCTGCGCCACGACACCGCCATCCGCGACTTCACCCAGCTCCGTACCCTGCACCTGGGCCCCGAGGAGCTGCTGGTGGCGGCCCGCGTCACCGTGACGGACGGGCAGGTGGCCGAGGCGTTGCGCGGCGCGGAGGAGCGCATCCGCGAGCGCGTGCCGCTCGCGACGGTGGTCTACCTGCAGCCCCAGTGAGGTCCGCACGCCTGCTCCCTTCGGTGCAGGTGTACGGCGAACGGTGCACTTCAGAGTGACAGCCGTGAGAGGACGCGATCCCGGTGAGGCCCCGTCTAGCGTGGCCGGACAAGCCGACAACCGGGAGAAAACATCATGTTCAAGAGTGTCCTCACGACGGTCGCCGCCGGGCTGGCCCTGATGGCCGGGCTCGTGGGCGCGGCCGGCGTCCCGTCCACCGCGATCGCCGCCGCCGACGTGACCGCCCGCACGGCCGATGTGACGGCCCAAAAGGCCGGCGTGACGGCGCGCACGGCGGCGCCCAAGCCGCCGAAGGGTGCCAGGGCGGTGGTGCAGGTCAGCCCCAACCCCACCGCCAGGCGCGGCCAGGAGGTGACGATCACCGGCCACTGCGGCGGCGGCAAGGGGCTCAAGGCCGTCCTCGCGGGCCTCGACAGGGAGCATCCGGTGCTGGAGAACATCCGCATCGTCAGGGACGACCCGAAGCGGTTCGAGGCGAAGGCGACCCTTTCGCCCAGGATCGGCAACGGCGTCGGCCCCGTCTTCGTCGACTGCGGCGGCGAGGCGGGCGTGACGCTCCTGGTCACTCACGTCTGATACTTCCGCCAGGGCCGGTGACCCCGCCGGCCCTGGCACCCACCCTGAGCAGCAAGGAGCCCGCGCATGGCCGAGCCCGCCCCCGTCCGGCACCTCGCGAGGATCGCCGACGTCGCGCTGGCCGCAGTCACTCTCGTCGTGTTCGTGTCGATCGCCCTGGCCACGGGCGTGCGGCAGCCCATGGGCGACGCGGTCCCCCTCGGCCTGTTCCTCGGGGCGTTGCTGCTGGTCAGGCGCCGGTGGCCGGTGGCCGTGCTGCTGCTGTCGGTGGGCGGCGTCCTCGTCTACCACCTGGCGGGGAACTGGTCCCCGGCCGGCTGGATCTGGCCGGTCGCGGCCGCGTACTTCACCGTCGCGACCACGCCCCGCGTGCGCTGGGCGGCCGTGGTCGGCGTGGCGCAGCTCGCGTACTCCGCGTTCGACGCCCGCGCGATCGTGGACCGGAACCTGTTCCGCTACGTGCTCCACGTCGCGGGCGAGGGGCTGCTGCTGGCGGCCTTCATCGCGGCGGGCCTGCTGTACGCCGCCGCGACGCGCCGGCGCGAGCGGCTGCGCGAGGCCGACGGGCGGGCACGCGCGGCGGAGGAACGGCTGCGCGTCTCGCGCGAGGTGCACGACGTGATCGCCCACACGCTGGCCCTCGTCGGCGTGCAGCTCAACGTCGCCGCCGACGCCCTCGACGAGGACGACCCGGCGGCGGCCGCCACCGCGCTGCGCCTGGCCAAGGACGTGCGCAACCGCGCCATGAACGACCTGCGCACCCTGATCACGACCCTGCGTGACGACTCGGGCGACACCGCGCCGCAGCCCGACCTGGCCGGCCTGCGCACGCTCGTCGCCGACGCCCGCGCCGCCGGCCTGGAGGTGACGCTGGACGAGCGCGGCGACCCGGCCGCCGTCCCGGCCGTGCCCGCCATCGCCGTCTACCGCGTCGTCCAGGAGTCGCTGGCCAACACGATCAAGCACGCGGGCGCGAGCAGGGCCGGGGTGACGATCGGCTACCGGCCGGAGTCGGTCACCGTCGAGGTCACCGACGACGGCCGGGGCGCCGCCGAGGTGACCGAGGGGCACGGCCTGGCCGGCATGCGCGAGCGGGTGAGCGCGCTCGGGGGCGTGCTCACCGCGGGGCCGGTGCCCGGCGGCTTCGCCGTCCGGGCCGAGATCCCTGTGGCAGGCACTGGGGCAGGCACTGTGGCAGGCTCGGCGGCATGACGATCAGGGTGCTCCTCGCCGACGACCAGGCTCTCGTCCGGGCCGGCTTCCGCAGCCTGCTGGCCCGCTCCAAGGACATCACGGTCGTCGGCGAGGCCGGCGACGGCGACGAGGCCGTGCGGCTGGCCGCGAGCACCCGCCCCGACGTCATCCTCATGGACATCCGCATGCCGGGCACCGACGGCATCACCGCCACCCGCCGCATCCTCGCGGAGCCGGGCGCCGCGGGCTGCCGGGTCGTCATCCTGACCACGTTCGACAGCGACGAGCACGTCTTCGCCGCCCTGCGCGCCGGCGCCAGCGGCTTCCTCACCAAGGAGGTCGAGCCGGCCGAGCTGCGCCGGGCGGTGGCCGCCGTCGCCGCGGGCGACGCGCTGCTGTCGCCGGGCGTGACGCGGCGCGTGGTCGAGCAGTTCGCCCACCGGCAGGACCTCTCGCCGGGCGCGGACCGGCGGCTGGACGTCCTGACGGCGCGGGAGCTGGAGGCGGTGCGGCTCGTGGCGCTGGGGCTGTCCAACAACGAGATCGCCGAGCGGCTCTTCATCAGCCCGCTCACCGCAAAGACCCACATCACCAGGGCGATCGCCAAGCTGGAGGTGCGCGACCGGGTGCAGCTCGTCATCCTGGCCTACGAGAGCGGCCTGGTCCGCCCCGGCGGCCGGCCCGGGACGGCAGCGGCTCGATGAGGTCGTCCATGGCGCAGTCGAGGATGTCGAGCAGGGCCACGAGCGTGCGCAGGCTGAGCCGTTCCGGCTTCTCCGCCACCAGCCGGTACACCTGGCTCGGCGACAGGCCGATGCCGCGCTCGGCCAGCAGCGGGCGCAGGGCGGTCGTCGAGAACAGGCCCCGCGCGGCCATCACCTCGCGCAGGCGCCACCGGTAGTCCGGCCCGCCGGTCACGAGGCCCGTCCGAGCTGGCGGCGGGAGGTGATGCCGAGCTTGGTGAACACCTTGCCGAGGTGGTACTCGACGGTGCGCGGGCTGACGTACAGGCGGGCGGCGAGCGGCTCGCGCTCGGCCCGCCCGGCGAACCCCTCCATCCCCATGGCCGCGAACAGCTCGCACGCGGTGTGCAGCGGCTGCGCCGCGTCGTCCGTACGCCCTTCGCGGCGCAGCTACTCGCCGTGGAGCAGGTGGGCGCGGGCGAGGCCGTCGCGCATGCGGGTGCGGCCGAGCCGTTCGATCGCCTCGATGCGAGAGACGGTGCAACACGCGCAGGTCACCGTACGGGCCGCCGATTCAACGGGTCATCGGACGGCCGGCGCGGGCACCGCGACACATAAAATCAAAACCGGTCGCCTCCCCCCACTTCGGCGTCCTCGTTCCGTTGGTGGAGGCGGTGCCTGAAATGAGCAGGGAAGCCCGATCGTCGCTACGCGGCCGGCGGCTCGAACGCGAGACCCTGGACCGGCTCGTCGCCACCGTGCAGGCCGGCCGCGGCGCGGTGCTGGTGCTGCGCGGCGAGGCCGGCATCGGCAAGACCGCGCTGCTGGAGCACGCCCGCGACAGCGCGGCCGGCTGCCGCACCGCCAGGGCGGCCGGCGTGGAGTCGGAGATGGAGCTGGCCTACGGCGGGCTGCACCAGCTCTGCGCCCCGTTCCTCGACCGCCTCGACCGGCTGCCCGCGCCGCAGCGCGCGGCGCTCGCCACGGCGTTCGGCCTGAGCGCGGGCACGCCGCCCGACCGTTTCCTGGTCGGGCTGGCGGTGCTGAGCCTGCTGTCCGACGTGTCCGAGCAGGAGCCGCTGGTGTGCCTCGTCGACGACGCGCAGTGGCTGGACCAGGTCTCCGCGCAGACCCTCGCGTTCGTCGCGCGGCGCCTGCTCGCCGAGCGGGTCGGGCTGGTGCTCGCCGTCCGCGAGCCCTGCCTGGACGGCGAGCTGACCGGGCTGCCGCAGCTTGAGGTGACGCGGCTGAACGACACGGACGCGCGCGCCCTGCTCGACTCGGTGACGCCCGGCCGGCTCGACGAGCGGGTCAGGGACCGCATCGTGGCCGAGGCGCAGGGCAACCCGCTGGCCCTGCTGGAGCTGCCGCGCGGGCTGAGTGCGGCGGAGCTGGCGGGCGGGTTCGGCCGGCCCGGCACCCGGCCGCTGGCCGGCCAGATCGAACAGAGCTTCCTGCGCCGCTTCCGCCCGCTGCCGCCCGAGACGCAGCAGCTCCTGCTCGTCGCCGCGGCCGAGCCGGTGGGCGACGTCACCCTGCTGACCCGGGCGGCCAAGCTGCTCGGCATCGAGGCGAGCGCGGCGGCGCCGGCGGAGGCGGCCGGGCTGATCACCATCGGGACACGGGTGCGCTTCCGCCACCCCCTCGTCCGCTCGGCGACCTACCGGGTGGCCGCGCTGGAGGACCGGCAGCGGGTGCACCGCGCGCTGGCCGACGCCACCGACCCCGACGCCGACCCCGACCGGCGCGCCTGGCACCTCGCCAACGCGGCGGCGGGCCCCGACGAGGAGGTGGCCGCCGAGCTGGAGCGCTCGGCCGGCCGGGCGCAGGCGCGCGGCGGCGTGGCCGCGGCGGCGGCGTTCCTGGAGCGGGCCGCCGAGCTGACGCCCGATCCCGCGCGCCGCGGCGTCAGAGGGCTGGCCGCGGCCCGGGCCAAGTACCGGGCCGGCGGGTTCGACGCCGCGTACGAGCTGCTGGACGCGGCGGAGCTGAGCCCGCTCGACGAGCGCGACCGCGCCCAGGCCGACCTGCTGCGCGGCCAGATCACGTTCGCCTCCACCAGCGCCGGCGCCTCCCTGCCGCTGCTGCTCAAGGCCGGCAAGCGGCTGGAGCCGCTGGACGCGGGCCTGGCCCGCGAGACCTACCGCGACGCGCTGAACGCCGCCATGACCGCCGGCCACCTGCCCGACGGCGCTCAGGCCGCCGACATCGCCGCGGCCACGCTCGCCGCGCCTGCCGGCCCGCCGCCGCCGCGCCACGACCTGCTGCTGAACGGCGTGGCCCGGTCGGCCACCGAAGGGTACGCGGCGGGCGTGCCGCTGGTGCGCCGGGCCCTCGACGCCTTCCGCGCCGACGCGGTGACCAGGGAGGAAGGGCTCGGCTGGCTGCCGTTCGCCTCCCGGATGGCCCACAACGTGTGGGACTTCGACAGCTGGTCGGTGCTCTCCGCGCGGCTGGCCGGCCTCGCCCGCGAGACGGGAGCGCTGTCCGTGCTGCCGTCGGCGCTGCACATGCTCGTCGCGAACCGCGTCCTGGCCGGCGAGCTCAGCGTCGCGGAAACGCTGGTGGCCGAGGCGGCCACGATCGGCGAGGTGACGGGCAGCCGCTTCCTGGCCCAGTACGCGGCCCTCGTCCTGGAGGCGTGGCGCGGCAGGGAGACCACGATGCGCCAGGTCAGCGAGGCCATCACGCGCGACACCGCCATCCAGGGCGAGGGCAAGGTGCGCACCGCCACCCAATGGGCGAACGCCGTGCTCGGCAACGGCCTCGGCCGCTACGAGGAGGCGTACGTGGCGGCCGAGCGCGGCGCCGAGCACCCCCAGGCGCTCGGCGGCACGTACATGAGGTCCATGGTCGAGCTCGTCGAGGCCGCCGCCAGGAGCGGGCGGCGGCCCCGCGCCGCCGAGGTCGCCCGCACGCTCGACGAGATGGCGCAGGCCACCGGCACCGACTGGGCGCTCGGCACCTCCGCCTGCGCGCGCGCCCAGGTGAGCGAGGGCCAGGCCGCCGAGGCCCTGTACCGCGAGGCGATCGAGCGGCTCGGCCGTACCGAGGTCCGCACCACGCTCGCCCGCGCCCACCTGCTCTACGGCGAGTGGCTGCGCAGGGAGGGCCGCCGCGTCGACGCGCGCGAGCAGCTCGGCATCGCGTACGAGTCGCTGGCCGGGATGGGGGTGGAGGCGTTCGCCGAGCGGGCCAGGCGCGAGCTGTCGGCCACCGGCGAGACCGTGCGCAGGCGGGCCGTGGAGGAGCGGGCCGCGCTCACCGCGCAGGAGGCGCAGATCGCCCGGCTCGCCGGTGAGGGGCTGACCAATCCCGAGATCGGCGCGCAGCTGTTCATCAGCCCGCACACCGTCGAGTGGCACCTGCGCAAGGTGTTCGCCAAGCTCGGCATCGTCTCCCGCAAGCAGATCAGCGCCAAGCTGCTCCAGTCGGCTCAGGCGCGGCCACCCTTGTCCTACTCACGCTCGGCGTAGCGGCCCCTGGTGGCCGCAGGTGCCTCCCGGGGCCGCGACGGAACGGCGGCCACGGCACACTTCTCCTGTGGACGAGACAGTACGCAAGACGATCGAGGCCCTGAACGAAGCCGCGGCCCGGCACGACGCCGCCCAGCAGGACCGGCTCGACCGGTGGCGGGTCCTGGAGCCCGACGCGGGGGAGTTCCTGTGGTTCCTGGCGCAGAGCGTCGGGGCGCGGGCCGTGGTGGAGGTCGGCACCTCCCGCGGCGTGTCCACGCTGTGGCTGGCCGACGCCGCCCGGGCGACCGGCGGCCACGTCCTCAGCCTCGACACCGACGCCGCCGCCCAGGAGCACGCCCGCCGCACCACCGCCGAGGCCGGTCTGGCCGGGCACGTGGAGTTCCGGGTCGCCGACGGCGGCACCGCGCTCGCCGGCCTGCCGGACGGCTCGGTCGACCTGCTCTTCCTCGACGCCGAACGCACCGAGTACCCGTCCTGGTGGCCCCATCCCTTCCGGGTGCTGCGCCAGGGCGGGGTGCTGGTGGCCGACAACGCCCTGTCCCACCCGGAGGAGATCGCCCCGCTCCGCGACCTGCTCCTCGCCGAGCCGGCCCTGACCGTCACCACGCTCAACCTCGGCAAGGGCGAACTGGTCGCCCTCCGCCGCTGACCACCCCGCCCGCACTGCCGCCCCCGGCACGTGGATCGCGATGTTGCCGGCGGTGTGACGCCTCCGCCCGGTCCGGCCCGGCGGACCTGCGCGCGGGCGGCCGCTCGCTGCCGCGCTTCGCGCAGCTCAGAGGGCACGTGTACGAGCTGGTGCAGCAGGCCGAGAGCGGTCACCGCCCGGCTTCGCGCGCCTCCAGCCCGGCCGGGCACCGAGCGGCGGTCAGGCCGGCGAGGAGCTTCAGCGCGGACTCCGACGGCGAGCCGGGCTCGGCGTTGAACACGGCCACGCGCTGCCCGTCGTCGTTCGGCAGCGTCATGAACTCGGTGAGCAGCTCCATCGTGCCCACCACCGGATGGTGGTAGGTGCGCGGGTCGGTGCCGCAGTCGCCGACCGCGTGCGCAGCCCACAGCGCCGCGAACTCCGGGCTGCCCACGGTCAGCTCGCCCACCAGGGCGGCCAGCCCCGGCGCGCCGGGGTACCGGCCCGCGATGAGCCGCAGGTCCGCGACCGTCGAGCGGGCCTTGGCCGGCCAGTCGCCGTACAGCTCCCGCATGTGCGGGTCGAGGAACAACATCCGCGCGATGTTGGGCCGGTCGGCGGGACGGTCGGGCGCGTCGGGATCGAGGTGCCCGGCCAGCAGCGCGTGCGCCATCGGGTTCCAGGCCAGGACGTCGAGGAAGCGGCCCATGACCAGCGCGGGCACGTCCCCGAACGAGCCGATCATGAGCCTTACGCCGGGCCGGGCCCGCTCGGGCCTGGCCGCCCGGGGCCGCGCCTTCGCCTTCGGCCTGGCCAGCGCGTACAGGTGGGCCCGCTCGGCCTCGTCCAGGCGCAGCACGCGGGCGACGGCGTCGAGCACGGCGTCGGAGGCGTTCGGGCTCTGCCCCTGCTCCAGGCGGGTGTAGTAGCCGGCGCTCACGCCGGCGAGCTGGGCCAGCTCCTCGCGCCGCAGCCCCGGCACGCGGCGCCGGCCGCCGAACGTCGGCAGCCCGGCGTCCTCGGGACGCAGCCGCGCCCGCCTCGATCGCAGGAACTCGCCCAGCTCACCCGATGTGTCCATGCGGGCCAGTATCGCCGGTCGGCGGGCCCGGTGCCTGCACCTGTCAGGTGTAGGCACGGCGGATGGCTGGCTGAGGTCCGCCGGCCGGCCGCAGTCTGTCCTGCGAACCCTTTCCCAACGGAGGAGCAGCGTGAAAGTCATCGTGATCGGTGCGACGGGAACCATCGGCGGCGCGGTCGCCCAAGCGCTGGAGGCACGCCACGACGTGGTCCGCGCGTCCCGCAACACCTCACCCCGCGTGGACATGGACGACCCCGCCTCCATCGGCGCCCTGCTCGCCGAGACCGGCCCGGTGGACGCGGTCGTGTGCTGCGCCGCCAGCGGCGGCCTCAGCTCCCTGGACACGGCATCCGACGAGGACTACTGGCGCGGGCTCCAGGGCAAGCTCATCGGCCAGGTGACGCTGGTGCGCAGAGCACTCGCCCACGTCCGTGACGGCGGCTCCGTCACGATCACCAGCGGGCGCTTCGCCGCGCCGATCCCGGGCAGCTCGCTCGGGCACCTCGTCAACGCCGGCCTGGAAGCGTTCGTCGGGGCCGCCGCGATCGAGATGCCGCGCGGGATCCGGCTGAACGCCGTCAGCCCCGGCTGGGTCCGCGAAACCCTCCTCGACCTGGGCATGGACCCCGAAGGCGGCACTCCGGCGGCCGACGTCGCCCGCGTCTACGTCCAGGCCGTGGAGGGCGGCGAGCACGGCCGCACGCTGGCCGTGTGACCCGCGCTAACCGCCGACGCGGCGGCGCACGTACGCCGAGAGCTGGTCCACCGCGACCACGAGCACCATGACGATCGCCAGGTGCGTCACCATCTCGTCGAACCGGAAGAGCTTGATCGACTGGTTGACCAGGAAGCCGATGCCGCCCGCGCCCACCAGGCCGAGCACCAGGGACGAGCGCACGTTCACGTCGAAGCGGTAGAGCAGCAGCCCCACGAACTGCGGCAGCACGGCGGGCAGCACCGCGTGCGCCGCGGCCTGGACGCCCGACGCGCCGCCGACGCGCAGCGCGTCGCGCGGGCCGAGGTCGATCTCCTCCATCGCCTCGGCCCACAGCTTGCCCATCACCCCCGTGTTGTGGAAGATCAGCGCCAGCACGCCGGCGAACGGGCCGAGCCCCACGGCGGTGACGAAGACCAGCGCGAACACGACGTCCGGCACGGCGCGCAGGAACGACAGCACCGAGCGGGCCGCCTGGTAGGCCCAGCGGTTCGGCGCCGTCGTGCGCGCCGCGAGCAATGCCAGCACCAGCGCGAACGGCACCGAGAACGTGGTGCCCAGCAGGCCGATGCCCAGCGTGACGAGCGCCGCCTGGAGGCCGGGCCGCAGCACCCCGTCCCATGACAGGTCCGGCGGCAGGGCCTGCCCGGCGAAGTCGGCCATCCCGCGCCAGCCCTGGACGAGGGCGGCGGGGGAGAACTCGGTGCCGTTCCAGGCCAGCACGTGGGCGAGCACGACGGCCACGGTGACGGCGGCGGTGAGCGTGGTGACCGGGCGCCGGCGGGGCGGGGTGAGGCGGCTGTCCGGCGGCAGCGCGCCCGCGCTGGTGCTCACTGGTGCTCCTGGTCGGCGTCCGGGTGGTGCTGGTGATCGGGGGCGTACAGGGTGGCGAGGTCGGTGGCGGTGAGGGCGGCGGCCGGGGTGTCGAGCGTGGCGCGGCCGTGCAGGAGCCCCGTGACGCGGTCGGCGTGCCGGCGGGCCAGGTCGGGCTGGTGCAGCACGGCGGCGACGGCCAGGCCCTGCTCGTGGGCGAGGTCGGCGAGGAGCGCGACCACCTGCTCGGCCGCGGCCGGGTCGAGGGCGGAGACCGGCTCGTCGGCCAGGATGATCTCCGCCCGCTGGCACAGGGCGCGGGCGATCGCGACCCGCTGGCGCTGGCCGCCCGACAGCCGCCCGGCCGGCTCGGCGGCCCGGTCGGCCATGCCCACGCGGTCCAGGCACACCATGGCCTCCTCGCGCAGCTCGCGCGGGAACAGGAGCGGGGCGAGCGAGCGGCGCAGCGGCAGCCGTCCGAGGGCGCCGGCGCAGACGTTGTCCAGCGCGGTGCGGCGGTGGACGAGGTGGATCTGCTGGAAGATCATCGCCATCCGGCGGCGCGGCGGGCCGGCCGTGCACCAGGATCTCGCCCCCGTCGGGGCGTTCCAGGCCGACGGCGCAGCGCAGCGCGGTGGACTTGCCGCTGCCGTTCGCGCCGAGCAGGGCGAGGAACTCGCCGGGCGCGAGGCTCAGGTCGAGACCGTCCAGGACGGTCCGGCCGGCGAACGACTTCCGCAGCCCGCGCACGTGCAACGCGGCTCTGCCGAGCCTCGCCGCCACCTGTGGCGGGGCGGGCCACGTCGGCGAGGTCATGGTCATACGTCCTTCTCGGTCAGGTTGAGGGCGGTGGCCAGGTCGAACAGCGGCTGGTACGTCTCCTTGCGCACGGCGACGAGCGGCCCGGGCGGGTTCACGTCGAGGAAGGCGCCGACCTTGGCGACGTCGGCCGGCCCGAGCTTGAGCAGCGCCGACGTGATCGCCTGCCGGACGGCGGGGTCGAGCTTGCCGTGCACGGTGATCGGGTCGTTCGGGATGGGGTCGGAGGTCCAGATCTGACGGTACTTGGCGGGGTCGAAGCCGCCTTCTGCCTGGACGGTGGCGAGCTGCTGGCTGTTGATCTCGGCGGCGTCCACCTTGCCGTTGGTCAGGGCGAGCAGCGCCTCCGGGTGGCCGCCCGCGTAGTCGATCTTGACATCGGCTTCTGCCACGCCCTGCGTCTTGAGCGCGTAACGGGGCAGGGCGTCCCCTGAGGTCGAGCCGGGGCTGGACAGCGCCAGCGACCTGCCCTTCAGGTCCTTGACGGAGGTGATCGGCGAGTCGGCGGGCACCCAGATGCCGGCGGTGTAGGTGGTCAGGGCGCCCTTGGCGTCGGCGAAGGAGGCGACGGGCTGGGCGTCGGCCTTGGTGCTGGCGAAGACGTACCCGAGCGGGCCGAACTGCGCCATTTCCAGCCGGCCGTTGCGCATGGCCAGCACCTCGGCCGAGTAGTCCTCGACGACCTTCAGCTCGACCGGGCAGTTCAGCGTCTTCTGGAGCGCGGCGGCCAGCGTCTCGTAGGCGGGCTTGAGCTTGGCCGGGTCCTCGTACGGCTCCACGCCGAAGCGGATCTTCCCGTTCGGGCAGGTCGACGAGGCGGCCGTGGTGGCCTCACCGCCGCCGCACCCGGTCAGCAGCAGGGCCGGGAGCACGGCCAGGGCGGCCAGGGCAGGTCGTGCGCGCATAGGTATCTCCTGGAAAAGGGCTGGTCAGGCCAGCAGGTCGTCGAGGATCTCGGGGGCCAGGCCCAGGGCGGTGGTCATGCCGATGCCGGAGGTGACCGACACGACGCGCACGCCCGGCATCGGGGCGGCGATCAGGAACGGGTCGGGTGCCGAGGCGTAGACGCCGCGCCACCGCTCGCGCACCGCCAGCGGCCCGGACCCGAGCAGGCGGGCGGCCTCGTCCAGGATGTGCCGGTCGAGCTCGTCGGCGCCGAACGGCTCGGGCGTGACGGCGTAGGCGTGGGTGTCGCCGACGATGAGGTCGCCGTCGGGGCGCTGGGTGAGCATAAGGTTCAGGCCGATGCCGGTCAGCTCGGGGCGTTCCCGCTCCAGGCGGGCGCGCAGCGCGGGCCCGGTCGGGCAGGCGGCGAAGCCGGCGTACCGCAGGAGGGAGAAGCCGGACAGCACGGCCGGGTCGACGCGGCGGCCGTGCGGGTCGGCGACCCGCAGCATGCGCAGGACGCAGCGGCGCAGCCCGGCGCGCTCGGCCAGGCCGGGGAAGTGCCGGTCCACGTCGTGGCCGACGGCCAGCACCACGTGCCCGGCCCTGATCCGGCCGCGGCTGGTGATCACCAGGCCGGGCTCGACGAGGTGCGCGGTGGTGGCCCAGTGGAAGCGCACGCCCTGCCCGGCCAGCCAGGCGGCGATGGCGTGCACGGCCTCGCGCGGATCCACCCGTACGTCCAGCGGCAGCCAGGCACCCCCGACCACCCCGGCGCCGACCGGCACCCGCTCGGCCACGCGGCGGCCGTCGAGCAGCACGACCTGCCCGTCGCGGGCGGCGGCGAACTCGCGCAGCACCGCGTACTCGTCGTCGGCGCGGGCCACCACGACGGTGCCGCTCTCGTCGAGCCGGAGCCCCGCCTCCTTGGCCAGGCGCAGCCAGGCGGTCCTGGCGGCCATCGCGTACCGCAGGGCGTCGCCGTCCTGGGCGGTGAAGCAGCCGTGGCCGAAGTTGCGTACCGAGGCGCCGACGGCGCGCTCGTCCCGCTCGACCACGACGACGGACAGCCCGCGGGCCACGGCGTCCACGGCGTGGGCCAGCCCCACGATGCCCGCGCCCACGACCACGAGATCGGCCGCGCCGAGGGACGTGTCCCGCGGCAAGTGACTTGTCATGACAGGTACGCTGCCGCTCGCCGCCCGGCGGCGTCAATCCCGGACCGGACATGTCATCTCACGTTTGCCTGGCCGTCATTTTCGCAGGTGAAGGCGGGATCAGGCTTTCGTGGAGTGTGCGCACTCCTGTATGGTCAAGTTGCATGGACGCACCTCTCCACGAACGCGTCGCGTCGGACCTGCGCCGCCGCATCAGCTCCGGCGAGCTGCCGGTGGGCGCGGCCATCCCCTCCGAGTCGCACCTGTGCGAGCAGTGGGGCATCTCGCGCGGCCCCATCCGCCAGGCCCTCGCCACGCTGCGCGCCGAGGGCCTCATCGGCGGCGGGCGCGGCAAGCCTCCCGTCGTCCGCAGCCAGAGCATGCCCCAGCCGTTCGAGACCTTCCTGTCGTTCTCGCGCTGGGTGCAGCTCATGGGCCGCACGCCCGGGCAGCGCACCCTCGAGATCGCCCGCCGCCCGGCCGGCCAGGAGGCGTGCGACGCGCTCGGGCTGGAGGAGGGCGAGCCGGTCGTGGAGATGCTGCGGCTGAGGCTCATGGACGACCTGCCCGCCATGGTCGAGCGCACCACGTTCGTCTGGCCCATAGGGCGGTTGCTGTTCGACTTCGACTGCGACTCCGGGTCGGTGTTCGCCTACCTCAGCGGACGCGGCGTCGACCTCAGCCGGGCCCGCCACGTCATCGACGCCGTCGGCGCCGACGACACGGACGCCGCGCTCCTCGGCATCCCGCGCGGCGCGCCCCTGCTGCGCGAGCGCCGCCAGACCTCCTCCGCCGCCGGCGAGCCCGTCGAGTTCTCCGACGACCGCTACCGGCCCGACCTCGTCTCGTTCACCATCGACAACTCGCAGCAGGCCCACCCCGCGCTGCTGCGCAGCCCCAGCCACCCGCTCGCCGCGCGAGCCGCGCAAGGAGAAACCCCGTGATCGAACTGGCGGTCCTCGACATCGCCGGCACCACCGTGGAAGAGCACGGCGCCGTCTACCTCGCCCTGGAGGAGGCCGTGCGGGCGGCGGGCGGCACACCGTCGGCCGCCGACATCGAGCGCTGGATGGGCGCCGACAAGCGCGAGGCCATCGCCGCCCTGCTGACCGGCGAACCGGCAGCCGAGGTGATCGACGCCGCCTTCGCCGACTTCCGTGCCCGGCTCGGTGCCGCCTATGCCGCCCGGCCGCCCGCGCCGCTGCCCGGCGTCCCCGAGGCGATCGGCACGTTGCGCGCCGCGGGCGTCAAGGTGGCGCTCACCACGGGCTTCGATCGCGAGGTCACCACCGAGCTGCTGAAGGTGGTCGGCTGGGAGCACGGCGTCCTCGACGCGGTCGTGTGCGTGGACGACGTCACCACCGGGCGGCCGGCCCCGTACATGATCTTCCGGGCGATGGAGGCGACCGGCGTGCACGACGTCGGCCGCGTCCTGACCGCCGGCGACACCGTCCGCGACCTGCAAGCCGGCACGAACGCCGGCGCCCGCGTCGTGGCCGGCGTCCTCACCGGCAGCCAGGACGCCGCCACCCTCGGCGCCGTCCGCCACACCCACCTCCTGCCGGGCGTGGCGAGCATCCCCGCCCTGCTCGGCCTGGCCTGAGGTCCGTCAGACGCGATCCCGCTGGACGCCGTGGTAGTGCGGCAGGTCGAGCGGCGGCACAGGGAAGCCACCGGCCGTCGGCTCCTCGGACAGTTGCTCGAACTCGGCCTCCACCTGTGCCTTCTTCGCTTCCTTGCGCCGCTGGCC